>CALXTC010000027.1 GCA_944391325.1 uncultured Candidatus Saccharibacteria bacterium | reverse complement strand
CCGGTACCTTTGGCGCAGCCATTGTTAGCCAGGATAAAATTCGCTGGACATTATTTGCCAATCACACCTATAGTGACAACGAAAACGCCATGGTAGAACAGGTGGCCGATTTATTGGTTAGTGAACTTCTTAAAACCAAAAAGACCTTTGTTCTAGACGGTGGATGCAATACTAATAGTGCTCGTCGGGCGGTTTTGGCTCGTGCTCGTAAAAATGGTTATCGAGTCTTGACAATTGTTGTTCAGACCGATGAGCCAACCAGTCGTCGCCGGGCAACCAGACGTAGCGATAAAAAACCAGGTGATCAGTATAAGCAAAGCCTAAGTGACGAGCAGTTCGATCTAGCAAAAAAGAATTATGAGGAGCCATCAACTACACCGACTGATGTCGTAGTTATTAGTGGCAAACACACCTATAATACTCAGGCAAAGATCGTATTGCGTAAGATGATTGAAATCAGCGGTGGTAATAGCCAACCTGTTAAGCCAACAGCCGATGAATCATCAGTCCAGCCACATCGGGCAACTCTAAATATCCGACCACGTGGGCCATTTGTTCGATAATGCCATTAATTAAACACAGGACGATTCATAGGACGACGCCCAGTGCCGAGTTTGTTGATGACGACGAGCTAGGCAAGGTCAAACTGATTAGCAATAATGGTCGTTATCTACGAATTAATATTCGGACAAATGGCGAGATTGTTGTATCAAAACCAACTGGCACATCAAGACGGCAAGTGCTGGCTTTTATCGAGGAGTCGCGACCGCATATCAGACGCTGTCTGGAAAAACTGAGCAGGCAGCGTCAGTTCAAAGATGGTGATGCGATTGGTCGCCATCATCGACTAGTAGTGCGCCAGGGGGTGCGAGCGGGTAGTCGAGTTTCAGATACGTTGGTAACCGTCACTATTCCAGACAATTATACCGACCTCCAATCAAGACAGTTAGTTCACAAGGCGGTTGCCAAAGCCTTGAAATCCGAGGCGGAACATTATTTACCAAAACGACTAAGAATGTTGGCATTAAAGCACGGGTTCAGTTATCAGCAAGTTCGCTTGACCTTCGCTAAATCACGTTGGGGTAGTTGTAGCTCGAGCGGTACTATTTCACTAAATGTCGGCCTAATGCTGTTGCCTGATCAGCTAATTGATTATGTTCTACTGCACGAGCTTACACACACCAAACATATGGATCACAGCACCGCGTTCTGGCGAGATCTAGAGTTGGTTCTGCCGGGGGCAAAGAGATTGCGTGACCAGTTGCGTAAGTATAGTCCGTATATTTGATGGGCAATAAAATTCACATTTTGGCTGTCGTCGAGCCATAGAGCTTGTGCTAATATATAAGCATGAGGAAGTTGCCGTCTGTTATTAACAATCGAGCTTCGATTGCTAGCTTACGTTGGACTGGGATCGCGATTGCGGCAATGCAGTTGTTGTACGTGACTTCCACCTTGATCAGCGAGCGGACTACTGGTATTGCAACACCATATAGCCTGCCGGCCGTTTTTGCCATGCTGGGGACGATGGCTGTTTTGGCAATAGTCAACTTGGCTCGGGCAATTTTTATACCCAAGAACAACGTTGCTTATCACTGTGTGATGGTCGCGTATTATATTTCGGTTATTCTGTTTTCAATCTGCGTTTACAATCAATATCGCGACGCAGCTATGGCGATTTTGTGGATGGTTCTGTTGTCGACCACGGGTATTTTGTTTGGTCGAGCATCATATTGCGTCGGTGTTGTGGTGATGGTTGTTTCAACGGTCGCTAGCCCGATTTTGCATCACTACACGCTAGATCATCTAGTATCGCTGGCAATTACGGTAGCCCTGACGATTTATGCGTCGTATATGTTCTACCGTTATCGTGAGGTTGGTTTGCTGGAATTGCGTGACTACAATCGTCTAAAGCGACGTGAACGTTTGCAAACGCGGCGTCTGCGTGCCGTTGTCAACAATCTAAAGGACGCACTAGTTTGCGTGTCCCCAGATGGTGATGTTCAACTATATAACTCGGCTGCGATGGATTTACTAAATACCAACCGGGACATTATTGGACTGGATGCCGACAAGTTATTTAGCCTGGTCGACGAGAACAATAACCCGATTAAACTGTCATCTATTGTCCATAAAACAAAGCGAACGTCAGAACGGACTGATCTGAAGTTGTCATATGGTGATGGCCAATACATTAATTTACGTATGGCCATTATTCCCATCAAAAATCAGTTCTCGGTTAGGGCTGATCATGACTTGGATGGCGTAATTATTATGGCTAGCGATATAACCAAACAGAAATCATTAGACGACGAGCGTGATGAATTTATCGGTGTCGTTAGCCACGAACTACGTACGCCTGTGGCTATTGCCGAGGGGGCATTGTCCAATTTGCAGTTATTGCTAGAGCGTGATGGTGATCCACGCGCCTTTAAGACGACGCTAGATTCGGCGCACAAACAAATATTATATCTAGGTCAGATGGTTAACGATCTATCGACGCTTAGTCGTGCCCAGCGAGGTCTATACATGAACGACGACGAAATTGATATCGAAAGTTTTATGAGCTCGCTATATAACAAATACCTAGAGGATGTGACAAACAAGCATTTGCGCCTAATCGCAGATATCAATGTTAACGGCAAGGTGACTGTGCCGAGCATGGTAATTGAGGAGATCATGCAAAACTTAATTACAAATGCTATCAAATACACTGAAAAGGGTAGTGTTACTATCGGCGTTGAGCCAATTGCCGGTGATGATACACATGCTAGATTCTATGTAAAGGATACTGGTATTGGTATATCCAAATCAGATATGGAACACATCTTCCAGCGTTTCTGGCGTAGTGAGGATTACCGGACGCGCCAAACCAATGGCACTGGTTTAGGCTTGCATGTTGTTGATCAATTGGCAACCAAGATTGGTGCTAAAGTTGATGTCATTAGCCAGTTAAATGTTGGCTCGACATTTAGCATTGTTCTGCCAGTCCGCAAGGATGCACATAAACAGTAGTAAATTGACACCGTTTGGCAAAAAGGTTACTATATACTTGACAGCTTGAGTAATCAAGCTATTTTTAATATAAGGAGATTAAATGGCGAGCGAGAAGAAAAAAGTAGTTCGTCGCATCAAGGCGTCAACCGGCCAATCTAGTTCGGTAAGTGAACGTAAGGTAGCGGTCGCTAAGGCTGTTCGCGAAAGTATGGCCAAGCCTACTGAAACTGACGACACAGCCGTTAATAACGATGCGCGACAGGCCGTTAAATCAACAAAGAAACAAGTCAAAGAAAAAAAGGCGTCGCCCAAAAAGACATCTGACGGCAAGTCGGCCAAGGCGTTTATCCTGTTCCGACCATTTGTGGCATTCGGGCATTATCTACGGGATAGTTGGTGTGAACTACGCAAGGTAGAATGGCCAAGCCGACGGGCGACCTGGAAAATGACGCTAGGTGTGGTTGTTTTCTGTGTATTCATTGGTGTTTTTGTTTTGTTGTGTGACTGGATATCACAGTGGCTAATACAGGAGGTAGTATTGTAATGGCAAAGAAATCAAATCGTTATGATGATCGTCGAGCATGGTATGCAATTCATACCTATGCTGGTTACGAAGAGCAGGTTGCCGACCAAATTCGCCAGCGAATTGAGGGCGTTGACATGGCTAACAAAATCTATAATGTGCTAGTCCCCAAGGAAAAAATGATTGTCATTAAAAATGGCAAGCGCAAGGTTGTCGAGCAAAAGATCTTCCAGGGCTACGTATTGGTAGAAATGCGCCTAAGTGACGACACCTGGTTTATTATTCGCAATACACCAGGCGTAACCGGCTTTGTTGGCACTGGCACAACACCAACCCCGGTTAGCGACAAGGAAATTGCCGACATTAAAAAGCGTATGGGCGTTGACGAGCCGAAACATGATATTGATCTACAGATTGGTGAAGTCGTTAATATTATCGACGGGCCATTCAAGGGCTTTGAGGGTAGCGTCTCTGAAATCGATCCAGTTAAGGGCAAGATTAAGGTTATGGTCAGTATGTTTGGTCGTGACACATCGGTCGAACTGGATGTTCTACAGGTTAAAAAGATCTAGCCAGCCATTTCAGGCAGTCTAGGCGAAATTAACAAAAAGTGCTATTATATTGACGTTACGCACTTCTAATTTGAGAGGAAGATTATTTAACTATGGCAAAACAGCAAGTTATTGGCAACTTAAAGTTGCGTATTCCAGCTGGTCGGGCAACTGCTGGTCCTCCGGTTGGTTCAACCCTTGGTCAATGGGGTTTGAATATGATGGATTTCATCAACCCATTCAATGAAAAGACTAAGGATATGATGGGCAAAGATGTAATTGTCCATATCAAGGTTTATGAGGGCAAGAAGTTTACCTGGGAATGCCTAGGCCAGCCAGTCGATGATATGATTCGCGAGGCTGCTGGTATCAAAAAAGGCTCGGGCAAGCCACAGTCCGACAAGGTTGGCAAGATTACCCGTGCTCAGACCGAGGAGATTGCCAAGGCTAAGATGCAGTTTCTAAATGCCAATGATCTAGAGGCTGCCACCAAGATCGTTGCCGGCACGGCTCGTTCAATGGGCGTCACTATTGAGGACTAGAATTGCCGATAGAGAATGTATACCCGCCCTTGCTAGAAGGCGGGTTTTTTAGTATAATTCACTAGTCAAATTAATTTGTGGGAGACAACTGTCGTTTGAACCACGAAAGGAGTTTTACGATGGCAAAGACCAAGAGTGAACTTTTAGAGGAGGCAAAGAAGCTAAATCTAGATGTCACCGAAAAGAATACCGTAGCTGAGATAACAGCTGCTATTAAGAGTGCTGCAGAGGCTGTGGCAGAGGATGTTGTCAAGACTGTCGAGGAGGTCAGCAAGGCTGTTGAGGCTGTTGCCGAGGGCGAGGCTGAGGCAGTTGAGGAGGAGCACTTTGCTAAGGCTGGCAAGCGCAGCGAAAAAGCTGTCCGAGCTGCAGAGGCTGAGGCTGAGCGTCAGGCTCGCAAGGAAGCTGGCGATACCACTCCGCAGGGTGATGCAGTTGCCAATATCGAGAAGGGACCAGCTCCTAAAACTCGCCCATTGGCGGAGCGCAAGGGTAAGGCCTATAAAAAGGTTGCCAAGCTAGTTGACAAGACTAAGTCCTATAGCTTAGCCGAGGCTTTAGACCTGGCTACTCAAACTGCTACGACTAAATTCGATAGCACCGTCGAGATGCATGTCCGCCTAGGTGTTGATCCTAAGCAGGCTGATCAAAATATTCGTACAACCGTCACTCTACCAAATGGTACGGGCAAGGATATTCGTGTTGCTGCATTGGTTTCTGCTGACGATGTTGATGCTGTCAAGGAGGCTGGCGCCGACTATGCTGGCGAGGAAGAGATTATGAAGATGCTAGAGAAAGAAAATCTAGCCTTCGACGTCCTAGTCGCTACTCCGCAATTTATGCCTAAGTTGGGTAAGTTCGCCCGTTTGCTTGGCCCACGTGGGTTAATGCCAAACCCCAAGGCTGGTACCGTGAGTGCTAATCCTGTTCAGGCGGTCAAGGAGGCTAAGGCCGGTAAGGTTGAGTATCGTGTTGACAAACAGGGTATCGTTCATTTGGGTATTGGCAAAGTTTCCTTTGGCGCTGAAAAGTTGCAACAGAATGCTAATGTATTCATCAATAGTCTAAAGGCTGCTCGTCCAAGCACCTTAAAGGGCAACTACATTATCTCAGCTGCTGTTGCTACTACTATGGGCCCCAGCATCAAGGTTGATTTGCAGTAGTAATAAATTGCACAATTAGAATTCTAAAACGCTCCATTGGAGCGTTTTAGTTTTGTGGGGCAGTGAATGGTAAAATAGGACTAATGCATAACAAGCAAGATGACTCAAAGGATGTAAATAGTAGAATCACTGCTGCTACTATAAACGCTAGATTTTTGGCAGCAGATGAGGACATGCATGCGGCTGAGGCTGAATACCAGGCATACGAAACTGATTTAGCTAGGCAAATATCCAGCATTGAAACAGACTATCCTGGCTATCACGCCTATCACTATGACGTGGAGCCGATTGGCCATGATCCATATGTTCTAATAGCGATCCTAAGCGCAATAAAGGCCGATTTTCGTATTAATGACCCAGAGATCAGGCAAATATTTGCCGAATTGCGTCGCCCACGACGGCAATATACGCTGACCATCAGTAAATCGCTCGCTGGTGAGTTCGGTGAACAATTTGCTGGTGTCGATATCGACCGCCTAGAGCCAAGATATCTCGAGTTGAATGTAAAATTTACTAATTATGATCTATATTGTGTGGTTGATAGTTTATTAAACCACGATCAGTTAATGGCATATGCCGGATATCTACGCAGTCGGGGTTGTCGACCAGACCTATTTCCAGCCGATAAATATCCCAATGTTATCCAGTGGCAAGAGCCTATCGATTACCATATTCCGGACGAACGATTGGAAAAATATCCGCTTCTAGAACGGGAGATGGCCATTGCTATGCCATTTATGGGCTATCCATACGTGTGGAGTGGCTCAGAGCCTGACACCTCCTTTGATTGCAGTGGCTTTATTTCCTATATATTAGATGAAATGGGGTTAAAATATCGTAACGTTATTAGGGGTAAATCTGTTCATCTGCCAGTATCTGGCTCAAAAATTGACGGCGTTTTCTACGATGGGCTTTTTGAAAAATGTCAGGAACTACCAGCAGACTTAGCAGAGCCAGGCGATTTAGTATTCTTTACGGGCTCGTTTGACGTTTCTTCGTATCGGCCAGCCAATTTATCACATGTTGGTATATACGTTGGTGATGATGTTTTTTTGGCCTGTGGTGAACCATATGGTGTTCGATACTGGAGTTACGACGAAATTCACCCTGGTACGGATAAGCCGTGGCGGGATTTCATCGCATGCTATGGCAGATTACCAGTTGGTGAACAAATGAAAGGTAAAAATGAATAGTGATGTAGTATATCCAAAATCTGTCAAACCTGGCGACACAATTGGTTTGGCTATGCCGTCATCAATGATTG
>CALXTC010000026.1 GCA_944391325.1 uncultured Candidatus Saccharibacteria bacterium | reverse complement strand
GACAAGCCTGCTCAGTGTGCTATTGGTCAAACCATAGTTGGCTTGCAATCTTTGATGATCGCTGATTATTATCCATGGATTAACCAGTTGACAGGCGACGGTCAATGGCATCTGCCGGTCAAGCAGGAAGTCTAACGTGCTGATGGTGGCGCCAGATAATACGGACGTCTCGTCTAGTCCGTGATCAGGGAACTTGGCTAGTGAAATCATATGGTCGACTTCTTGCTCAATTGACAGGCACACTGTGCAAAATTCGTCAGCAGAACTACATCCGTAGACTGACGTGGTCGAGAAAGGCTGAGTTAGCCAACGATGCAGACAGTCCACTACATTGATTTGTGCACCGCTATCGGTTAGCTTGTTGTAGTTTCGTAGTGCTTCTCCGGGGTGTTTAAGTGAAAGCTTATTGGCAATAGCAGCTACATCGGCGCCACTCGCCAAAAAAGCGTCCAAATTGTCTGCAAGAGCACGGACGTTAATCTTGCGTGCAAGTGCTGTTGCAACTAGACCGCTGCACTGCAATGCCAGTGTTTCGGCTAGTTGGCTTAGTTTGTTGACTATATGCGGTTGGCATTTATCGATCTGCCTAGCCAGAAATGCTTGCACTTCCGGATCGTCATTCATTCCAAAGGTCTCGAGTACATTTATGATGCTTTGTGAGTCCAGGATTAGATCCCAGCTGATACCTGCTTGATGGAGACGCCTCATATCAGTGGCTGACAATGGTTCGCGTAGACTACTCCACTCCATTTTGCCGCCCAAGCATCCCTGCTCTGCCAGGAGGATCATGTCGCCAACGGCAACATCCTTGCTAGTTTCAATATCATTGATATCCAGGACGGCTCTACGCCTAATGATGTCGCCGACTTGGTATCCTGCCTCGACTAGGCTGGGTATCATTGATATCTCGATCGTTTGCAGGCTGCATAGTTCCAAGCCAGCATCGTGTAGCATACTGGCCAGATCGCTGATTTGCCACGGCTTCAAGGCGTTGGCGACATCAGCAACATCAAGCTTGCTTTGATCTAGTAGCTGCCGACAGTTGTTGTATACCCAGTCCGGGTTAGCCAGTTGTATAACTCGTGACGTTAGCTTGCCGTGGTTAAGATACCAGCCTAGATAACTCTCTAAACTTCCTTCCATCGACAGAGACTCTGCTATATAGTCCGTGTCGATTGCAACGCCACTAGCAACCAGTGTGTTGTAGTTGATTAGTATGCCGCCAGGAGTCATTTCGGCAACCAGCTCGTCTAGAGACTGTTGTCCCCGCTGGCGGGCCGCCAGGATTTCTTTTTTGAAGTTTAGCATGATAAACCACCTTTCGATCGAATTGTTTAGGTTCAACGCTTTGCGCTAGATACAGTTTATTATAATTGACAATTGGTGTAAATAATGACGGAATAATTAAGAATTACTAATGGTGGTAAAATCTAGATATGCGATCACGCAATTTCACTAGACCAAACAGACAGATTGTTGTATTGGCGCACAATATTCGTTCAATCCAGAATGTCGGGGCGATTTTACGGACGGCGGACTGTCTGGGTGTGGATAAGGTTTACGCCAGCGGCTATACGCCTAATTTAACAACTAGAACGGATGGCAGCAATTTGCCAATTCTGCCCCATGTTCGCAATAAAATTGCCAGCGAGCTGCACCGTTCAGCCTTGGGTGCGGAACTGTCAATGCAATTTACATATTCCACTGACATAATGGAACTAATTAATGAATTAAAGGGCGACGGTTTTATAGTTGTTGGACTAGAACAAAATGATCGGGCAATTTCTCTGCCTGATTATCGTCCATCACAAAAGATTGCCTTGCTGCTAGGCGAGGAAGTCCATGGCCTAACAGACACATTGATTGAACAATGTGATGATTTAATCGAGATTCCAATGTTCGGACTCAAGGAAAGTTATAACGTAAGCGTGGCCACTGGCATCGCCCTGTATCAATTGACTACAGGTTAATTCTGCGCATTTCTAGGGGGTCAAGATTGGCATCTTCGCCGACTCTCATGATGCCGGGCTTAGAACCTATCTTGGTGACAACAGAAGCTGAATTGGCTGAGGCGAAATAGATAGCCTCGCGCAGCCCCTTGCCCAGTGCGTATTTAAGGGTGAAGCCAGAACAGAACGAGTCGCCTGCCCCAGTGCGATCCACTGGCTTTTCATTGGCGTGATATAACCCCGCCCAAATAGTTTGTTGCTGGTCAGTGGCAATCGCCCCGTTGACACCATCGGTGATAATGACTACTGGGCAGTATTTGCGCAGTTGTCGCAACAAATCCTCGATTGTTTCACCAGGGACAATCTTTTGCGCTTCTTCCTTGTTCATTGATAGGATTTCTATGTAAGGCAATAGTTCCTTTAGCTTGTCTGGTTGGCTAAGCTCGGCACCGCCAGGGTTAAAGGCGATCTTGATGCCACGTCTATGAGCCTCCTCAACTAGTGGCATATAGATATCAAAATGGCCAACCAATGACGTCATATAAATCCAGTCAATGTGATCGTCGACTTTGGATAGGTCGAAGTATTTTGGTTTTAAGTGGGCTCCGCAGCCACGGTAGGTCAGGATAGTTCGCTCCCCGCTGGGGGCTAATAGCAGTGTTGAGTAGTCGGTGTTATACCGTTTGGTGTAGGAGATATATTTAGTGTCAACATTTTCCTCGGCAAATGATGCTAGGCATGCTGAGGCTGCTGGGTCGCAACCGATTAGTCCCATGAAATATGATTTTTGACCACCACGGGAAAAAGTGACTGAAGCATTGGAAGCTCCGCCGCCAGTCATGAAGTCAACCTTGTTGACGTATATCTTGTCGCCTAGGTGTATATTGTAGAAGCAATCGTCCGGGCTGGCGCAAACAGGGGCTAGCCCATCGACGTTATATAGATAGACGTCCTGTGATGATGACCCAATACATAGAAAACTCAACTGCTGCTCTTTCATATTGCTATTTTAGCATAAGCGCATGCTTAGTTGCTGGTTAGCAGATGCCTAATGGAGTTGGTTATAGAATCGACGTCTAGTCCGTAGTGGCGCCACAGCTCGTCCATGGTGCCGGATTGGCCAAACTGATCGTTTACGCCAATCATCTTGAATTTAGTTGGACGAACATCCGATGACAGGATTAGACTAGCAATAGATGAACCTAGTCCACCGTTGACCTGGTGTTCCTCGATGGTGATGGTGATTTTAGTTCGTCCACACGAGGACAAGATAGTTTCCTTGTCTAGTGGCTTGATGGTCGGCACATGGATTACCTCGCAGGCTATCCCCTGTTTAAATAATTGTCCTGACACCAGTAAGGCATTGCCGGTCATTGATCCAGTAGAAATGATTGTGACCATGGCGTTGTCATCCTGTCGCACCAAATAAGCCTTGCCTATTTCTAGCGGATCATTTGGTGTTGAAAAAGTAGGCAAACTAGCTCGTGGCAGACGGATGTAATTCGGTCGTGGGTCATTGATCATCAATTTAACCATTTTCTTGGCCTCGATTGCATCACCCGGCGACAGCACGACCATATTGGGTAATACCTGCATCAGGGCGATATCCTCTAACATTTGATGTGACGCTCCGTCTGGGCCAACATTTAATCCAGCGTGTGAACCGACAATTTTGACGGGTTGATTATTTAGACATATGGAAGTGCGAATTTGTTCCCAGTTGCGACCTGGGCTAAAGGCAGCGTAGCTGACGGTAAACGGTATTTGCCCCATGTGTGCTAATCCACTTGCCACACCCACTAGATTCTGCTCGGCCACGCCAACCTCGATGAACCTATTGAATTCACGGGTCGTGTGACGGACGCTCTTGCCTAGGTCGTTGTGACCAAGTCGCCCGGGGATGTCGTTTAACCCGAT
The DNA here is from genome assembly GCA_944391325.1 of uncultured Candidatus Saccharibacteria bacterium. GTDB lineage: Bacteria > Patescibacteriota > Saccharimonadia > Saccharimonadales > Saccharimonadaceae > Nanoperiomorbus. The sequence continues at coordinate 15,617 of CALXTC010000026.1, read as the reverse complement.
CGCACTGGAGAGATCGGCAAAAATAACTACGACATTGTCTTGATTTAGTATTTCGTCAAATAGCGCATCGCCAAATTTATAGCGTAAGGATTCTGTTCTTGGGTGTCCCTTGATAAAATTATTGTCTAATTTATACATGTTTTTTGTCTCCTAGCTTAGCCAATATATGCTTAGCGTCGTCTAGCGATGGCGCCTTGCCGTGCCAATTGTAGTCATTTTCCATAAAATCGACGCCTTTTCCTGGCGTGGTGTGCAACTGAATGAGTCGCGGGTGGTCTAGGCTGAAACCGTGTTTTAGCTGTTCGGGTGTTCGGCGTTTTGACTCGTCGATTGCGTCAAGTATGCAGGCGACATTGTTGCCACTGAAAGCAAAGAAATTATCCCAATTATGAGCCGTAAATTGTATGCCGCAACGACCAAAGTTTGGCAAGATATTCTCTGTCGTGCCGGACAATTGAATACCGTTGCGATCAAGTAAAACCGTTAAGTTGCTAAGTTGATATTTACCGGCGAATTTGGCGGCTTCGTCTATATTCCCCTCGTTTAATTCGCCATCACTAATAATGCAATAAACATGGCGATCATTAGTGGGCATTAGGTACTTTAGGGCGTAAGCCATTCCAGCGGCCTGCGATAGACCCTCGCCTAATGGCCCACTGGTAGTTTCTAATCCCGGCAATTTTGTTCTCTCGGGGTGGCCCTGTAGGCGTGATCCAAACCGGCGCAATGTCATCAGCTCGGATTCTGGGATAATTCCTGCCTCGGCCATTGTGGCGTATAATGCGGGGCAAACATGACCATTGGACAAAACTAATATATCCCGATTGGGGTCGTTGGGATTATGCGGGTCGTAACGCATTACTCCAAAATACAGACAGGCTAACGCATCGACAATACTAAGCGAGCCGGCAGGATGGCCAGAGCCAGCTGTTGCAATCATCTTGATAACATTGCGTCGAATATTTAGGGCATGTTGTTCGATAGTCTTGATTTGTTCTGGTGTTCGGTTGCTCATCTCTCAATTCTCCTAACTACCAAATATGCTTTCCAATAACGTCTTTGGCTTGCCGGTAATAGTGGTTGGTGAATCATTGTCGGTGCTCTGGGTTTCGGTTGCGTCATTAGGGCTAGGCGAAACCTGTTCGGCAATAACTAGCAAACGATTGGCAATAGTCCCCGGTGGGTCACAGGTGACCAATGTGGCGTATGGCTTGTCAGTGCCGAGATTCAGTGCGCCAACATCAGTTGGGTTAATGATTTTGGTTTCGGTAACTTTGTAGGTATAGCGAGTTGTGCCGTAGTCTAAATAGAATAAATCCCCAGCAGTCAGACGATTCAGCTGGACAAAGATGAACTTGTAGTTGCCGGGCGCAAATACGTCGGCGCTGCTATGTCCTAGGATAACGGTATTGCCCCGTTGCCCTGGCAATGCGCTGGCGCCAGCGACTGGGTAATTTATGGGGCCATTCTGTAGTGCGGTTTGCACGGTATTCTCGTCTAGACTAGTTAAGCCATAGGTGACTGGAGCGTTAACATTGATTTTGGGAATGATGATTCGGGGGCTGTCGCTAACTGGCTGATTAACGCCTGTTCCAACGATAATAGTTTGGGTTGATGAACTGCCTGGGCTAACAAAGCTGGCGATTTTAGCGGCAATTACGCTGTTATATTGTAGGAATAAAAAGACGAGGATTACGATGATGGCTATTATAGTTGGCCAGAACCACCAATGTTTTTTTGCCTTATCAGCACCTGACTTAACCTTGTCGATGATGTCGGACTGGATGCGTTCCTGTACCTCTGTCTGACTAAGCTTGCCGTCTGGTTCTCGGCTATCGACGACCTCGGCCTGTTGTTTTGCGAAGCGTGCCTGTTGTTCCTGTAGAGCGGCTATATAGTAATTTTGGTAATATTTTTGATAATAGTTTTGCCATGCCTGATGGTAGCGTCGTTGTGCCTCGGTCAAGCTTGCCTTGGGCTGGCCGGCAAGGTTTTGAGGTGTCTGCGTTGCTGGCGTCGCTGGCTTGGACGAGCTTTCAGGTGACGGCTTGTCTGTTGGCGTAGAACTAAACGAAATGGTCGGGTTGCTCTCGATTGTTGTGTTGGTAACTGGCGTTGGGGCGGATGTCGGCTGATGACGCTGATTGTATGGCGCACCAGGGCTGGTTGTTAGACCGACGTTGCTAGGTTGAGCCTGAATGTGACCAGCGGTCGTTTTTAGTGGGGTCTGTTGGACTAGTGGTGTAGTTGGGATGGCGTAGCTGGCCTGGTCCTGCTGGCGTCGTGGTGGTACAACAATTCGGCCACCCGCGTGATTGCCCAGAATATAGCTATTTTGATTTTCCCGCCCATCCATAGTTAACATTTATTTTATACCAAATGGCCATTATGTGCTAGAATAGCCATATACCAGTTTGGGCGAATGGCGGAATTGGTAGACGCTGCAGACTTAAAATCTGCTGGTAGTAATACCGTGAGGGTTCAAGTCCCTCTTCGCCCACCAGATTTTATTAACCAAATACGACCATGACAAAGGACCAATCAAAGATATCTAAGTCCGATAAATCCAGATCATCAGATCGCTCGACCAAGAGGCGTTTCTATGATTTTCGCAAAATGTCTGTATGGCAGCGATATCTTTTTCTGGGTGTGGCGATTATCGGTATCGTCATGCTGTGTTTTCTGATTGGCCTGGGTGTTGATTATTTGTTGCAACAACCCGCTACAGTGGCGCTATGGGGTATCGGAGTTGGGGCAATTTTAGCCATGGTATTCTCTTATCGGCAGCTCATCAAGATCGTCGATGTTCCAGCCGGCAATCTAGGGGCTAAGAAGACGAGCCGAGAGAACAAAGCTAAGCTTGCTAAACGATCTAGCAAGTCTGATAGCGATGGTTTATCGGTTGAGGAGCGGCAAATATTGGCGGAATCGCAGATGCTGTCGGGTCAGGATAAATCTAAGTAGTTTACTGATGCGTATAACGCAAAATATGCCCCTATTGGGGCATATTTTAGTGTCCGTCGTCCTACTGGAAATGAACCTCGGGCAGAGGCAGATCGACGCCCATGCCGATCGCTGCATAATAGGCAATTACGACAACAATAGCGATTAGCCAAATGCAGAAATATGAGCGGGCAAAATTCTTAACATTCTGGTTGTCTGCACCTAGGGCGTAGAAGATGAGGAATATCCAACCGATTATCGGTATAGAAAATAGAATCTCGTAGCCCAGGTAGCCCCAGGCTGAGATAGGCTCGTAATTACCCTCGTCACAGCGTTCTTTTTTGCTGCTCATGTTGCCCCTCCTTCTGCTAGAATTATTTATAAACTAATCTTAGCACAACCTACTTGATTGCTGAATAGGCGCCAGCTATTTGGTGAACCAGTTGTTTAGGGCGTCTCGTATCTGGTTAGTAGTGGTGCAACTATATAGTTCTGTCCGCAAATCAGCTGCCCCTGGAAAATCCTTGATATAGATTTTAAAGAAATGCTTTAGCGAGTCAAAATTGCGCACTAGTTCGGGTCGTTCATTGGGCATAATCTGGCGATATTTGTCATATTGATCTAAATGATAACGAAACAGCTCTAACAATTCTGATTGGCTGGGGGTCTTGTTGCAATGGTCAAAACAGTAGGGGTTTCTAAAGATGCCTCGGCCAATCATAAATCCGTCAATGCCGGGATGCTCGTTAAATAATTTCATAGCCTGGGTATAATCTTGTACATCGCCATTGATGGTTATCTTGGTCTGGGGCGAAATGCGATCGCGCAGGGCTAAAATTTCTGGGATTAGTTCGTAGTGGGCGTTAACCTTGCTCATCTCTCGGCGCGTGCGAAGATGGATAGTTAGGTTGGCTACATCCTGTTGTAGCAATGTGGGTAGCCAAGTTAAATACTCGTTAACGCGACTAAAGCCCAGGCGAGTTTTAACCGATACCGGCAGGCCAGCCTGCTTGGTTGCCTGGATAATTTTAATTGCGGTGTCAGGTTGCCTGATTAGGCCCGACCCTGCGCCAATTTTAACGACATCCTTGGCTGGGCAACCCATATTAATATCAATGCCCGCAAAATCCTGACTGGCCAATCCAGCCGCCATTGTGGCAAAATTATCTGGATTAGTTCCCCAGATCTGGGCGACGATTGGTTGCTCACTGGCGTCATGTTCTAATCGGCCCCTGGTCGAGAAATTGCCCTTTTCACTGCAATAGCTGGCAGTGTTGGTGAATTCCGTCATAAACACATCTGGTCGAGCGGCCCGAGCAACGACATGGCGAAAAACGATGTCGGTGACATCTTCCATCGGAGCCAGCACGAAAAATGGTTTTGGCAAATTGTCCCAGAATGTCATATACAGATGATTATAACACTAGGGATTTTCAATTAGCCAATTTTCAAAATCGACAATACCCTGGTAGTCGTTGGAGTAGCCAGATATGTCAGGTAGATTAAGCTGGACAATATGTCGCCAGACAGATTTTAGCAATTTCTTGAAATCTTCCATGTCGATTTCGTCATAAACAAGCATTGGGCTGTGTAGACGCCCGTTGCTGTCGGGCTCGATAAAATCTAGTTGCCCACTAACAATATGGTAGCCCGGGTATTGACCAGACGCCTCGACTAGCAGCTTGTAAAACATTAGCTGTTGTTTATAACGACGAGCTTTAGCCTTGGCAAAATCACTACCCTTTTCATCAAAGCTGTCAATGAATTTGCCGGTTTTGTAATCAATAATACGAATTTCGTGCTTTTGATTATCAACCTCTAGACAGTCGAGTTTGCCGGTTAGCTTGATTCCATTATCTATGGTTGCCTGGAACAGTTGCTCGGCTCGTTGCCTCTGATTAAAGCTGTCGTGCTTTGTGTTGATGTAGGTGACTAAGGCGTCTTTGCCCTTATTAAAGTTAGCCGTAGCTTCGTTAAGGTCTAGGTCACGCGCCTGGATAGCGAACTGTTGTTGGTAAACATTCATAACGTCATCCATTGGTGGCATTTTGGCGTTACTACTGATCTTGTTATGAATATACTGCATGGTGTAATGAATAGCGTTGCCAAGTGCAAGCGCGCCTGATGTTGCGGTGGGGATTCTTAGTATGTTATATAGCAGGAAGTGTATCGGCCCTCCGTTCATTACGTCAGTAAAGGAGTTCAAGCCCGTGGCTGATAGCCGATAATTGGCTAGTACTGGCGCCAATAACTCGCGTTGATCGGCCGACGGTTCGGCGATGCGGTCCATTAACGATGTTTCAAGCTGAACGATACTGTCGATAGCGGACGGCTCAGGTAGTTTTTCTTGGTTTGGAAAATCTAGTAGATATTCCAAAGCATTTAACTCTTTACCCTTGTCGTTAATGTCGTGGGCGGTGATAAATAGGTTCTGTTTGGCCCTAGTCATTGCGACAAATAACAAGCGCCGCCGCTCATCGTCTTCATCGCCAGTTGGGCTACCAATTGGCAAATTATGTGGATATGGCAAATTGCCACTGCGGCTTCGCATTTTTGAGCCCCATTGTTCGCTTTCGGCGTCAATTATGTAAACATGTTTGAACTCTAGCCCCTTGGAACCATGGGCGCTAAGAAGCTGGACGTTGTTCTGGTCGCCGTAGCTTGACGTGGCATAGACTGCTAGACCAAGAGTCTGACATTGATCAACATAATGGATAAAGTCAGCCAGTTTTGGCTTGCGGTCTGGTAGGTAGTTTTTTAACTTGCCTATAAGCGTTTTAATGTCGTTCAAAAATCCTAGATAGGTTAGCGCGTTCTGTTCTAGCTGGCGATAATCAAAGTAATAATTAAAAATTGGTGAACGGTATTTGCTCGATGGATTGGCTAGTGGTTTTTCTGCTGACTCATCAGAGTTTTCGTTTAACTCGGTTTCGGTGGTGCCTATTAATTCTAGCAGTAGACGATTGAGCGAGGCTGTTTCGTATTCACGGCCCAGTTGACGCAACCAGTCTACGAGGGGCTTTTTCTCGGTATCGGCAGACAATTTATCTAGCCACTCTGCGCCGTGGTGACGACAGGACAAGCATAGTTTGTAGTAATCTTTGCGACTAAGACCAAAAGCCTCGCAAGCCAAAACTACGGGCAAGTTTTCGTCAATATCGTTTTGGTTGCCACTGTTAATTCCGCGAACCAACTTAGCTAGGGCGACTATTAGTTGAATCAGCGGTGATTGAAAGACATCGCGCTGCCGCTCGTAGGTAACCTTGACACCACGTTTGGCTAAATAGGGCACTAATTGTTCGAGACTATTGTGGCGTCGACCAATGACAGCAATGTTGCCAGGGTTTTCACCCTGGTCAATTAGTTTGCTAATACTGCTAGCAACAAAGTCCATCTCGTGTTCCATATTGGTTGCAGTAAACATCTTTAGTTGTGATGAAATCTCGCGCATGGCGACCAGCTGTTTTGGCGTTCCATCAACATTTGTTAGGCGACTCGAGATACCATTTGACACTGACTGGCTGGCGTGTAGAATGTCGGCGCCACTGCGATAGTTATTCCTTAGGTTTATTTGGGTTAGCGCTGGAAAACGCTCAGCAAATTGCTGGATGTTTGAGATGTCGGCACCCTGAAAACGATAAATGGCTTGGTCATCATCGCCGACCACCATTAGGTTTGGTTGGTCATCGTAATCTGTTAGGTTGTTTAATAGGCGCATTTGTGCATCGTTGGTATCCTGAAACTCGTCAACTAGAATATATTGATACTGCTCTTGTAGATTAGCCTTTAGTTCGGGGTGTTGTTCAACAGCTCGTATAACACCAATGATCATATCGCCAAAGTCATATAAACTGCGTCGATCCATCTCCTTTAGATATGCCTCGTAGACGTCGGCAGCCAATAATATTTTTTCGCTACGCTTTTGGTCCTTTAGAACAACACGTTCCTTGTCGGCGTTATCCTTCTCACACCAAGATTGCTTAAAGGCGGTAAGTGGTTTGGTGGATATTTTTTCACCTGATTCTGCCTGGTCAATGGCTTGCTCTAACGTGCTAGCCATTAAATTGGCCAGTTTTGGTTCTGTTGTGAAATTAAGATCTGGTTGGCTTGCCGCGAACAGTCGCGCCTCGCCGACTAATTCTTTAGCCTGTTGTAGTAGTTTGGCGTTCATTCGTTGGCCAAATAAATGATTGACTGAGTCGCTGATTGCGTCGCAAAAATCAATGTTCTGCTGGGCGAATTCCCGTAACTCGCTAGGGCTAATGGCTGCTTTCTTAAGGTCGTTGATTAGATTCTGGATATCTCTTAAATACGTGAATTGTCCATTGTTGATTGATCGTAGCGGATTGTTGTATGGTAGCTTAGCCAGGATTTCGGCAATAATTTCGCCCTGGGTTAGCTCATCGGCCGGCTGATAAGTTGCCCCATTATAGAAGTATTCGCCATAACGACCGATAATACTGCTACCGAAGCCGTGGAAAGTGTTAATTTCGACCTTGTAGGCATCTGGGCCAATGATAGAGGCGAGTCTCTCAACCATGTTGGTGGCAGCCGCCTCAGTAAAGGTTAAGCATAGAATGTTTGATGGTAGCGTGTCGGTTTGATATAGAATATTGGCAACACGCATTGCCAGTAGTTGTGTTTTGCCTGTTCCAGGGCCAGCCACCACCATAACAGGCCCATTAATGTGGTCAACCGCCAACCGTTGCTCAGTGTTTAGTTCGTCTAGTTTTTTATTAAATTCGCTCGTATAGTCCATGGCTTTATTTTACTGCATATACGGTAGTTATGCTAAGATAGTAATCGATGATGGATGAAATGTTCAATGAAGTAGACCTAGAGCGACGGATTTATGCTCTATTTAAATTGGACATTAATATCAAGGCGGTCATTGCCGAGCGAATTCCAGTAAGTCGTAGTGCGGTTGCTACAGTCTTTTTGACTAATCGCCAACTACTATTTTGCTTTATTGATTCACCGATGCGGCTAACGCTGGGTGATGTCAAGAAGATTATTTCTAGGATGGGTTTAAAAACGCAGCAGTTTATTGCCCCTGGTGCTGACGTTGACTATTTTGATGATATTGCCCGTGAAAAATTTAATGAAATATTCCCGGGGCGAATTGCTGTGTCGGACGAGGATTTGTATTTTTATAAGACGTTGGCACCATACTGCCCAGCCCTGGTGCAGATCAGCGAGGTTGCAGGCGGTGTAATCAAACAGTATGATTCAACTGCTGTTGGTAATTGGCGGCCGAGCGTCAAGTTTAGCTACCGTCGTTTAGCGACTAGTTAGTCAATATTAATCCAATATTAGGTATAGTTTGTCCGAGCGGTCACTAGCCCATCTGTTGAGCGACCTATTTAAATCTTGGGTCGTGCTTGGTTTGACTAACGATATTATTTTCAACTAGCGAGCTAATGTCTGGTTTAACCTGTCTGCGGGCGTCTGAAAATAACTTAATAATCATTGCGCCTAGTGCAATTAGAAGTACTCCCGACGGAATTATCATGATAGCTCCCATTAGGCTCTCACTGTCGGCTTGGCCATCTGGGTCGGGCATATTTCGTTCGACATCATTCGGGTCATAGGCGATTGTCACCTTTGCCCCTCGAGCTGTTAGACAGTTAGCTTGGCTATATTGACTATTATCAGTTTGATCTAGTTTAGACTTAACAACCTCGTTGCTATCTATTGGGGTGAACGAGTATTCATATGCACAGGCTACACCAGCATTGTTGTGGGCGCTTTTGCTATAAACTTTTTCAACCGTTCCATCGACTCGAATCAACTCAGTGTTATTGTTTTTATGCAGTAGTTCAGAGGCAATGGGGTAAATACCCAGCAATAAACCAGCAAGTATCATTAAAATGGCAACTATGTAAACTGGCGCTGCTGGAGTTTTTGAAATTTTGGAATAATTAAGCATTGTCCGCTCGCTGTTTGCTATTTTGCCTCTTACGTTGGCCATGTTCAATACCATAGGCACTGTCCAGTTTGTTCTCGTGGTAACGTTTCGCAATGTTTAATCCTATAAATCCAATAACTATTGGCACGATTCCGACTAGACTAATTAAACCGGCTGACCCAAGCGCCTCGCTCTGCGTTTTGCGATCTGATAGGTCGTCATCTACGGCATAGGCATTGTTGGCTGGGTGAGATGGGTCATAGGAGATTTCAATGGTATCCCCGACTGATAAATTGCATTTATCTGTTGTTGGGTCACCGCGATAGCCTAGCGTATCGGTATAAGTCACACCGTCGATATTTACTGTGTAACTGATACGACACTTTTGGGCGTTATGGCCCTCTTCATCGCGACCGATGCCACTGATTTTATCGATCCTATCAATTGTGCCGTTGGCTCGACTAGTTCGAGTTGTAGACGAGCGATACTGCCAAATTGTCACAACTGCCAATAGAATCGTCGCGATGCCAATTAAAATCAGGATTTTGCATAGTGGTCGATACATCGAGCCAATGATGCGACGTTGACGGCTTGCGATGTTTTTGGTTAGTTGTTTGGCCGATTGCTTTCTTGATTTCTGTGTATCAGTCTGACTGTTGGTCACTTTATTCCTCGGTATTAGAATCCTTATTCTCGTTACGACGACGCTTGCGTGCCTCAGAGCGCCTCTGAGATTGCTCCTGCCAGTCGTGTTCCTCGCGCAGTGCCTTGCGAATTGCAACTAGTCCAACAAACCCAACGCCTAGTGGTATAATGCCCAAAATTGCCAGAACAACAGCGATGATAGTCCACATTGCCTCAGCCTGTTCATTGTCACCATAGGCGTTGTTAGCTGGGTTATCGGCCTGATAACGGATAGTTATTTCCTTGTCGACCTCTGCATTACAACTATAATTGTTTGGCAACACACCCTCGGTTGCATAATCCTGGTCATCAACGGTAAATTTATAGCTGACCAAACAGTTGTCATAGCCATACTTGTCAGCCTCTTTTGTCTTCTTAGTGACGATAGCCGTAGTGATTTTATCCCGCCTAGGATAGCGATAGGCTTGCTCACTGGCACTGAATGACATAAACAACCCAAAACAACCAACAACTATTAAAATAATGCAAATTAGTCGATAAATAATCCTAGCCACGATGCTAGTCTGGACGTGACGCCTAATAGCCGATTTCTTACTCATAATGCCTTAATTCTAGCATAGCTAAATGCTTATGACTAGTTGAGCTATTGCCTGTCTAGCACGACCAAATTCTCGATGTGTGGTGTCCGTGGAAAGAAGTTGAATGGTTGGTTATGGATGATGCGATATTTCACCATTAACATTGCGACATCGCGAGCCTGCGTGGCTGGATTACATGATAGATAAATTATACGTTGTGGCTCAACGTCCAACATTCTGCTGACCACACGATTGTCTAAGCCAGCTCGCGGTGGGTCGACAATGATGGTGGCGTCGCTAGTTATATACTCTAAAGCCTCTTCGGATTTGGCATGTATGGCTAGTGCGCTAGACTCGCTAGCGGCAACATTGTTCGTTAGTTCGCTAAAAGCGTTGGCGTCGGTTTCAACCAGTGTTAATTTATGGTCAGCCGCAATCGATAGACCGATTGTGCCGACACCAGAATACATGTCGACTACCTTATTAGTATTAATGAATCTAGCCATGTCTTGCAGGGCCATTTCATAAACAGGCAGATTAATCTGGAAGAAGCCATTTGGTGAATAGGTGTATTCCCTGCCCAAGATGCTATCTGTCAGGGTTGTCATAATTGGGTGGGGCTGATTCATTTCGAATAAAGCACTGCTAACCTCGCCATGCTGATTGCATCTAATCAATAATGACTGGTAACGTCGCGCCTCGTCGTTAGTCCTATTTAATTCGTTGATGACACGTTGGGCTTCTTGCCAAATCTCAGGACGCTCAATAGAGCTGGATTTTACCAAGATTTTCTGATGGCTTCCCCGACGGTGAAAGGCCGGCCATATCCTGGCGGTTTCGTGGTCCCACCACAGGGAGTACTCCATCTTGTTGCGATATTGGTAGAATTTACTATCTCCCTGAATTTCGCACCATGGCATCTCGATGTTGGCCTGCCTGAACGCCTCGACAACCAGGCCGCTTTTATATTTAATTTCTGCCTCTTTGGCCATAATCTGCCATGGCGATGTTGATAAATAGCACTCGTCGCGAGGCTCAATTCGCTCGTTGGATTTTTCAACAATTTTTACCGCTACCGCTTCGGCATAGGACTTCTTTAGTTTGGTTAGGCGAATAGTTGCAAGCTCTCCAGGTAATGCACCCCAAACAAAAACCTTTCGCCCATCCGGCAGTGTCCCCATGGTCTGTCCGCCAGGAACAATATCGTTCAGCCTAATTGTTTCCTCAATGACTTTCTTCATGTCTTTGTCCTAGCATTACCCAGTTAACTGGCTCAACCTCATAATGTCCCTGGACGACCTGGGGATTTTGCCATAACCAACTATCGTGACCAGTTGCCAGCACTTCCCAATCACCCTCGCCCAATTCGACATTGCAGCCATCTTGGTTGCGATTATAAACGATACACAGATACTCCCATGGCGATGACGAATTGTCGTCGGTATTATCAACCATATAGCCAACTACGCCGGGTTGTGACCAAGTATTGCCAATACGCGTATGAGCTGTTGGGGATTTGTCGTATAACCCAGGTAGTTGTTTGCGAAGGGCGATTAGCCCGCGATAGTAATCAACCATATCCTGCTCGTCAATTATCTTTGACCAATCAAGCTGGTTAATCTCGATGGGGGCGTCATGAGAGTTGGTGTGTCCACCTTTAGTTCGACAAAAACTTTCACCTGATAGCATAAACAATCTGCCCTGGCAGGTCATATAGATGGCTGCAGCTAGGCGATATTGCCGGCGTCGCAAATCTACATCTAATGTTGTCGAGGTTAATTTGTCCCACAAGGTCTGGTTGTCATGGGCGGATACATAGTTAATGATTTGTGCTGGGTTGTGGATAGCGGAACCATCATGACACCAGCCAGTTACGCAACTAAGCAACTTGCCCTCGACACCGTCGGCACCATTAACAAAGCCAGTGGCTCGTGTGTCGCCCGCCGAGCCCTTGATAGTGTCGCGCGTATCGTCGCAGAACATGCCGACGTGGTCGCTTAAATCAGCAAAATTACCCTTGTCTGCCAGTTTAATTGTTTCGCCAACGGCTGTTTTGTCGGCCGCCCAAGGCTCACCGTAAACAAGCTTTACCCCAGCCCCATATTTTTCGTCTAGCTTATTACGAATTCTGTTCATTAAATCGACTGTTAGCAACCCCATTAGATCGAAGCGAAAACCATCGATATGATACTCACGTGCCCAATACATAACACTGTCAGTGATATATTTTTCAACCATAGGTCGTTCACTGGCAATATCATTGCCGCAGCCCGAGCCGTTTGATAAATTGCCATCTGGCCAAGTTCGATAGAAATAATAGGGCATCGTTTTTTGTAGCGGATTGTCTAGATTCCAGGTGTGATTGTAAACAACGTCCATAATGACGCCCAATCCTTGACGATGAATTGCCTGGATCGCTTCTTTTAATTCCCGAATTCTAACTTCGCCATGGTGGGCGTCTGTGGCATATGATCCATCTGGCACGTTGTAATTGACTGGGTCGTACCCCCAGTTAAATTGGTTATCATCACCCGTTTCGTCAACCGTGCCGTAATCGTAAATCGGCATTAGCTGAACATGGGTAATTCCCATTTGTTTCAAAAAAGCTAGTCCAGTTGGATGAATCCCGTCGTTATTAATATAGGTTGAATCAACGGTAAGAGCCTTATATTTGCCACGCACATCTGCCGGCCAACCACCAGCTGGATGCCAGGAAAACTCTTTGACATGAATTTCATCTATAATTTGCTCTGATTCAGGGATGGGTGGTTTATCGTTACCCCAGTCAGCCGGGGTAGTGTCGTGTAAGTCTAGCACCATGCTACGCAGTCCATTGATGCCAGTTGCCTTGGCGTAGGGGTCGCCTGTTCGCTGACTAACGCCATCAATTGTCACGGTAAAGTCGTAATAGGTACCGTTTAGGCTTTCGTGAATATTCCACTCCCAGACACCCTGATTACCCTGCCGCATTGGCGATGTCCAGTATGGTCTAGTGGTCGGCTCACCGTCCTTATAGAAATTAACCGTCACGGCGTCAGCGACTGGGCTCCATAATTTGATCGTGGTTAGCCCAATTGAGCAACGTGCCCCTAGATCGTCGCCCTGGTATAAGTATCGGTTTTTGAATTCATCCGAGTTGTATAGGTCGACCCATTCTTGCACTGTTTTCATCTGGCTAAATTATAGCATGTGCCGAAGGTAAATCGTTTATAGTAATTCAGCAAAATATCGGCTGTGTTTATGGTAAGATATGAATATAAATTAGGAGGTATATGCCCAAAAATAATACGGTCATATCCATTCGCAACGTCACTAAGATTTACGGACATGGCGATTCGTCCGTTACGGCGTTAAATGGGGTTAACTTAGATATAAAGCGAGGCGAAACCCTGGCAATTGTTGGCAAGAGTGGCAGTGGTAAATCGACGTTAGCTCACATTTTGGCAACACTAGACCAGCCAACTAGCGGTGAGGTGGTAATTGATGGTAAAAACTCAGCCAAATTACCACGGCGAGTTGTTAACCGGTTGCGCAATCGCACGTTTGGTTTTGTCTTTCAGCAATTCTATATGAATTCGCGCGATACGGTGTTAAATAATGTAATGCTACCAATGGTCATTGCTGGTGTTAAACCATCAACCCGTCGCAAGCGCGCCATGGAGGCTCTAAAGACGGTTGAGTTAGCCGACAAGGTCAAATCCAAGGCTAATGACTTGTCCGGCGGTCAGAAACAGCGGGTTTGTATTGCTAGGGCAATTGTAAACAATCCAGCGGTTATATTTGCCGATGAGCCAACGGGTAACTTGGATTCAGCGACTGGTGATGTGATTCAAAAACTGTTATTTGATCTAAACAGAACCAAGGGCATTACGCTGGTTATCGTTACGCACGATATGGAGCTAGCTGCTAAATGCGACCGTCAAATCCATATTAAGGATGGCCAAATCATTGATGAATCGCAAGACGCCACGGACTCGGTAAAATCAGCCAAAGGAGATCGCAAATGAAACTGTATGACATGATTCGCATGGGCAATTCCAATCTATGGCGAAACAAATCACGGACATTTCTGACGATTTTAGCTATTTTTATTGGTGCATTTACTATTATGATGACTACCGGTATTAATACAGGTGTCAATAATTATATCGATCGTCAGGTTGCTGCCGTCGGCTCTGAGGACTACTTGCAGGTTATGCCTGCCCAGATGGCTGAGCAGTTTGAGAGTTTAATGTCTGGCAGTAACGAAGTTCGCGAATACAAGCCTGAGGATAATTCGACCACGTCGCAAATCTTAACTGATGAGGATATTACCAAAATTGAAAGTGTTGACGGAATAGATTCAGCTAAGTTCTATACCATGGTGACAACTGACTATGTAGCTAACGGTCAGGATGGCGCCACTAAATACCAGATGAACGCTAGTGTTATGCCGACTGCTAGCATGAAACTGGATTTGGCGGCTGGCAGTGATCTAGATATGGATAACGATGAGGCGCAGATTGTCCTGCCAGACAAGTATGTTAAGCCATTAGGTTTCGCCAGTAATGAGGATGCAGTTGGCAAAACTATCAAAATTGGTGCAACATCGCAGGTCACCCAGCAGACAGACGAGGCGGAGGTAAAAATTGTTGGTGTTCAGAATGCCAGCGTTGTGGGTATGGGCTCAGCCTGGATGAATGACAAGGCTGGTCAACTGATTGAGGATATCACAATGGCTGGTCTGCCACAGGAATATCGTAATCAAGCCAATGCGATTGTTGCACAGTTAGACAAAGATCATATCAGCGAGGAGGCTGCGAGCAAGGTCAAGGAGCAGCTTGAGGATATGGGTTATAGTTCCATGACATTGACCGACACTGTTTCTATGATCAAGTCCTTCTTTGATGCCATAACTACAGTCCTGACGATTTTTGGGGCTATATCGTTGCTGGCAGCAGCCATCGGGATTATCAACACTCTATACATGTCGGTTCAGGAGCGCACTCGTGAAATCGGGTTGATGAAAGCTATGGGTCTAAGCCGTGCCAAAATATTTGGTATGTTTAGCCTAGAGGCTATTGCCCTAGGATTTTGGGGCGGCATAATCGGTCTGGCGGTTGCGTTTATTGCTAGGGCGATTGTTAATCCTTTGGCCTCACGGACTTTCTTGGCTAGCCTGCCGGGCTTTACGCTAATTGAGTTTAACCCATTATATTTGCTGATAATCGTTTTGATTGTGATGGCCATTGCTTTCCTGGCTGGCACACTGCCTGCCCGTCGAGCCGCCAATAAAGATCCAATTGAATCATTGCGATACGAATAGTAAGTTTTTGTAGTACGCTTTAGTCAATCGGAAAGCCATCTCGCATTGCTGGTGGCTTTACCTTTATGGGTCTTTATTTAGTATTTAGCATTAGCTCTAGTAATTGGGCAATATGCTGGGATCGCGCAATTGGGATACAAGTTTATCTTTAGCCTCCCAGAGATTATCTTCGTATTCCTGGACAGTTTTATCGGAATAAATATTTCGTAGACCAGCGCACGCCTGAGCAAAGTCGTTC
>CALXTC010000025.1 GCA_944391325.1 uncultured Candidatus Saccharibacteria bacterium | reverse complement strand
ATTCTGCTCGACCCCTAGATCACAGGCGAAGCGAACTGCCCGTCGAATTAGACGACGCATTACATAGCCCTGTTGCTTGTTGCTGGGCCGAACTCCATCAACTGCCAGGAAAGTGGCGGCTCGTAGGTGGTCGGCGATAACCCGCATAGACTGTTTGTGGTCATCATATTTTTTGCCGCTTATTTCCTCTAGTTTGGCAATGATAGGCATAAATAACGATGTGCGAAACACATCTGGTGAATTAACAACAGCTGCAGCAATACGCTCTAATCCACCACCAAAATCAACATTCTGCTTGGGTAATAACTCAAATCCTTTTTCGGTTCGGACATATTGCGTAAAGACCTGATTGCCAATTTCCATAAAACGACCACAGTCGCAATTGGGGTGGCAATGGTGGCCATAAGCCTCGTCATGATCAACATGATCAAACTCGTAAAACACCTCGCTATCTGGTCCACAGGGATCGCCCATTGGCGTGCTAGACGGTCCACCATTACGACTCCACCAGTTCTTGCTACCGTCGTAAAAGAATATTCGCTCACCCGGTTTAATACCACGCTGACCACCAGCTGCCTCGCTGCCCATATCAGCAGTCTTAGCCTCAATACCACGCTCGGCGAATAGCTTTTGCCAAATGGCCGCCGCTTCGTCGTCTCGGGGTATCCCATTGTCTGGGTCACCCTGAAAACAGGTAATGTAAAGACGATTAGGGTCTAGCCCCACCTCATCAACCAGGAAGTTAAAGAACCAAGTAATCTGCTCCTCCTTGAAATAATCGCCCAAGCTCCAATTGCCCAACATCTCAAAAAAGGTGGTGTGCCGGTTATCCCCAACCTCCTCTATATCCTGTGCGCGAATACAGGTTTGGCTGTCAGCTAATCGCGTCCCCTCGGGATGTGGTTCACCTAGTAAATATTTCAGCAATGGTTGCATACCAGAGCCTGTAAATAGAGTTGTTTTGTCATTTTCTGGCACCACCTTGGCCCTAGGGATAATTACGTGCCCATGAGACTTGGCACATTCCAAAAACTTTCGCCTAATATCGTCTGCATTCATAGGTGATATTTTATCATATCACCTACTCTATGCTCTCGATTTGGCCGTTTTTCAAATGTAACAACCGCTGGTTGCGTGAACCACGAAACTTTAGCGATATATCCCGCTGAGCCAGAATAAACGGTCCGTCAACTAGCATATCCACCGACCCAACAAAGTCTTTCATTTCTGGCGTAGCAAAATTCTTGCCCGTCATAATGTCCTCGTAGGTAAAACCAGTAAACGATAAGATATTCCAGCCCATTTCCTTTTTGGCCCAATCAGCAATCTTTTTACAAGCCCTGGCCTGCAACATAGGTTCGCCACCACTAAAGGTTAAACCAGTTTGACCACGAAACTTACTCAGCTGTTCAATTACCCAGTCAATCTTGACTACGTCACCAGCAGTCGTGTCCCATGACTCTGGATTGTGGCAACCTGGGCAGCCCCGATAACAACCCTGACACCAAACCACAGCTCGCAGACCCGGCCCGTCGACAATGCTATCACTTTGGATGGGGCCAGCTAGGCGGATTTCATCATCCGCCAGCTCTTTTAGTCCCACCATGTCTCCACCACGGTATTGCCAATTAGCCATTATGATTTTCCAACCATTTTAGCTTGACTAGCCTTTTGTAATTCGCGCTCGGCCTTTTGCTCCTTAGTATAGACACCGTTTTTATTAACCGTTACGCCGTGCTTAACGCGGGCTTTTTCCTCGGCTCGTTTGGCATCATTCCAGGTTTCCAAACTTCCAGTTAGATAACCAGTAATACGGCGTAGCCGTTCAAAGCTTGGACCTTCCTCTTCATTACGACCACAACTTGGACAGACCTCACCTGGGATAATTCCCGAGAAGCCGCAGACTGGGTCGCGATCTAGTGGGTGGTTAATCGAGCCATAGCCAATGCCGGCCTCCTTCATGTGGCGAATCACTGCCTCAAACGCCTCTAGGTTCTGGCTTGGATCTCCATCTAGCTCAACATAGGTGATGTGGCCAGCGTTACACAGGGCGTGATATGGCGCTTCCTTGTCAATTTTGTCAAAGGCGCTAATTTCGTAATAGACTGGCACGTGATACGAATTAGTATAGAATTCGCGATCAGTTACACCCTTGATTGTGCCGTAACGCTTGCGATCCATTCTGGTAAAGCGGCCAGCCAAGCCCTCGGCCGGAGTGGCAATGATACCGTAGTTCAGATGATATTTATTGAACTTGTAGTCATCAGCCTTTTCACGCATATGACCAACCACCTCTAGGCCCTTGGCCTGCATTTCGTCAGACTCGCCGTGATGATGGCCAGTCATCGCCACCAACGCCTCGGCTAGTCCGATAAAGCCAATCGACAAGGTGCCATGCTTGACGACCGATTCCAGCGTATCGTCTGGACCGAGTTTCTCGCTGCCCAGCCAGTTGCCCTGACCCATCAAGAACGGGAAGTTGCGCACTAGCATATGAGCCTGGAACTGGTAGCGGTCATATAGCTGATCGGCCACTAGGTCTAGCACTTCATCCAACTCCTTATAGAAGCCATCCCAATCCGGTTCGGTACGTTCGCCTAGGCAAATACCGTGTTTAATACCGATGCGAGGCAGATTAATACTCGTGAATGAACAGTTGCCACGTCGGACAGAAGTACCATTTGACTCTGGGAATAACGACTCATAGACACGCGTGCGACAACCCATTGTAGCGACCTCAGTCCGATAGTCACCTGGCTTGTAGAACTTCAGGTTATATGGTGCATCCAGGAAGGTGAAGTTCGGGAATAGACGCTTGGACGACACACGCATAGCCAGCTTGAATAGATCGTAATTAGGATCTTCTGGGTTATAGTTGACACCCTCCTTGACCTTAAAGATGCTGATAGGGAATATCGGTGTTTCACCACGACCTAGACCAGCCTCGGTAGCCAATAGGAACTGCTCGTTGACTAATCGGCCCTCTGGCGAAGTGTCGGTGCCAAAGTTTAGGCTCGTAAATGGAACCTGAGCGCCAGCCCTAGAGTGCATGGTATTGAGGTTATGAACCAACCCCTCCATAGCCTGATAGGTCTGCTTTTTAGTATCCTCGATAGCCATATCAAAGATCTTGTCGGGAATGCCCTTGACTCGTTGGGTGTAGGTCAATTTATCCAGCTTGTCATCATCAATTTTAATGTCCTTGCCCGTAAAGGCATTGTAGTGTTCAATATTGGATTTAATATTCTTGCGATAACTCTTATTTACGCCTGGCGCCATCGCCCAGTCAAAGTTTGGAATAGCCTGCCCACCATGTTGTTCGTTCTGATTTGCCTGCAGAATGATGGCTGCCAAGGCTGCGTAACTACCGATGCTTTGTGGTGTGCGCAAGAAACCATGACCAGTAGAAAACCCACCATTATCAAAGAGAACCAGCGGGTCAGTCTGACAACAAGTTAATGTGCCAGTTGCGTAAAAGTCCAAATCGTGAATATGAATCGCGCCATCATCATGAGCCTTGGCATGCTCAGGCTTTAATAGAAATGTTTTAGCAAATTCCTTAGAGCCCTCCTCGCCATACTGCAACATTTTACCCATGGCCGTATCGCCGTTAACATTAGCGTTAGAACGCTTCAAGTCACTAGAATCTTTAGCCAGAGCACCCGTAATAATCTCGAACTGCTTCATTAGTCGAGACTTTGAACCGCGCACCTTGGATCGTTCATCCCGATAAACAATATAGGCCCTGGCAGTATTTTTATAGCTAGAGTTCATCAGGGTATTCTCCACCTCGTCCTGAATCTGCTCTACCGACGGAATAGTGTCGCCATACTTCTCGTTCAAATGCTTTTCGACAGTTTTAGAAATTCTCAAGGCATCCTTGTCGTCAAATTCCTTGGTTGCGTGGCCCGCCTTAGCGATTGCCGATGTGATATTGGCTAAATTGAAGTCAACAATTCGGCCGTCCCGTTTCTGAACAGATTTCAACATAGAGTCCCTCCTAAAATGACTTGCTTTTTGTATTATTTATTTAACTTATACACTATATGTTGTGTATAATGTAGATTATATACACCTATGTGTAGTGTAGTCAATACGTTAATGCTATATATGGTGTTTATTTTTTGCAACACACGCTACAGGTAGCACCACTGATGCAACTGTGGAAAATTAGCAAACCGTCTGGAAAAGTCATAGTATAGGGGGAGTTATGAAAGGGCTAAACATCACCAACTTGTCCGTAGACGCCAATGGACGTCATATCATTAATAATCTATCGCTGTCCTTTCGAGGTGGACGAACCTATGCCCTGGTTGGGGCAAATGGTTCAGGCAAATCAACCCTAGCCAATGTCATTATGGGCAACCCGGAATACACCGTCACTGGCGGGCAAATAACTCTGGATGGATGCAATATCACCGACCTAGACACTGCCGAGCGTGCCAAACTGGGGCTATTTTTAGCAATGCAATATCCAACCGAAATTGCCGGCATCAGCTACGCCGACTTTCTACGCACTGCGTTAGTCAGCCAACGTGGCAACAATATTGATTTCTCATCTACACTAAACGAACTCACGGCAAACGCTCGGCGATTAGGCTTTAACAGTTTTGACTATCGTCGCGATGTCAACGTTGGCTTTAGTGGTGGTGAAAAGAAAAAGTCCGAAATACTGCAGATGTTGGCGCTAAAGCCTCGTTTGGCTATTTTAGATGAACCGGATTCTGGGCTTGATAAAGCCAGTGTTAAAAAATTGACCACCGTATTAAACAATATTAACTACTCAACAACCCTGATTGTCATTTCGCATAATAATGACCTGTTAAACTCGCTCAATCTGACCGCCACCTACGATATGGGAGCATTACAATGAGACTGCCAATCGGTCTATCTGAACAGACTGTTCGCTCAATTTCACAATTCAAAAACGAGCCTCAGTGGATGCTAGACATTCGCCTATCTGCCTATCACGAATTCAAACGACTGCCCATGTCTAGCGACGACCCTATCCTAGGTGGCATGGATTTTAACGGCCTATGCTATTTTGACGCATCGACCAAAAACCCCGTCGATCGTTGGAGTAAGGTGCCAACTAAAATTAAGGACATTTACCAAAAAATTGGTCTACCCCAAGCCGAACAACATTATTTAGCCGGATCACAGGCACAATATAACTCGGGCATGGTCTATGAAAATCTGCGTCAAAGGTGGCAAGATAGCGGTATCATTTTTACAGATACCGACACCGCGGTCCAGCAGTATCCTGATTTAGTCAAGAAGTATTTCACCCAGATTGTTGACTATCACAACAATAAACTAGCGGCTCTTAACACTGCCGTCTGGAGTGGTGGCAGTTTTATTTATATTCCACCCGGTGTTAGGCTACCTATTCCGCTGCAGGCTTATTTTCGAATTAACATCTCTAATCTAGGTCAATTTGAACATAGCCTAATTATTGTCGATGACGAGGCTAGCCTACAATACGTCGAGGGCTGCTCAGCGCCGATTTTCAACACCGATTCACTCCATAATTCGGTAGTTGAAATTAGCGTCGGCAAACGGGCTAGGATGCGTTATACCGCCGTTCAGAATTGGTCCACCAATGTTTACAATTTAGTCACCTCACGCATGACAGTAGCCGAGGGTGGCATTGGCGAATGGGTAGACGCCAATATCGGCTCTAAGATTACCAAAAAATGTCCAACAATTGAGCTAAACGGCCCAACGGCACGTGGCGATATTATGTCGCTCTCTACTGCCAAGTCTGGCCAGATTCAAGATACGGGCGGACGAGTCATTCACCAAGCATCCAATACTAGTTCGACAATAATTTCAAAATCCATTTCCAGTGGAAATGGCGTATGCACCTACCATGGAAATGTTATCGTTAAGCAACCAGCCAGCAACGCCAAGTCAGCTACCAAGTGCGACAGCTTGTTACTTAATAACAATAGCGTTTCCAACACCTTCCCCACTAGTCAAATCTGCCGATCAGATGCACAAATCAGCCACGAAGCCACCGTTGGTCGAATCAACCAAGTCCAGCTGTTCTACCTAATGAGTCGAGGATTAAGCCAAAATGAAGCTATCGGCCTAATAGTCGGCGGCTTTGTCGAACCCATTACCCGATCATTGCCCATGGAGTATGCCAGCGAACTAAACAAACTGCTGGACTTATCCATCAAAGGAGCCGTAGGATGAATCCCGAGTTAATTGCCTGTGACATCACTAATCGCACACAGGTTAAGTATTTACTAATTGCCGATAGTAATCGCCATATTAATCTACGCTTTACCCATCGACGACCAAACAGCAGTTCTGATATTTCAATTTTAATCATCGCCAGTGGTAATACGAGCGTAAAATTAGATGCCACTGTCGTCATTCCACCCAACACCCCTAACGCTAAAACTAATCTGGATATTAAAGTCATTTCTAGCGACCAGACAGTAGTTACCGCCGCACCAAATTTAGAGATAAACAATAACCTAGTTCAGGCTAGCCATTCACTTTCCACCGTTAGACTAACTAATGACGAACTATATTATCTAGCCAGTCGTGGTATTAATGGCGCCCAAGCCAAACAATTACTAATCGACAGTTACTTGCGCCAATTTGGCGACGCCATCCACCTATAGCAAATACATAACTATGATGTAGCCGAAATTTCCTATTCTAAGATAGATGGCGCCAACGAAAAGTTTAAGGAGTGGCTCGATTCATCGCTGTCGGACAAATATACAGTATAGACAAACATCACTACTTATGATACAATCATCTTCGAACCATTTTTGGGTCAGTAGCTCAGCTGGTTAGAGCACGGGCCTCTTAAGCCTGGTGTCGTGGGTTCGAATCCCACCTGACTCACCAGAAATTATCTAAAAACTCCCCAAGTTGGGGAGTTTTTATTAACGCTTTCACAGCTAACTAGACTTGACCACAAACCTCGCCTCCCCTGCTAGGGGAGGCAGATGAGCGAAGCTCATCGGTGGGGTTGAAGCATAAACACCATAAATCCAACCTTGTTGCTATAATTGCGTTAATGCAAAAATACTATGATAATAAAAATATCCAAAACGCTCGTAAACTACGTCACAACATGACGCTACAAGAACGCAAGTTATGGTATTTATATTTGCGAACTTATAGACCAAGGATTTATAGGCAACGACCAGTTGGTAAATATATTCTAGACTTTTATTGTGCTAAAGCTGGACTAGCCATTGAGATAGATGGTGGCCAACACTATGATGAAGCAGACAATAAACAATACGATAGTAAACGAACCAAATATCTTAATAATCAATGTATCCGAGTAATTAGAATACCTAATAATCAAATTATGAATAACTTTAATGGTGTTTGCGAATATATAGACAAGATAATCAATATGTCATTAGGTGGCGAGATGAATAGTTAAACCCCTCAGTCAACCCCAATGGGTTGACAGCTCCCCTAGCAGGGGAGCCAAGAGAGAAAGCGGCGACGCAATCGATATGCTCCTCTGTCAGGTGGTAAGAGAAAATGCAACGACACAGTCGACATGCTCCTCTAGTAGAAGTATGCTCTCCTAACGGAGGTTAAAATAGCTCGGAAGTGGCCAAACAGGTATTAGTCGCGCTTCAGCATGACCATAAAGGCGTCGGCAGGGATATCAACCTTGCCAAATCGCTTCATGCGCTTCTTGCCACGCTTTTGTTTGTCCAGCAGCTTGGCTCGGCGATCTGGGTCGCCAGTATGAATTTTAACCGTCACGTCCTTACGATACGACGATATATCTTCACGTGCGATAAATTTACCACCAATACCAGCCTGTAGACTAACTGCAAACTGTTGCCTGGGAATTACTTCCTTTAGTTTTTTAGTTATCTCCCTGCCCAGTCGCTGGGATTCACTGCGATGACACATAATACTCAGAGCCGAAACCATCTCGCCTGCCACATAGAAATCAACCCTCACCAAATCGCCAACTCGATAACCCAACAAATCGTAGTTATATGACCCATAGCCCGAGGTAATGCTTTTTAGTTGATCATAGAAATCCGTCAGCAGATTAGCCATCGGCGCCTCAAAATCAATCACCGCCCGCTCACCAATGTAACTAATATTCTTTTGTAGACCACGCTTGCTAATAACCAGCTGGATGATACCACCAACATACTCACTAGGTGCCACAATCTCGCCACCAATCCACGGCTCGGCAATGCTTGCCACCTTACTACGATCTGGTAATTCTGCAGCTGATTCAATCTCCATCTCTTCGCCATTCGTCAAACACACCTGATAACTAGTTGACGGATTGGTCACGATTAAATCTAAACCATATTCTCGTTCCAGTCGCTCACGGACAATGTCCATATGCAGTAAGCCCAAAAATCCTAGGCGCAAGCCAAAGCCTAGCACTGGTGAATTTTCCGGGGTGTAATGCAGAACGCTATCGCTAAGACTTAACTTTTCAACAGCCTCTTTCAGGGCGTTGTAATACTCGTTTGAAGTCGGGAAAAAGCCAGCGTAAACAAACGGCTTTACCTCTTTGTAGCCTGGCAATGGCCTGACATCACGATAGGATACATCGCCACTGTCTTTTGCCCCATATATTACCTGAGTTTTTAGGGTAACCGTGTCACCAACCCGCGCCTCCCGCGTTGTTTTCAGGTTTGTGACTATATAGCCGATTTCACCAGTCGACAGCACCTTGTCCGACTTCATTCCTGGAGCCAAATGACCCACCTCTAGTGCTAGTGCATTTGCCCTGGTTGCCATCATATGAATTCCCGCTCCTTTGGGCAATTCCCCATCTACCACCCGCACATATAGAACCACGCCACGATAGTCATCATAGTAACTGTCAAAAATCAACGCTCGCAAAGGTTGGTCGCTTTCACCAACCGGGGCTGGAATACGATCAATAATCGCATCTAGGACCTTATCAACATTCTCGCCAGTTTTGGCGCTTACCTGGATAATTTCATCTTCCCGACAACCTAGTAGATTAATCAGCTCGGCACTTACCCTAGGCACATCTGACGCCGGTAGATCAATCTTATTTAATACGGGAATAATTTTTAGATCAGCCTCCATCGCCAGATAGACATTGGTTAACGTTTGCGCCTGCACGCCCTGGGTGGCATCAACCACCAACACCGCCCCCTCACACGCCTGTAGTGACCACGACACTTCATACGAGAAATCGACATGACCAGGAGTATCGATTAAATTCAAGTTGTAGCCACGATAACGCATACTAACAGGTGACAACTTAATGGTAATTCCCTTTTCGCGCTCCAGGTCCATAGAGTCCAGTAGCTGCGATTTCATTTCACGCTTTTCAACAGTTCCAGTTAGCTCCATCATTCGGTCGGCCAGTGTCGATTTGCCGTGGTCAATATGGGCAATAATGCAAAAATTCCGCAACTTACTCAGATCCATTATTTCTTACCCTTGATTAAAAACTGACCACTAACAATCTGTCCCAGCTTGGCCAAAATTGGGTTAGCCTCGTCAATGCGCAGCAGTTTGGATAGCCCTAAATACGTTAGAACACTGACTATGCCTATACAGCCCAATGGGAACAGCACCATTAGCATATTTTGGTTTTCGAATTGCAGGTTGATGATTCGCACCATCGCATATGTAACCACAGCCATTAGCCCAGTAGCCAATACCATTCGTCCAATAGCCAACCAAAACTCTCTATCAAATAAGTCGGGGACTCGTCGCAAAATAAGCCCTATCAACGCGATAAGCTCTAACGCCGCCCAGATAACCTGCCCCCAGGCAATACCAGCTGCCCCAGTATGTAGACCAAAGACAAACCACACCTCAAAGCCAATAGCAATTGCCAGTGTTATCAAGGAAACAACTAGTGGCGTCTTGGTGTCCTGAAAAGCATAGAAACTGCGCGACATAATGTGAAAAATTGATCTCAGGAAGATGGCAATACAGAATATTCCTAGTAGCATGGCAATCGTCCCATTGCCACCACGATCAATAATAGACACGATATAGCCCCGGCAGAAGAACATCATTACAGCAATAGGCAGGCTAAACCAAATGATTAGGCGCATAGCAGAGCGCAACTCCTTAACAAACAAATCTTTGCGCCCCGAGCCAATTCGTTCAGTTAATTGCGGGAAAGCGGCCGTGGCAATTGCCACTCCAACCAAATTGATTGGCATATTATATAGTGTCGTAGCCTGCTGATAGGCACGAATTGTGCCGTCAGCCATGCGGCTAGCTAAATTAGTATCAACAATCGAACTAACATAATCTAACCCCTGATCAGCTGAGCGAGCGGGTAATAGCGATAGAATCTTGCGAAAACCCCGGTTCTTCCAATATATTTTGAATCGATAGTCAAAGCCAAGACCGATCAAGCCAATACTGGACACAATCAACTGCATAACAGCCCCCAGAACCACGCCCAGGGCTACACCCATGATGCCGCCGCCAAAGATCTGGTGGCCAAAAATATTTATCCCACCGGTAAACCACAACGCACCGATAATAATACCCAGGTTATACATAGTTGGTGCTAGGGCGTTAAAAACAAATCGTCCCACAGCCTGTTGAATTGAGGTAATCACCGTTGCAATAGCAAACAGAAATGGGTTGATGGCAATTACTCGCATCATACTAGTGGCCAGCACCTGTCCCGATTCGGATAGACCCGGTCCAACCACATACTTAACCAGCACCGGGGCAAAGATCATAATCAGAACCGACGCTACCATTGTGATCAACGCCAGGAAATTCATCAGGCTAGTGCTCATTTGCCAGGCACTATCGCGATTATTCTTGGCCATACGCGAATTGAACACCGGAATAAACGTAACAGCCAATGCCCCACTAACTAGAATAAGATACATAAAGTCGGGAATCGTAAAGGCTACCGTATAGGCATCAATACCGACCTTATACGTATCTAGATACATTGAATTTAGTAAACGGTCACGATAAATACCTAGTAGTGCCGACACTAATGTCGAGGTTGACAGAATAACAGCCGCCAACCTAACCGACATTTTTTGATTCGCCTTAGCTATGGCAACCAGGGCACGATTGCGATTACGCTCGCGCTTAGCCTCTTCCTTATCCCCACCACCTTTATTTTTTCTAAAAGACAGCACCACGCTATCTCCTAGTATAATTTAGCAGATTCGGGCATTACGGCATCTTTCAACAGGTCGGCAACCTCGTCTGCCTCTAGAGTTTCCTTTTCTAATAGGGCGTCCTTTAGCCTCTCTAGATAACTGCGATTGGTTGTAATAATCTCCCTGGCTCGGTTAGCCGCCTCGTCAATCAGATCCTTGACCTCACGGTCAATCTCCTCGGCCGTCTTTTCCGAGTAAGGCTTCTCGCGGGTAATGCGATCCATCATTAGGCCACCCTCATCCTCGTGGAAGGACTGGTCACGCAACTTAGTTCCCATGCCGTTTTCGATAATCATATTACGGGCAATATTTGTGGCTGAATGTAGATCCGAGCTAGCCCCGCTGGTAATGTGATCACGACCATAGACGACTTCCTCAGCAATACGGCCACCTAGAGCCTTTGCTAGCTCGTCCTTATACTCAGTTACACTAGTATATGGTCGATCATATTCTGGAATAGTCCAGGTGACACCGCCCGTCCCACCACGTGGAATAATCGTCACCTTATGGACATTGTCGCTATCGGGTAATAACTCAGCCACTAGAGCATGACCGCCCTCATGGTAGGCAGTCAACTCCTTATCCTTGTCGCGCATTATGTTAGTCTTGCGCTCTGGACCGATAGCCACCTTTTCTAGCGCCTCAGTTACGTCGGCATTAGTAATTTTTTGGTGGTTCAACCTAGCCGCCCTAATTGCAGCCTCGTTAGCAATATTAGCCAGATCTGCACCCGACATACCGGCTGTTTTAGCAGCCAGGGCATCTAGGTCAATATCATCATCAGTTGGCTTGTTCTTAAAGTGAACCTTTAATATTGCCAAACGATCTGGCCGCTCTGGCAGAGTAATGCGTACACGACGGTCGAAGCGCCCCGGACGTAACAGTGCCGGGTCCAAAACATCGGCACGGTTGGTCGCTGCTAGAACAATGACGTTCTGGTCTTTTTCAAAACCATCCATTTCAACCAAAATCTGGTTTAGCGTCTGTTCACGTTCATCATGACCGCCGCCCATGCCACTACCACGGCGACGACCAACGGCGTCTATCTCGTCAATGAAGATAATGCACGGAGCATTCTTCTTGGCCTTTTCGAACAGATCTCGCACACGACTGGCACCAACGCCAACAAACATTTCAACGAATTCCGAACCAGAAATGCTAAAGAATGGTACGCCAGCCTCACCAGCCACAGCCCTGGCCATCATTGTCTTACCCGTTCCCGGAGGGCCTACCAACAGAACGCCTTTTGGAATTTTAGCCCCTAGAGCCAAAAACTTCTTGGGGTGACGCAAAAAGTCCACCACCTCTGTTAAATCTTGCTTGGCAGCGTCATTACCGGCAATTTCGGCAAATTTAGTTTTGGTCTTGTCCTGGCCGTATAGCTTTGCTCGACTCTTGCCAAAGCCTAGTGACTGATTATTCTGGGCACCAGCCTGGCGCATCATCCAAACAAATAGGATTACCATTAGAATGACTGGCAGAAAGATGATGGCTAAATTCCACAGCATATCACCCGTTGTATCTGGCGGGTTGACCTCGTATTTAACCTTGCTAATATCTAGGCCCTGCTCGCTAGCACTCGCCCCGGTTGGGATACGTGATGTTTTAGATGGATATTCCTCCTCGTTGCCCTGGTCATCCTTCATATAGATAGAAAGCGATGAACCGGACTCAACGATCTTGGACACCTTGCCATCATTAACGTCTTTAACTAGGTCAGAAAAGGCCACCTCCTCTTGACGAGCCCCAAACTGCAATGTGGCAAAAATCCCTACGATTAAAGCAATAATAATGGCGTAGAAAATTACATTCTTTAATCGGCGGCTTGACTTTCGTCGTCGGGAACCATTTGGACGGTTACCGCCCCTGTTATTTATCGGCATTTGATTATCTGGTTTCATAACCACTATTTTAACACACCACCTAGTGGTTTTGCTGGATAAATAGTCTGGTTTTATCTGTGGTTGCTACGACATTTTTCCAACTCATTTGCTTACCCGGCCGGGCAGTTTTAGCAAACAACAACAACCTGCCTAATTGTGGTCTGGTTAACTGGCCGTTCGTTGCGAAATGCAAAACCTCTATAGCCACCTCTGCTGGCAGCATAATTAGGTCATAACGCGGCAAGATAAAATGTGAATCATCGCTAGGTAGTAATATAGTTGTCACATACTTTGCTAGATCAGCCTCAATCTCACATCGCAAACTTTGTTGTTGATTAATCAAATCTAGCATTTCGCCCTTAGCAGAATCTGGCCAGGTTCTTAGTGTCGCTCGCAAACGATTCCTAAAATATCGTAATGAATAGTTAGTTCGATCCTCTACCCATTCTAGATTGTGCTCGATTGCGTATTTAACTATATTCACTTTCGACCAGTTGAGCAGTGGGCGAACTATGTTCGCCTGCCCCATAGGGGCTAATCCTCGCCAGCCAGTCCCCCGAACAAGGTTCATGATAGCGGTCTCCAGCAAATCGTCCTGGTGGTGTGCCGTCACAATTACCGCCGGTTCAGGCAGGCTAGTCACAACATCATTAAGGAAATTGTATCTAGCCAACCTTGCACTCTCCTCACTAGTATCTGCCGATAAACTAGCCGTGCAAATTATTGGAGTTAGCCCATATAGTCTACGCACCGTTACGTCAACAAATCTAGCGTCGCTATGCGACTCCTCACCCCTGATACCATGATCAAAATGAGCCACCACAAAATCATCTGGCCATTTAGCACTTGGGAAATTATTGACCAAAAAATCATTGTAGTTCCTAGCCGCCAAATCCAATAGCGCCATAGAATCGACGCCACCAGATACCGCTAGCACATATTTTGCCATACACCAATTTTAGACTATATTTGCAATTTTTCATTTACATTGTCATAACACTTGACAAAACGTAAGTATTTTGCTACTATTTAGACAGTTAGTTATAACTAAACAAAAATCAACTAATTAATTAAACAAAAGGACCAAAAATGGACAAATTAGCACCCAAAGTAGTTAACAACAGTTTCGCCGCATGTAGTTGGAACCGACAACGATCTGACGCCGAATTAACCTCGTTTATCAATCGCAAGTTATCCCAGCTGGCAAACGTTAGCTTAGTAGATTAAGTACTCTTACTATCACCTACCCTTTGTAAGCACCTCCACATTGAGGTGCTTATTTACTTACATAAAAACAGCCCCATTTCAGGGCTGTTAGTAATCTCATGGTGGCGGGGGTTGGATTTGAACCAACGACCTCTTGGTTATGAGCCAAGCGAGCTGACCAGGCTGCTCCACCCCGCGACAAATTATAAGTGTAATGTGGTAGCACCGACTGGGCTCGAACCAGTGACCTCGGGCTTATGAGTCCCACGCTCTAACCAGCTGAGCTACGGTGCCAGAAACACTTAGGTTATTATACCAGCATATTTACAAAATGCAAATATATTGTCATAAGCCATGGCGTGTCAGATGGCGCTGATAACTACCGTCATCCACCGCCTCAGGAATCTTGATTCTAGCTAACACCTCAGGCCGTAACAGGCCAGTCTCGACAATCTTGGCCGAATCCTGAATGTCTTTGTCGCGACCCGCCCGATCTTTCGTTAGCTTAACATATTCCAATGACATAGCATGGCAAGTTTGCCCATCAGCAGTTTCGTAGCTAGTAACATAGTCCGATAGTTCCCGCAATGAAAACTCCTTGGTTTTGCATTGATGACTATACGGATCATAGGAATACTGTGTTAGCCTGCCGTCCACAAAGCTAAATGGGTAAATTCCCACCGGGACGCCGTCGACAACCGCCTCAAAGCCATAGTCTAGCCCATCCCGAGCATAGGTTAGGCTGTCCCACGACGGGTCATAAGCACCCGCCTGTTGAAAGGCTTGGCGCAACTTCCCCATATCAGCAACATCACACACTGTATCCAGGTCATCGTGCAGACGACCAGAGTCCTGATTAAGTATCAGGTATGGGACTGACCCACCAGAAACATATAGTTTACTATCAGCCTCATCAGCCATATGCTGGACATGATCATAGGCCCGTCGAACCTCCGCAAAGGTTCGACTATCTCGTTCGACATTATGATTAGTAGTATCGTTATGCATATTCGATTTACCCGCCCGATGGCGCCACCAAGCCTCAGCTACGCCACGCATTGCTGGCACACTAGCCTCGCTTAGGTGTATATGCGCCACTTCACGTTCCGGATAGTTTGCCCACGATGAGCCGTTCTCAAATTTTTCACCGTCGCCCGACATAAATACCACTATTTAGCGTATTCAATTGCCCTGGTTTCGCGAATAACATTAACCTTGATCGTGCCAGGATATTGCATCGTCGACTCAATTTTATTGGCAATGTCACGTGCCAACTTAACAGCCGTTAAGTCATCAATTTTTTCCGGTGTCACTATAACGCGAATCTCACGACCAGCTGAAATAGCGTAAGCCTTGTCCACCCCCTCAAATGAATTGGCAACATTTTCAAGATCCTTCATGCGTTCGGCAAAGTTCTCGGCGCTGGCATTCCTAGCTCCTGGACGAGCGCTCGAAATAGCGTCACATACACGAATAATCACTGCCTCGGGAGTTGTTGCATCAATATCATCATGGTGTGCCTCGATAGCATGGGAAACGCGCTCATCCATACCGTATTTGCGGGCTAGCTCAGCCCCGATATGATGGTGTTTACCCTCAATGCGATGCGTCACAGCCTTGCCAACGTCATGTAGCAGGGCTGCCGTTTTACTAATCCTGACATCGGCACCCACTTCCTCGGCAAGCATTCCCGCCATCTGCGACATCTCAATCGAGTGCCGTAATACACTCTGACCATAACTAGTGCGAAACTTTAATTCACCCAGCAGATGGATCATCTCTGGCGGAATACCAACTACCCCCGCCTCACGAGCAGCATCTTCGCCAGCACGTTGCACCTCACGATCAATTTGTTTCTGAGCCTTTTCGACAACCTCTTCGATGCGAGCCGGATGAATACGGCCATCCTTCATCAACATTTCTAGTGACAATCTCGCCACCTGACGTCGCACCGGATCGAATGAACTTAACACCACCATACCTGGGGTATCGTCAACTAGAATATCTACGCCAGTTGCCCGTTGCAGAGCCTGAATATTCCGGCCCTCTTTGCCGATAATGCGCCCTTTCATTTCGTCATCTGGCAACTTTACGGCAGTTATTGTTCGCTCGGATGACACATCAGAGGCCATTCGCTCCATTGCGGTCACAATGATCATCTCTGCCCGCTGCTCGGCATCACGCTCGGCGTCGCGTTGCAATTTACCAACCAACCCAACTAAATCGTTTTTGGTCTCCTTCTCCGCCAATGCCATAACTCGTTCCGAAGCCTGCTTCTTGGTTAAACCAGCAATCTTTTCCAATTTGGCATGAGCCTGATCCTTAATTTTCAATACCTCGCTCTTGAGGTCTTCGACCTCTTGTTCGCTCTGACGGACTCTTTCAGCCCGGGCGTCCAGCTCCTCGATTTTATTTAACAGAGCATGCTCACGCTCGGCCACCTTGTCCTCTGATTTTTTAACCTCTCGGCGCATTTCATCAGTTTCCTTTTTAGCCGAGCGACTAGCATTTAGAATAATTTCACTAGCCTTGTTCTTAGCATCTGCCAAAATCTTATCTGCTGACGCTTCTTTTTTTGAGTCACGCAATTTAAGCGCAGCAAAAGTTCCCCCGCTACCTAGCGCTAATGCTAGTACGGCAATGATTACTTCTATCATATTGTCCTTTCCGTCCCCAATTCAGCCATAGTCGGTTTGGGGTTTGTTATTAAAAATTAAGTAAACAGCATCAGATAGGCAGTCTGTATTGACAATTTTGCCTATACGTTTATTGTATCACACCGTCTATTTACGAGCTGGCGTAATATGCGGTGCCGCCCCGTATTCTGGTAGGACAATTTGATTGTCTGCCCCACCATTCAACTGCTCAATACCACGACTGAGCCAATCATCGCCCGTACAACCGACAATCGCCACTCCATTAGCATAGGCAATCGAATTTGCCACTGTAATACCGATTCTTAGGCCAGTGAATGAACCTGGACCACGAAAGGCTATCACCCCAGTTAATTGCCCATAATCCCCGTCAACTAAGGCGTCGATTTCGCCGGGCAAATCACGTGCCAATGTGCGATTAGCATCCCAAAGTTTCTGCTTCACTATTTCGCCCTGGTTGTCCAATAGATAAATTTCCGCCTCTGGTTTATCTGACCTAATCGCTAAATACATGACGACATTTTACCACAGTTACCAATGCTACATGTTATAATCAAAATAGTTTTTAGAGAGGAGTTTATCAGGAGGTATTAGAATGGCCAAAAAGGAAAGTAAAGCTATGTCCGATAAATCAGCCGACGCCGCCGGCAAGAAGGCGGCTCTTGATCTGGCTGTTAGCCAAATCAGCAAACAGTTTGGTGACGGTTCAATTATGAAATTGGGCGACGCCCATAAAATCGATGTTGAAACTAGCCCGTCAGGCACCCTATCGCTGGATTTAGCTCTTGGCGGTGGCTATCCTAAGGGGCGCATTATCGAAATCTATGGCCCAGAGTCATCCGGTAAGACAACGCTGGCTCTGCACGCCGTTGCCGAATTACAAAAACAGGGTGGCACCGCTGCCTTTATTGACGCCGAACACGCTCTAGATCCACAATATGCCGCCCGTCTGGGTGTCAACACTAATGATCTATTAGTTAGCCAGCCGGACAACGGCGAGCAGGCATTAGAAATCGTCGAAACCTTAGTGCGCAGCAATGCTGTCGACATTATTGTGTTAGACAGCGTGGCCGCCCTCGTGCCACAGGCAGAAATTGATGGCGATATGGGTGATAGCCTACCCGGCCTACAGGCACGACTAATGTCCCAGGCACTACGTAAATTAACTGGTATTATCAACAAGAGCAAGGCAACCGTCATCTTCATTAACCAGATCCGCATGAAGATTGGCGTAATGTTTGGCAATCCTGAAACTACCACTGGTGGTAATGCTCTCAAATTCTACGCTAGCCAACGGCTAGATATTCGTCGTATTGGCCAAATCAAACAGGGTGACGACGTAATTGGCAACCGCGTTCGCGTCAAAATTGTTAAAAACAAGATCGCCCCACCATTCCGTCAGGCTGAATTTGACATCATGTATAACGAGGGTATCTCTACCACTGGCGATGTCCTAGACCTAGCAGTGATGCACGATATTGTTCAAAAATCTGGCGCCTTTTATAAATATAACGGCGAAACTATTGGACAGGGACGCGAAGCAGCTAAGAAATATCTAAAGGAAAATCCCGACAAACTAGCTGAGATAGATAACAAGGTCCGCGAAGCTGTAAAAGCCAAGGAAAACGCCTAATCCAAGTCAATGCAAATCACCAAGGTTGCACCAGCCGCTAAAACACCTGGTCGCTACAACGTGTTTGTTGACGGCCAGTATTCCTTTAGCCTAGACGAATTACAACTAGTCCAAAGTGGTATTCATAGTGGGCTAGAAATAGGCGACGAGCAACTGGCCAATTTTCGCAATGAATCAGAATTCGGCAAAAATTACATTCGCGCCATCGACCTAATTAGCCGACACCTGCGTTCTGAAAAGGAAATCCGTGATTACGCTAAACGCAAAAACTGGACGCCCGACAATGCCAACCGAGTTATTGAACGCCTAAAGGAAAAGGGGTATCTAAACGACACAGTTTTCGCCGAGTCATTCGTTAGAGCCAGACAAAATGCCGGAAAATATTCTCGACGTCGCATCGAGCAGGATCTACGTAAAAAAGGTATAGCCAACAATATCATCCAACTAGTTCTGCATGATGAAGTTAGCGACCACACAGCCCTTCAGAAATTAGTTGCTAAACGCTACAATCGCTATGACGACATTAATAAGCTAAAAGCCTATTTGATGCGAGCCGGCTTTAATTATGATGATATCAATAAAGCCATCGCCGATTACCAAAATAACTTATGCTAAAATAATGATATGTTACTAGGGATTAATCGAATTATAGGCGCCCCTGTTATGAGCCTGCAAACTGGCTATCCGCTTTGTCGATTGACCAGTCCAATTATTAATCCCTACAATCTACGCATTGTCGCCTTTTACGTCGATGGTCCTAGGTTAGATTTTAGCCCAGCAGTTGTCTTTGCCGACGATATTCGTGAATTTGGACCGCTAGGTGCCATTGTCGATTCATCAGACAATGTTATGTCCCCGGACGGGATGGTGCGACTTAACGAGGTTATGTCCTATAGTTTTATGCTCAACCATATTTTGGTTATCGACGAGCACAACAACAAGCTGGGACGAGTCGATAACTATACCGTCGATCCCACTAATTTTCGTGTTGAACAACTGCATGTTAAGCCAGGATTTTTCAAAAGTTTAGCCACCACTGGACTACTAATCAACCGTCGACAGATAGTCAAGGTTGAACCAGACAGAATTACTGTTAAATCGCCAACTGTAACCGAAAAGGCCAAAAGGGCCAATCCACTAGACCAAACACGGCGAGTTCTAAACCCCGAATTCGACAATCCGTTTCGCAAACATAAACCCGTAACTAACCAAAACAGTCCCTCGTCGCCGGGCCAGAACTGAGTTTGTTGGTCTTTATCAATAAGCCATTACGCCACTATTGTTCGACATCAGCGATAACAATATCGGATTTCTGTAGTTCGATAACTAGACGTTTACGAAACTCGGCACTCACCTTCCATTGCTTACCTGGCATGGTTGTACCGCTGACCGTAACGTTAATTCCCTCTTTGCCAATGCGACCAAATTCGTCATAGTGAGGCGCATCAACAATATCCTTGGACCAATCAGCATCTTTAGTCATCTTGTCGCCAACGTCATTAACAATTTTTATTATTTCATCCACATCTGTGTCCACATCAACAGCAAAGGTAAACCGGAATTTAGAATAACCAATCGTTCGGTTAATTACCTCGACAATTGAACCATTTGGAATAGTGTGCACATTCCCGTCACGATCGCGCAATGTCGTTCGACGCAACGTAATCGACCTAACAGTCCCCTCAACTGGTGTTGCCGGGAACCCTACGCCAGAAATTTGCACGACATCATCTACCCGATATTGGTTTTCCAAAATAATGAAAAACCCTGCCAGCATATCTTTGACCACTGTCTGAGCACCAAAACCTAACGCTACGCCAGCCAACCCAGCCGAAGCGATCACTGGTGCTAGATCTATTCCCAAATCCGTTAACACCGTGTAAACAGCCGTAACAGCAATCAACAACTTTACGATAAAACTAATTAGATCAGCCACCGTCTTGGCTCGTTTACGTCGCTCTACCTTAGCCAACTTAGTCTCATTACGTGGCCCCTTAATGATATGGGCTGTTAGCCAGCCGATAATTGGCCCGGCAATTTTACATAGCAAATAGGCAATTATGATCGTCGTCAAGATTTGAATTAGATTCAGCCCATCTAGCCACTTAATTAACCCGTCAGTAAACTTCGCTAGCATTTCGTTCATGACTCTATTGTAACAAATGTCCGCAGGATAACTCTGTACTGATATAATCGTCATATGACTGATGATAGACTGATAAAAATAATTGACAACTTACTTAGCGAGCCTGAATCACAATGCGTCGAGTTTAAAGAAAACAACTCCGACCCAGAAATGATTGGCAGAACCATATCCGCAATATCCAACACCCTTACACTAAAAAGCATTCAGCGCGGTTACATAATATGGGGAATATCGGATAAGATAGATCAGACAGGTAGACATACAATAACCGGAACTACGTTCAACCCGAACAAAAAGAAAGTTGGTAATCAAGAATTGATGATCTGGCTCCAAAGAATGGTGCAGCCATGCCCATCGTTAGATATTAGGCGCCTTGATTTTCATGGCTGTAATTTGCTAGCAATGATAATTCCTCGTTCTGCAAATGAGGTTACAACATTCAAAAATGAGGTATACATCAGAGCTGGATCGAGCGTTACCAAGCTTAGACCGAATGATACTGCCATGCGTAGTTTATGGACAAAAGTCTTGTCGGAAGACTTTGAGGATCAACACGCGAAAACCAATTTATCTATTGATGAGGTCTACTCCCTCATAGATTTGGCCAGATATCATGAAATGCGTCGACTAAACGGAGTTTCATCAGATGTTAGCACTGTTTTTGAAACCGCCATACGCAATAACCTGATTACAGATAATGGCGACAAGACATACGATATTACTAACCTCGGCGCACTTATGTTGGCAAAAAGTATGGAACAATTTATAGATCTTAAGAAATATGTGCCTAGAGTTATTGTATACAGCGGAAAGTCAAAACTTGACACTAGGGATAGCAATATCGGAAATAAGGGTTACGCAATCGGATTCGACGGCCTGATTAATTTTGTGTTATCTAAAGTCAAGAGTGGCGAAGTTATTGATAATATGGCCAGGATCAACAAGTACTCATATCCGGAGAGCACAATACGCGAATTAATAGCAAATATGCTAATTCACCAGGACTTTTCCGTTGCCGGCATCCAACCAACCATCGAAATATACTCCGACCGCATAGAATTTACCAATGCTGGAAGTCCAATAGTCGACAAAAATAAGTTTGTCAATTCGACCAATTCACGAAATAGAAAGTTAGCCGATGAGCTATCGTTTATGGGAATATGTGAACGCAGGGGTCTCGGTTGGGACAAAGTAGTGTCCGAGGCAAATATCAATACTATGCCCACTCCTTCCATAGAGGTAATAAATAGCACTACTAAAATATCTCTATATAAAGAACGTGGACTTAATAATATGACAGAAGAGCAGATAATTTGGACCATATATACGACAGCCTGCCTTTTACATGAAAGAGGTGAGTGCCTAACAAATACCGATGTTAGACGATGCTTTGGGATAGACGACAAAAATTCAGCGATGGCATCTAGAATACTCAGCAAAGCCTGTAGCAGCGGTGTAATAAAAGTATTCGATACACAGAGTAGCCTAAAAAACCGAAGGTATGTACCTCAGTGGGTTAAATAGTCAGAATATTATTTGACGGCTATTTGATAAACAGCATGTAGATTACACTTTTACAGTGGTAGTTTATTTGACG
>CALXTC010000024.1 GCA_944391325.1 uncultured Candidatus Saccharibacteria bacterium | reverse complement strand
TAGCCAATATACCAGCAAATATGCTGTCTTTGACGGCGACCGCGCCGAAACAGAAGCGGCAATTAGGCAGGCCACACAATGCGGAATAAATGTAATTGTATCCACGGGATGTTTGGAGGAGGAGCTGTTGAGGATAGCCGGCAAGAAACTAAAGGTTTCGTCCAGTCGTGGAACTAACATAGATACTCGCCTAATTAAGGAACAGTTTATAAGTGAGTGTGGCAAACACAATGAGTATTGTTGCGCTAAGCATTTCCCCCTGGGGGTATTGGAGAAAAAGAGGAGTGGCAGTGAATGGCTAGACCAGATCATGAAAATCTTTGAGTAATCATGGATAGGGCTGAGCTTAGCTGTACTGCTTGGTTGCATGATGTAGGTTTTATGTGCCAAAGCGTCGAACGGCTAGGTAAAACAATCCCACCGATGAGCAAAGCTCATCTGCCTCCCTTTAGCCAAAGGGAGGCTTTGTGGAGATGCGACTGTCTGCGTGCCAACTGGGCGGAGGGCTTTGCTGAGTGCGACTGCCTGCATTGACATTGTGCAGAAGTCTGGCGTTTTCTAAGCGGAGGCTTTGTGGGGCGTGACTGCCCGTATGTCGACTGAGTGGAGGCTTTGTTTGGACGGGATCGTCCGTGTGCCAACTAGGGGTCTTAGTTTAGGGGTGGAACAATCTGCTGTAGCCAATGTTGAAGTGTCCTCCAGTCAAGCAGCATTCAGTTGCAGCTCCTATATAAAAGCCCCCTTTGGGTAAAAGGAGGTGGTTTGACGCTTGCAGCAAACCGGTGGGGTCGTTTTTTATCGCATATTAGGTTCCTGAGATTGAACGACCCCCAGTCGCCCTTGGGTGACAGTATCGTCGCGCCTCTGGCTGGCGAGAGGTGTTCCTACTCGAAATGCCGCAGGGCATTTCTCCTCCCTTAGTCAAGGGGAGCCTTTTTGGAGCGGATGTGTGGTGACGCCAGCTGCGTGGCTACTTGCGGATTCTATACGTTGAATCTAAACTCAACCACGTCGTCTGGTTGCATGATGTAGGTTTTGCCTTCAGTGCGAACCTTGCCGGCGGCTCGAGCAGCTGACTCGGAACCGTATTGAATTAGATCGTTATAGTTGACCACTTGTGCAGCAATGAAGCCGCGCTCGAAATCGCTATGAATAACGCCAGCGGCTTGCGGGGCAGTCCAACCTTGATGGATAGTCCAGGCTCGCACCTCTTTTTCGCCCGCAGTTAAAAACGACTGTAAACCCAGTGTGTGGTATGCTGCCTTGATTAGCTGATCTAGGCCTGGCTCGGTTATTCCGTAATCAGACAGTAGTTCGTTGGCCTCGATTTCAGATAAATCGCGAATCTCACTCTCTAGCTCGGCGCAAACAAAAATGGCCTGAATATCGTCGACAGATTCGCCAGTTGTTCGACTGGCCATTTGTCGTAGTTCAGTTTGTCTGTCTAGGTTAGTTAAATCGTTTTCCTCGACATTAAATAGGTAAATCACTGGTTTAGCCGTTAGCAGGTCTAGATTATCTAGTTTGTCCTTAAGCTCATCGTCGTCTAGGCTACTAAATTCGCTTGGTTTATGGCCGGTTAGTAATTGGGATTGAATCCCTTTCAGAAACTCAACCTTAGCTTGCAGCTTGGGGTTGGCTTTAGCCTCTTTTTGTAATTTTGGTAAATGAGTTTCAATAGTGGCAACATCAGCTAGGGCTAATTCAGTATTAATTACCTCGATATCGCCCTGTGGGTCAATGGTTGTGGTACCATCGGCACGCTGAATTTTGTTACTAGTAAATGCACGAACTACGTGACAGATGGCATCACATTGGCGGATGTTGGCTAGAAATTTATTGCCTAACCCCTCTCCTTTGCTGGCGCCAGCAACTAGCCCAGCCACGTCAACGAATTCTACTGTTGCAGGAATGACTTTGTTGGTTTTGTACATCTTGGCTAGTGCATCCAGCCGTTCGTCAGGTACTGGCACAATTCCCGTGTTTGGTTCAATAGTTGCAAAAGGGTAGTTAGCAGCTAATACGTTGCTATTGGTTAGCGCATTAAACAGGGTGGATTTGCCAACATTAGGTAATCCTACGATCGCAATTTTTAACATACTATTAATTTTATCATCTTTGCATTTTTATCTCGGTTATGTATAATAATAGCAATATGAAGTTTGGGAAGACGGTGGGCAGCTTCTTTGCCTTAGATATTGGCACAACTGCTATCAGGGTGGTGGAATTGGATCACTCCGGCAGTGGGTGGAATTTAAAACATTACGCAACCAAGGCGATTCCGTCACGACTCAGTGAATCCACCGCTGAGAAGGATCGTCGGGCGCTGAGCATGG
The DNA here is from genome assembly GCA_944391325.1 of uncultured Candidatus Saccharibacteria bacterium. GTDB lineage: Bacteria > Patescibacteriota > Saccharimonadia > Saccharimonadales > Saccharimonadaceae > Nanoperiomorbus. The sequence goes on along the minus strand of CALXTC010000024.1, from coordinate 8,976 downwards.
CAATTACCGAGGTAATTGCGCAATCTGGGATTAAAACCAAGGATGTGGCGATTGGTATCCCGTCCAGCAAAATGTTTGCCAGTGTTGTCGAGATACCAACTGTGGGTAAGGCTGAGTTGAATGCCACTATTAAATATCAGGCAGAGAATTACGTGCCAATGCGCGCCGATGAGGCAAAAATTGACTGGGCCATTATCGGTCCGTCCCCGGTCGAGCAGGGTAAAACAGAGGTTCTGGTGGCTAGCGTATTAAATTCATTTACCGAGGCTCGTTTGGATATGTTGGAGAACGAGTTGGGCCTAAATGTTATTGCTATTGAACCTGATAGCATTGCCATTGTCCGCTCGCTTTTACCTGACGGTATTACGGATGGGCGACTATTGGTTAATATGGAGGATTCCGCAACTGACGTTATAGTCACCTTGGGCAACGCCCCTAGATTGATTCGCTCGATTCCAATTGGGCTGAACTCTTTAATCCGTATGGCTAAGCAGAACCTGAATATCGAGGATCAGCAGGCTCGTCAACTAATTCTTAAATTTGGCGTTGACCCCAACGCATTGAATGGCCAACTATATCGTGCCTTGCACTCGTTAATTGACCAACTAAACTCTGAATTAATTAAATCTCTAAAGTTCTTTATGACTAAATATAATGGCATGAAGATTAGTGCAACGTTAATCAGTGGCTACACGTCTGTTTTGCCTGGATTCCAGGATGCTATTGCTGAAAAGACCAACCTACCAGTTCAATTGGCTACCCCATGGCAACATGTGGTGGTACAACCGGCTGATCAGGCCGCATTAGCATCCGTTAGTTCACAATTTGCTGTCGCCGTTGGCTTAGCAGAAAGGTTGGAGTAACGCCATGATCTCGATTAACCTATTACCAGACGTCAAAAAAGATTTACTACGGGTTCGGCGCGAACGTAATTTAGTAGTGACTGTTAGTGTTATTGCAGTTGGCGTATCGGTTGGCATCCTGCTCGTATTGGGCGCCACTCTAGGTGGTATGACAGTGGCTAAGATGGCTACCGAAAGCAGTATCGAGAGCAACGAGAAAAAAATTGACGATGCCATTAAAAATGATCAACTGAATCGTTACCTAACAATCCAGAATCAGTTGTCCCAGATTGATGGACTAAAGGGCGAGCAACAGATCTATTCTCGATTAATGGATTACCTGGTTGCACTAAACCCTGCTGCGCCGAACAACGCAACATTGCAAAACGTAATACTATCATCGTCTGGGGCTAGCTCTAGTTCCAGTAGTTCTAGCACAGACGGAATTACTGTCACGTTAGAGGGCTCAACGGCCGATTTTGCCTCGTTGAATGTTTATAAAAATACACTAATTAATGCACAGATTAGTTACGAGGAAGAATCGGATGATGATGACGCCGACACTGATTCTAGTTCCAATCAGGATGATGGTGAAGGCAGTGGCCGAAATAACGTTACCGAAAACACCGAAGCAATCAAGGAGAATCTATTCACCTCAGTAGAAGTGACTGAGAGTAACTTATCGACTGATAGTCGAGGTTCGACGGTCTCCTTTACCATTGTGGCAGTGTTTAACCCACGGGCATTTGATTCAACAATTGATGATTCGTCCATCAAGATTGAGATCCCCCGCGAGACAACGTCCGACGGCGACCGAAACGCACCAACCACGGGCAATGAAGGTAAATCGGGCGACAATAATGAAACGAATACTAGTGAAGTATTTCATACCGACGAAACTACGGGTGAATCTACAATAGAGGGGGGTACGCAGTAATGGCTGAGGAACAAGCATTGACTGGCGTTAAGAAACGACAACAAATTGCCGGGACTCGCAAACAGGTGTTTATATGGGTAGCGCTAGCTTCTGCAGCCGTAGTTGTTTGCTTAGTCGTCGGCGTCAATCTATTCCAGCGAATTAGTTATCAGGGTAAAGTCAATAGTGAACTAGGTAAAACTGACGAGGCACTGCAAAATAGTGTGGACGCAATCGATGGATTGACTAAAAACGTTAATGATTTACGGGCTAATGCGGCACTAACATTACCCAATCTAAAATCTGACGATAGTACGGTTTTCCAGGTAGTGATTGACGCCTTGCCGACCGAGGATGATAGCGTCGACCTTAGCTCATCACTGCAGAGTCGCATTTTATCTAGATCGGGTGCATCAATTGAGCAAATTACAATTGACTCAGCCAGCACTTCAACGTCTAGCTTATCTTCCAGTAGCGATGAGACTGTCAGTAGTAGCACTGTTGCATTCCCAGTTGCACAGGCAATTAATTTTCGTATCTCGATTGTTGGTGGTTATGACACCATCCGTAGTACATTGCAGGACATTGAGCGAACTATTCGACCAATTATCATCAACGAAATAGCGCTAGAGGGTTCTGATAATGACCTAACGGCAACAATCGATGCGACAACCTATTATTCACCAAGCGTTGACTATCGGGTCGGTTCAAAGGAGGTACCATATGAAGAAGAGTGATTGGGCGGCTATTATTCTGATTGTGGCTCTGGTTGGTGTGGCTAGTTATTTCATTGTAGGGGCAATAATGCCATCACCGGCAGATAACCTACAATCAGTGCCGATTGCGACAGAAATTACAGAAACAGTTGCTGATCCTAACGAAGAAGTCTTTAACGACCAGGCTATTAATCCGACGGTCAAAACTACTATTGGTGAGCAGGGTGGGCAACAACCATTTGACGTCGGAGATGATTAATGGCAATTTTAACGGATGAATCTCGTGGTAAAATCGAGGCCTACTTTGTCAAAGCAGGTCTGTTTACTGATGAGCAGTTAGACGATTATCGCAAGAAGGCCAAGGAGGAAGAGGAACCCCTATTCAGTTATTTGATGCGCAATGGCATCATCAACGACGAGCAATTGGCTGAGGCGACCGCGAGAACTAGCGGTATGCCCTACGTTAATCTTTCTAGGGCGGTTGTCGACGGCAAGGTACTAGAGCTTCTGCCAATGGAGACCGCTCAGCGTTTTATGGCTGTACCGTTGGGCGAGACCAATGAGGGCGGGGCGAAGCGCCTAGCGGTTGCCATGCTGGATGCCAACAATGTTCAGGCTGTGGACTTCTTGTCGAATGCGATAGGTCGCCCCATCAAGGTCTACATGGCTAGTGAATCTGGCATTAACAATGTTCTGTCGCAATACCGAATGGACGTTGATGAGGGCGTCAAGGCGTCATTGGATGCGCCAGGTCCTAAAATAACCACCAATGCCCAGATTATCGTCCAAGATTCGCCCATTTCCAAAATTCTAACCCAATTGTTAGAGTACGCTCAGCGTGTTCGTGCCTCGGATATTCATATTGAGCCAAGCGAGACCAAATTGACTATTAGGTGTCGTATCGATGGCGTTTTGCGAGTGGTTATGAATCTGCCGAAATCGGTAGAGGCGGCTCTAGTATCGCGTATTAAGATTTTATCTAACCTAAAAATTGACGAACACCGCAAACCTCAGGATGGGCAGTTTACTGTTATGGTTGGCGACAAGGAGGTTGACCTGCGTATCGCTATTGCTCCAGTAGTTTGGGGTGAACAGGTGGTTATCCGTTTGCTGGATAAGTCGGGTAGCTCATTTAAATTAGAGGACATGGGCTATGCTGGTCGGGCGCTAAGGACGATTCGTCGAGGCATTAAACGGCCGAACGGAATGGTTCTCACATCTGGACCAACTGGTTCCGGTAAGTCAACTTCGTTGTATGCACTGGTTCAGGAAATCTATAGTGAGAAAATTAACATTGTTACACTTGAGGATCCGGTCGAGTATAAGATGGAGGGTGTTAACCAAATCCAGGTTAATCCAGCGGTCGGTTTGACATTCGCTACTGGCCTAAGATCTATCCTGCGTCAGGATCCAGATGTTGTGCTGGTGGGTGAAATTCGTGATAATGAAACGGCTAACCTAGCTGTTCAGGCTGCTCTAACGGGTCACTTGGTTTTCTCGACGCTCCACACCAATTCAGCGGCCGGCATTTTGCCTCGCTTATTAGATATGGGGGTCGAGCCGTTTCTAATAGCCTCAACAATTAACACGGTGATTGGCCAGCGTTTAGTGCGTCGCGTTGCGTCGGATAAAGAAACTTATGAAAGCTCGCCAATGGAAACGCAGGCCATTAAGGACTCGATTGGCTACCTATTGCCAAAGAATCCCGTTGAAGTTAAGTCAGTTGAAGAGGACTTGGGCTACGGGAGCCTACCACTTGCTGATGCTAAGTCGTTTACCTTAACCAAAGGCAAGGATTCGCCAACTACACCAGGTGGTTTCAAAGGGCGCCTTGGACTATATGAGGTAATGGAAATTACTGACGAGATTCAACAGTTAATCATCAAGCATGCCACGTCTAGCCAAATCCAGCGAGTTGGCGTGGCTCAAGGTATGATACCGATGCACGAGGATGGCATGTTGAAGGCGCTGCGGGGCTTGACGACAATTGACGAGGTTAATCGTGTGGCGGCAAATATTGCCTAGGATAAATAAACATAAGCATCATTATGGTATAATGGCAGACAAATAGGGAGGGATAAAATGGATAGCTTGCGAATAGAGGTATTATTACAGGAGGTTATTAACCAAAAGGCTAGTGACCTTCATATTCAGGTTGGTCTGCCACCAATTTTGCGTATTGACGGCAGTCTGACGCCAATTCCCAACACGCCAGCATTAGATGCCGAAACGGCCGAACGATTGATTTTTGACATTCTAGATAACGAACAAAAGGAAATCTTATTAAAGGACAAGGAGTTCGACTTTTCCTTTGCCTTTGGTGACTTGGGGCGTTTTCGTGTCAACGCTTTTCATGAGCGGGGTAACATTGCCGCCGCCTTGCGTCTAATCCCGAACGAGATCCCAACATTGGCTGAGTTAGGATTACCACCAGTTGTTGAAAAGTTTGCCACCTATCCGCGTGGTCTAGTATTGGTGACTGGACCGACTGGTTCGGGTAAATCAACTACCTTGGCGGCCTTAATTGACAAAATTAATAGTGAGCGTTCTGAACATATCCTAACTATCGAGGACCCGATTGAGTTTACCCATAAATCTAAGCGTTCAGTTGTGGCGCAACGTGAGGTTCACTATGACACCTATTCATTCAGCGCCGCTCTACGTTCGGCTTTGCGTGAAGATCCAGATGTGGTTCTGATTGGTGAGATGCGTGATCTAGAGACCATTAGTGCAGCTATTACTATCGCTGAAACAGGTCACCTAGTCTTTGCCACCTTGCATACCAACAGTGCTTCGCAATCAATTGATCGCATGGTGAACGTATTTCCACCTCACCAACAGCCTCAGATCAAGGCTCAGTTGGGTAATATTTTGATGGCTATTTGTTCACAGCGATTAGTACCGGCAATTGGCGGTGGGCGTATCTGTGCGGCTGAAATTTTAATTGCCAACCCGGCTGTTAGGAACGTGGTTCGCGAGGGTAAGTCGCATCAATTAGACGCCATCATCCAGACCAGTGCCAAGGAGGGTATGCAATCGATGGATCGTACCCTGGTAGATTTGGTTCAATCTGGACAGATTACCTATGATGAGGCTCGTAACTATGCGGTTGACCTGGATGATCTAAATAGGATGATGAGGGGGTAATAAGTGATCACGTTTAATTACAAAGCACGCGACACTAGCACCAACAAGATTACTCGTGGCACGGTGCAGGGTAATACCGAGGCGGCTGCGGCCCACGTTTTAATGGCGCAGGGTATTGTTCCCATTGAAATGAGTCCAGTCGGCGAGGGTGGTCTATTGTCTGGCTTGCGCAGCCATGTCCCATCAAAGGAAGTAGTCATCTTTACTCGCCAGCTATCGACGATGCTTAGCGCTGGCCTACCGCTAGCGCAGTCGCTATCGACAGTGCAGGATCAAACATCTAATAAAACACTCAAAACTATTATTGCCGACGTAGTCGGTAGCATTAACGGCGGCGCACCATTATCAGAGTCGTTGGCTAAATATCCTAAGGTTTTCAACAATGTCTACATTGCATTGGTAAAGGCTGGTGAAACGTCAGGTACGATGGATCAATCCTTAGCTCGCTTAGCCGACCAACAGGAGCATGATGCCGACCAGCTAAGCAAGATTCGTGGCGCAATGATTTATCCTGCTATTGTGTTAGTAGTTATTATTGCCGTGGTGGTGTTTATGCTGGTGACTCTGATTCCTCAGGTGGTCAGTATGTATGATGATTTAGGTCAGACACTCCCAGTTACAACGGCCATACTAATGTCGATTGTCGATTTCTTTGCCAAGTTCTGGTACATCATCGTGGTGGTGTTGGGGGCGTTAATATTCTTTACCAAGCGCTGGCTGGCAACCGAGAGTGGTCGAAAAACCTGGGATACCTTTAAGTTAAATATGCCGATGTTTGCTACACTATTCCGCAAATTGTACATGGCGCGATTCTCGCGCACAGCTGAAACTCTATTAGCCTCGGGCGTTTCAATGATGGAAACCCTAAAGATTTCGGCTGACGCTGTTAACAATGTTGTAGTTAAGGACGAGATTTTACAGGGCGTGGGCAAGGTCAAAAATGGCAAGGCGTTATCTGATGCCCTAACTGGACAGGATTATATTCTGCCATTTGTTCCCCAGATGATTAAAATTGGCGAATCGTCAGGTAGCATTGACACGATGCTAGCCAAGGTAGCCGACTACTATGACAAGGAGGTTGATGCAGCAATTGCCGGTATTTCAACTCTAATTGAGCCGATTCTGATGGTGGCAATGGCCGGCATGATTGGTTTTATTGTTCTGGCTGTTCTGTTGCCAATTTACCAGTTGTCGGGTACTAGTACAATTTAGTTCTGTATAAATTATAGATATAGTGCAGATATTGTATTTTAATCGCTAATGGTTATAATAGTAGCTGTAGGTAATTAAAAAAAAGAAAGGGTAGGGAATTCTCTTATGAAGAAAACTCAAAAGGGCTTCACCATCATCGAGGTCGCCTTGGTTCTAGCCATTGGTGCCTTGATCTTCCTGGTGGTGTTTCTAGCGGTTCCTGCATTGCAACGTAACTCGCGTAATGATTCACGTCGTCGCGATGTCTCCAATGTGGTTGAGGCAATTGCTGACTACAGCGCCAACAATGCTGGCAAGGCTTTGGAAAACCAAACCGCATATGACGGTGCACCAAAGACAGATACTGTCTTTGGTCGTTATCTAGATCAGCTGTCCAACAATACGACAACTGTAACTGTCAAGACTGGGCAGTCCGCCGGTTCAATTCCAGCTGTCGCAGATGCATCAGAGGCTGACGTCATCACGGTCTACACTGGTTTACAGTGTGATGGCAACGAGACCCTAGTCAAGGGGCCAGCTCGTAGCTATGCTGTTGTTGGTGTTGTCGAGAACGCCGGTGGCTATTCACATCTATGCCAAAACGCTAGCTAGTCTCTGAACGGCGTAGTGTTTATCCCGCCTATGCGGGATTTTTTGTTGTTACTAGAATGATATAATAACTATATGACTGCTTATGCTATTTTTTTCTATGTCCTGATGTTTGTTCTGGGTTCAGTCATGGGCTCATTTGTTGGAGCAATGACGTGGCGCATGAAAACAAATCGGGATTGGGTGCGTGGTCGTAGTGAGTGCGAGCGTTGTCATCATAAGTTGGCGGTTATTGACTTAATTCCCATATTTTCCTATTTAACACTGGGTGGTAGGTGTCGCTATTGCCATAAAAAAATTAGTCGAAGCGCCTTGGCCCTAGAGCTTGCTGGTGGCTCAGCATTCCTGGTCTCAACCATGCTATTCCCGTCAATGGTTTATCAAGAGTGGCTAGACCCATTGGCATCGTTTCAATCGCTGACGCCTATGCTGTCATTAGCTATGGGGCTGTGGCTAGTTTGCCTGGTAATAGTGATGGCGTTATTTGTTTATGATTTGCGATGGCGATTATTGCCAAATAAACTAGTCTTTCCGCTAATAGTGATTAGTTTATTGTTGTCAGCCGTAATGAATTTAGGGTTGGCTCATGTAAGCCTGATGAATTGGCTAATTACGCTTGGTTTAGGTATGTTGCCGATTACAGGCGTCTACGGGATTTTGTATTTGTTATCTCGTGGGCGGTGGATAGGTCTAGGTGATGTAAAGTTGGGTATTGCTATTGGACTACTAATTCCGTGGTGGGGCGGCGTTCTGGTGCTGTTTCTGTCGAATCTACTGGCCAGCTTAGCTTCTATCCCAGGACTATTAAAGCGCCGAATTAGCGGTGCTAGCGAGATACCGTTTGGCCCCTTCTTGCTGGTGGCGACGTACCTAGTCTTTTTGCTAGGCTGGGCGTTAAAAAACATTCTGCTTGTGTTATAATTTATACCAAATGAAGAGAGAGGGTGGCTATACAGTAGTTGAAACAGGGCTGGCTGTCGCTGTTTCGGCTGCTTTAGTGTTATTAACGATTGGCCTAGCCTCAATGGTTGGACGTCGTCGCTTTCAAGACTCTTTAACGACAACGCAGTCGTTTATTCAAATGCAGTATAACGAGGTACGGGCCGGTATCAACGCTCGCTTTGGCGGTGACGGTAGCGATGTCTTGGGTTGTGGTTCAACGTCGGCTGGCAACAGTACCAATTGTTATACGATTGGCCGTTTGCTAACTTTTGCTAATGACAGTGGCAATGGAGTAGTGAAGTCTAGTTATATTATCGCCAAGGCTCCTAATAGTGCCTGGCCAGATATGCAGAAATCTGGCGTAGACAACCTAAACGAGGCTACTCTATATGCTGTTACTGGCGACAACTCGGCTGACGCTGGATTGAACCCCACGACAAAGGTTATCGGTGGCAATACTATCGATTACGCATGGAGCATCATGAATAATGGCAATGATGTAACGCCAACTAATAATGCCAATGCTCGATTACCCAAGACGAACATCGCTCTGATGCGCAGCCCGCTGGATGGATCAATGATTGTGGCCTCTAATGTCAACTTAGGTAACACT
>CALXTC010000023.1 GCA_944391325.1 uncultured Candidatus Saccharibacteria bacterium | reverse complement strand
GATAAATCGAATGGTTATATAATAACTATTTCCCACAAATCGATAAACGACTCGTTATAGTTCCCTGATAAATCGAATGGTTATATAATGTTAATGTTTCGCGTACCTTTGGTAACGTGGTTATAGTTCCCTGATAAATCGAATGGTTATATAATTACGAGATGCCGCGAAAAAAGCCCAGGAGGGTTATAGTTCCCTGATAAATCGAATGGTTATATAATGCCGTGAGTCGTGAGCCAATTATTAGATATGTTATAGTTCCCTGATAAATCGAATGGTTATATAATACTCACTCAAAATCCCCTCTGTTATAGAGGGGATTTTAGTTTAGAAAAATGCTAGTTGCTCAGCTTTTACTTGTTGCTCCTGGACAGTTTTTTCGCCCAACACCGTAAACATTGTAGTAAACTGATGCTCTGTTACCATTAGGACCCGAATTGATCCATCAGCATCTTTCGGCACATTCCTTACCACTCTGTCTAAATGCTTTTTGGCAATATCGTGATTTGGGCATAGGCGACTATAGACGCTATATTGTAGCATGTCGAAGCCATCGCCAATTAAGAATTGGCGAAACTGCGCAGCAGCCTTGCGCTCAGCCTTAGTGCCAGTTGGCAAATCAAATAGAACTAATACTCGCATATATCGGTAGTTCATGAGGTTAGTTGTTATTTAAATCTAGGCAATTCCAGTTTTGTGGTTGCGCCATCTTTGATAGCACGAACCAAGCTTTCGACTGTTATATCAACCGCGTCTCTCACCGTAAATTGCTTATTGTTTATCATAACATAATTATTTAATATGTCAATGGCAAGGCGTCTATCTCCCTTAGTTAATGAACTATCTCCTATATCACCAACATGCCTAATACTGATTACCGATAATACATAGTCATCAACAAACGGACGATATGGCTCGATAACATCATCAGCCAAGTTAAAACTATTCAATTCGCTGTGATGAAATAGTCCCAATGATGGAACTAGCCCCCTGGCCGCAATGCTTCGCGCTACAACACTACGCACAATAGCATAGGTGTAATTAAGCGCCGAATTATACCATGTCGGCTTTCGCCTGGTAGCATCATCGAATAAATCAGCAAAATAAAGCCTGGCCGCTATCGATTCACGGTTAGTAGTATCGCCACTGCGAACCTCTGTCGTCAGCTTGATTAATTTCCCTGCTGTTTCATCGTAGCCAAACTTACTGAGCACGGCCGCTTGGTTAACAATCTTTTGCTTAACAATAGCCTGCCACAAATTTTTGCGCAGTGGCTGCGACATAGCGATCTGCATCTGCGTAACCTTAGACTGTCGTGAGTGCTGAGACAATGGAGTGACTATCGTGCATGGGATATGGCTAGTGTCACAAATTATCGTAGCCACATTATTAACAGCCAACTCGCTCAGCAGATTAGTGGACATAGTTACGGCGTAGTTATCTATAACAACCGTATCAATATCCTCAATTGGCAACTTAACGGTTTCGTCGCGTTTAATGACTAAGCTGCCACGCCCTAGACTTAAATGTGCTGGATTTTCAATTGATACCACCCGCCAGCCCATTAACTACTCCCAAGGATAATTATCACCAAGGACGCCGACGTCAAGGCGTTGTATTGATTGCATATTGCGTAGCCCGAACTTTCGATCGTCATCTGCGCCCACTGACTCGTGCTCTTTCAACGTAATCCCACCATCACTAATGTTGTATTTCACGTAATACCCCTGCCTTACGACATGCTCGCAATCACTGTAACACATCACGTAATCATTTGGATGCAAATTGCAAACAAACTCAAAGCTGTCGTCAATCTCTTTCGGGCCTTTCTTTGGCTCGGGCAAGATCTTGGTTGGCCTGTACTCTGGGTGACCCTTCTTAATTTGGTGGGCATAGACGGGAACAAAGAAGTGCTCTGTCTTGCCTTTCTCGTTTATGCGTTTATAGACATCCAGTCGAATCATTGAGCCATTATTGACATACGCCTTGCCATCATTAACATAGAATCCGCTATTATCCGGATTATTGGCGTATACCTTAATAGTTGACACCGGCGAGATTGGATTGCCATTTTTGTCAATCCTCTTGCCACTTTTGTAAACCGGTTCTTCAAACGCCTTCTTAGGATCGTCATTGCTAGCCAACAGTCGCTCTCTTAATTGCTCGTATAGCTCAGGGTCAGAATCACACGTGGCGGAATTTTCTAGGTCCTTTAATTTTACATTAGTTAGTCGCATACGCACCGTGCGGTTCACGCCATCATTATCACGAGTCTTTGGCGAACGGACAGTCTCTTTATTGGTCTGGCCAGTTCCACTACGTTTTGGCATTCGACTAACGAAAATCGGGTGAATCGTATTAAGAAATTCGTCATCCTGATTACTATACAAGTTGCGGAATTGGGCACGCCAAATAGACAGATTGTCATTCTCGCCTGGTTGCGACGCACGCAAGCGAATCTCCTTGTCAAAGCCCGGCCACGGCAGAAAGCTCTCTTGCAATTCCTTTAGCTCATCATCGCCAATCACGCCAGTTGCGTGATCAGTTATTTCATCTAGTTTTTTGATAAATTTCCGACTACCGGAATAACCGTTTATGTCGATTTCACTATCCTTACTCTGCTCGTAGGCGATATGCTTTTGGTGGTACGTAAACGCCTTACTATAGCTGGCACAATCGTAAATCGTAGCCTGATCAATACACGCAATGATGGTTGCATCAACGGCATGGTGCAAACAATCAGCCTCGCGATTTTTATGTGGGATGCGCCAGAACCGGCGCAGGAACGAGGTAATTGCCCCAGTTGGCATAACCACCTTTTGTTGACCATAACCACCGTCATCAAATTTGAGATTTTCACGAATGTAACTATTCAAGAATTTCGAAATATAGCGAGTGTCATTAATGGCGTGGCTACGCCATTCCTCGGATGGCAAAGTCTTGGCCAAAATTCTCTTTGCCTTCGCCTTTAGTTTATCGTTCGGTATAACGTTTTTCTCTATCTCTTTCCACTTTTTCTCGTCATTACCCCATTTTTGATATGGTGTCAGGTTGCCTTTTTCGCGATTACAGCCACTACAAACCAAAACTTTATTATTTAGCGAATCGTTGCCACAGATTGAAAATGGGATAATGTGATCAACATCGCAGCTAGAATAGTCATTAATAACAGCCTCGGGCGTGAATTCTTTGCCACAATAGACACACTTATCATCCTGCTGTTTCATTAACTTAAATTTGGTGATTTGCAGACCAGTCGGATTTAAGACGCCCCATTCCTTTAGCTGCTCGACTATCTTTTGATTGCGTTCGGCATTTTCGTTTTGTCGCTTCTCAATCGCCTTGCGGTCCTTGAAGTTTTTAGCCAGGTCATTGGCACACTCCAAACCAATACGTGATGGTAGTCCATATTTACGAATAACAGCATTTATAACTTTAATCGACTGACTAATAGCGCGTTTTACCACTGGATTAGTAATTTGTTGCGCCTGTTGCTCGTTTAGCGGTGGTAGTTTAGCTAAATCGCCTGATTGTTTGCGAGAAAATGTATAGCCAGCCTGTTCTACTGCCTTGTCATAAGTGGCACCATTGCCTTTTAGCAGATATGGCGTTATCTTGCGCATCGCTTTGGCAGATAAGTTGCCGAACTTGGAGAAGTTAGTTGCCAACAATTTATCTATTGTTGGCTCCGACAGGCCCAGTTCTTTTAAGCCGGCGACTATTGCCTTATCCTCCTTGTTGCAAGTCAAAACTTCGCCGATCTTGTCGAATAAGTCGTGATCGTTCTGAATTCGATTCCATTCATCAGGGTTGTTCTCTGACGCCTTGCGAACGGTATGATAGAATTTCAGGTTAGCAAACTCATTGGCCTCTCCCTTATCCTGTTTACCACGTATATAAGTAAAGCTAAATGAATCGTCACCTTTGTAGCCCAATATATCGCGAATAGCCGAATATTTAACGCTCTGCGTAGTCAAGCATTTCTGGATGCAAGCCTCAATCTGCTCAGCAGTTAGATAGTTCCGCCCCGCCTTACGAACTTTTTGGCGCTTGAGCTCTGAATAAGCGTCCTCCCTGGCATAAGCCTCATCAATGTTCAAGTTATAGCATAGATGCGCTAAATCCTGAGCCAAACGAAACATTTCAAAAGTATAACTAGCCTTGGGCGCACGCATTTCACCCGGCTCATACGGGCATTTACCACGCATTTTATTGATTAGTTCACTGGTCATAAATGGACGCTGATAAAAGATGCCGTCCAAGTTACCGTCATCTGGGTCGCCATTTAGCAATAGCTTCACATTCTCGTCGGATAGTTCCGATGGGTAGAACTGTGCCTGGGTTGCCAAGATTTGGTCAATCTCACGCTTAAAGTCCTCACGAATAAATGAATTGGTATAGCTATCCAGCTTATTCCTTTTGTGCGCGGCAAATTGTTCATCCTGGTTTAGGGCATTACCAACACTTCGATAATTAACCAGCAATGCCTGATTGGCCTTAATAGCCGATAGAACCTTGCCACTCTCTTCGCCCGACGCACTTTCCTCAACCTTCTTGCGATTAGACTTATAACCACGCCGCTTAGCAATATGATACAGTGCGACAAACAATTCCTCGGGCTCTAATTTCTCAGCTAGACCTTTCTCGCGTAGCTCATACGGATTGTATTCGTGGTTGTGCTCTGGACATAGAACATATTCAATGCGCTCATTTGATAATAGTCCATTGTCAACAAACCACCTCTTTAAATAGTCCAGTCGTTGACGTCGGCGTCGCAGACGCCGACGAGCGCTACGTGCATCACGGCGCGGTTTAGCCAATGATTCGCCATTTTTAGGATTCTCGGGAGTTTCGAAGATGCGAACGCCCAAGTCCTCGATGCGATTTTTCTCTAAATTAACAACCGACCAACCAATTGAAGTTGTGCCAATATCCAGGCCTAGCGAGTATTTCATACCTACATTATACCCTGAATACATCAAAAGTGACGCCCGATACATCGAGCGCCACTTTAGTTCAGGTTTCCATATCCGCTAATTTAGATGATTATTGCTAATCAGGGCTTTGCTGGCTAGCGGTAACCATTATTATAGAAACCTGATCTATCGAATGGTTATACAATCATGCTCCCATGACTGCACGTTTTTATAATAGCATACTTTACGCGCTACACCACAATTCCACCACCCAGCACTTCGTCGCCGTCGTAGATAACGACCGATTGGCCGGGGGCTACGGCACGTTCAGGAGTTGACAGGTGCAACACAAGAGAATCAGGGCTAACAGCAGGTTCGCCATCAACCTTGTTTTGGTTAGGTTGGACAAAACTTACGGTGGCGTCAATCAGCGGTGCACGATGGCGAGTGCGAATCTGATAAGTTTTGCCCTCAATCGGTGGCTGATTAATCCAATGCAACTGACCAACGACTATTTCATCTAACCAGAAGCCCTGGCTATTTAAATTACGACTGACATAGACCTCGTTTTTAGCCATATCTTTGCCAACAACATAATACGGTAATCCACCACCGACATTTAGCCCATGACGTTGGCCAAACGTATAGAATAATGCGCCATCATGGCGACCCAGCACCCGACCAGATTCACGCTCAACGATATCGCCCGGCTCGGTTTTAACATATTGTTTCAGAAAGTCACGAATACTAACCGTCCCAATAAAACAGATACCTTGCGAGTCGTGTTTGCTGGCAGTACTTAGGCCAAACTCGGCTGCCTTAGCCCGTACTTCATCCTTGGTTTTGTAATTACCAATGGGAAAGATGGTCTTGGCCACTGCCGAACCATCAACCCGATACAAAAAATACGTTTGATCCTTATCCTCGTTGGCTGCTCGCAATAATTTTGATCCATCCGACCTAGCATAGTGGCCAGTAGCAATTAAGTCTGCCCCGTCAGCCAATGCCGCCTGTAGAAATAAGCCAAATTTAACCTCTTGGTTGCACATTATATCGGGATTAGGTGTTCGTCCTGCCTGATACTCCCGAATCATATAGTCAACCACTAATTGTTTATACTCGGTTTGAAAGTCGAACACCTTGAATGGGATATTTAGATGCACTGCCACACGTTTGGCATCCGCAAGATCCTCAGCCCATGGGCACTGCATGCCAGGGGCATCCTGTGTCCAATTTTTCATATAGACACCAACGACTTCATAGCCCTGTTGCACTAACAATGCAGCCGTGAGCGACGAGTCTACACCGCCCGACATTCCTACATAAACCTTGGTCATTTATTTGACCTCCGCACTTAATTCGGCAATACCGGCTAGTTCCTTTGTGGCAATTATCCAACCACTGGGTTTAATAAACCACCAATCCCAGTTATTATCATGGGCTGCCATTGTCCGATAACTAATCGTATCGTCAACTGCCATAAAATTCATCTTTACCCGACGTAGATGGTAGGGGCTACTAACCAGAATAACGTTTTTTACCCCTAGCTGATGTAGAATCTCAACTGTATTTTTGGCATTTTCCCGCGTATCTTTACTGTGTTCGTCCAGATAGATATCGCCATCGGAAACGCCCTGCGCGGTAGCCACCCGCCGCATCGCCTCGGCGTTCGAGATTGAGTCTGGATCAGCCGACGCCCCACTAAAAATTAGTTTATCTGACCAACCTTGTTGATACATCTCGACAGCCTTGTCGGTGCGGGCAAATGTGTCACCACCACTCACCACAACGATGGCATCAGCCTTGGCACATACATCTCCTGCTGGTTCGGTGCAACTAGCCATATCGTTCTCTATAATCACAACATTAATGGCCACAACAGCCAGTGAAACAACTAACAGTATTGAGACAACTATAATGATCAGCTTACGCATCCATTACCCCAAACTTTCGTTGTTCACTGACCACCTCGACTATTAGTTGGCTGGCCGCCTCGATATCCTCGCTAGTTGTAAATCGCCCCATTGACACACGAATTGAGCCGTCTGCCTCAGCATTGCTCAACCCCAGCGCCACCAAAATATGACTACGCAAACCCTTATTAGCAGCGCAAGCTGAACCAGTCGCCACCTGCACACCTCTCTCGTCCAGGGCGAAGACCACTCGCTCGCCATCGACCCCAGCGACGGAAAAGTTTAGTATTGCCGGCGAATTACGTCGTTGGTTTTCATTAATTTTTATATCTGGAATATGTTGAACCAAATAAGACTTTAACTGGTTGCGTAAAGCTGCTAGTCGCTTCACCTCGCTACCCCTGGTAGATTCAGCCAATTCCATCGCCTTGGCAAAACCAATAATGCCCGTCACATTCTCAGTTCCGCTGCGTAGCCCCATTTCCTGGCCACCACCAATAATCAAGGGTTTCAATCGAATGCCGGCTCGCACGTACAACAGGCCTACTTGCTTAGGCCCATAGCACTTACCAGCATTTAGTGTCATCAAGTCAACGCCCAGACGTGATACATTCAAATCCAAGACGCCGGCCGCCTGCGAGGCATCGGTGTGAAGATATAACGGTCGCTCAACACCACGTTGACGTCGATCATCACGAATATCCTGAACAACATCGGCAATCGCCCGAATATCCTGAATCATGCCAGTTTCGCTGTTAACATAGCCAACGGATACCAGTGCTACCTGGTCAGTTATGGCCGATCGCAATGATTCCAAATCAATCTGCCCTAGGCTATTAACTGGTAAAACTACGCCACCACGTGCCTTAGCAGTCGCCAACACCGAATCATGCTCGATAGCAGTTGTCACCACGGCGCCATCGACGCCATTCAGAGCTAAGTTAATTGACTCAGTTGCCCCAGCCGTGATAATTATTTCGGCCGATTTTGCGCCAATAATTTTAGCCAGACTGTGTCGAGCCGTGGCAACATCATCATGAACACGACGGGCCGCCAAATAGGCCGCTGATGGATTATAAAATTCATCACTAAAATACGGCATCATCGCCGTTAAAACCCGCTGATCCATCGGCGTCGCCGCCGCATTGTCCAGATATATCATTAATTACTATTTTATCACGCTAAAGCTGGGTAAATTCGCACCGCATTAGCCGTCGTCTGCCGAGCCACTTCGTCAATCGTCATATTGCGCTGGTCGGCTAAGTACTCTGCGATTGGTCGGATATAGGCAGGCTGGTCAACTTTACCCCGGTATGGCTTGGGTGCTAAATAAGGCGCGTCAGTTTCTAATACGATACGTTCTAATGGCATTGCCTGATAAACCTCGGCTAGTTGCGAATCACGATTAAAGGTTAGGATGCCATTCACCCCGACATACAACCTTGCCTGTAAGACCTTGTCTAGATTAACTAAACTATCCGTAAAGGAATGTAAAACACCCCTTGCCCCACTAAAATTATTAATAATTGGCCAGAAATCAGCAAAGGCATCGCCGAACTCGCCCGACCGCACGTGGAAAGACATCGGTAAATTATTATCTATTGCCAACTGAATCAGTTGCTCTAACGCATTAATCTGCTGTTGACGTGGCACAGTATCGTAATAATAATCTAAACCAATTTCGCCAATTGCCGCCACCAATGAATGATTGTCATCAATTAAATTTTGTAGTTCGGCAATTGTTCGATGTGTCAAATTAGCCGTATTCTGCGGATAGACACCGACGCCGACTCGCACGGTGGCGCCGTATTGACCGTCATATTTCCTAACGTAATTTATTGCCTGCTGACTGCTAGTCAAATCGCTACCCATGGTAAGAATCCGTCTAACAGCTGAGTCAGTTGCAGACTGCAACACTTCGTCGGCCGGCAGTGGATAGTCGTCGTCATGAATATGGCAATGTGTATCACACAGCGTCCAACTATTAGCCACTACTTTCGCCCCGGTTCGTCACTATGTAGATATTTTTTGGGGAACATAATTGGCACAGTATCTGGCAACTCGTCATACCCATAGACACTATGAATAGTTTCCGCTGTTTCAGGCAGGAACGGCGATAGATATTTCGCCACCAATAACAGCCCACCAACCAAGGTCGAGAAAATCTCAACTAGTCGCTGCTGCCGCTCAGCCTCGTCGTCTAATTTTGCCACCTTCCAAGGTGCCGATCGCTCGATATATTGGTTTAGCTCGTGAACATATTCCATAATGGCACTCATAGCAGCATTCAAATCCAGCCCATCCATCGCCACCCGGTAGTTTCCCAACAACGTTTCAGCCTGGTCACGCAGTTCATTAGTTTCATCGACAAAGGTTAACGAGCCATCAAAATATTTACGGATCATTGCCGCCACACGAGAAACCAAGTTGCCTAAATCGTTGGCTAGTTCACCATTATAGGCAGCCTCAAACTTCTCCCAGGTAAAGTCGCCATCATCAAACGTAGTGACGTGACTGGTGAAATAATAGCGGAATGCATCAACGCCGTAGTTATCGATAATTTCTAATGGGCTAACCACATTACCCAGCGATTTACTCATCTTGGCCCCATCAACATTGATAAAGCCGTGCACCATCAATTTCTCTGGCAACGGCAAGTCTAGGGCTAGTAGCATTGCCGGCCAAATAATGGCATGAAAACGCAGAATGTCCTTGCCAACAATTTGCACCTTGGCCGGCCAAAAGTCGTTATGCCAATTCTCATCAGGATAACCCAATGCCGTCAGATAGTTAGATAGAGCGTCAACCCAGACATACATCACCTGCGATTCGTCGCCCGGAACCGGCACGCCCCAAGATAATTTGTCTGCCGGGCGGGAAATTGACACGTCCTTAGCCCCGTCCTTTAATAGACCCAGCAGTTCCTTGCCCCGGAATTCTGGCACCACAGCATTTTTCACAAACTCGCGAATTTGGTCGGTGAATTTAGAAGTTGCCAGATAATAGTTCTCTTCACTTAACTTTTCATAGGGCTTTTGATGGTCGGGGCAGATATAGTTGTTATCATGTGCCTCGGTCTCCGTTACGAACGCCTCGCATCCAGCACAATACCATCCCTTATAACTAGATTTATAAATTACACCAGCCTGGTCCAACCGTCGCCAAATTTCCTGAACTCGTCGCACATGTTCAGGATCTGACGTGCGAACGCTAACGATATTCTGTCCATCGAAGTCCTGACCACTCAGCGGTTGACCGATCTGATCAATAGGTACGCCAAAGTTCAAGTCCAGTGCCTGGCGCATCTTTTGAAATTCGGGTTGCAGATTATCGACAAATTCCTGTGGCGTAACACTATTATCCGCCGCCTTTTGTTGCACCTTAGTGCCATGCTCATCAGTGCCAATGGATAATTTAGCGTCATTGCCCCGTAGCAACTGGTAACGTAGCAGGATATCGCCGTATAGATAGTCCATAGCAGTACCAATATGTGGTGCCGCATTGGCATAGGGAATAGCAGTAGTCAGATAGTATTTGGTCATAGGTTAATTATACTACAGATACAGACGCCCTAGGGAGCGGCCAGCAGCACAGAGCGGAACCCGTGGTAAAAGGGGCTGTAGCCATTGTAGCCCGAGTAGAACAACCCAGCGTCGGAACCATCGTCCGCGTTACCACCACGCTGGAACCAACGAAAGCCCGAGTAGACGAAGTAGGAGAAATCGCCGCCCCAGGACCGGCGCTCGCCCAAGACCGACTGGTATTGCTTAGTTTCATGTAAGGCATGACCACCACAGGTATCCCAGGTACAGACGTCGTTGTTGTAGTATTGAGCATCCCTTGAGGAGTACGACCAGGCTGGGTTGGTATCATCGCTACCAGTCGAGTCAAAGCCTAGGGATTCTTTGTATAGGTCTACGTAGGGTGGCTTAATGGGATTTCCAGTGAAGCTGGTACTACTAGATTCCGATTGGTCGTCATAGCCTGTTAAGTTACCCATCACGTATTCAAAGGCTCCACCTGACATGTCATAGATGCCATAGACGTTGTTAGTCGTGCTGGCTAGTTGACCGATGTCACCATTGTAGGCTCGTCTAGAGCCTAGTTCTGGATCAGTTGAACAAGCTGTTGCAGATTCTATAGTAGAAGCACTAAGCGGAGTGCCGTCGGTATAGGTATCGGTTGAACGTTCTAGATTGTTTGGACCGCAGCCAGTGATGCCGTATCTGAATGATGAACTTGGATTTGCTATATCAGCATCAGCTGACTTAGATGGGTAGGCACTGTTAATGGAAACATTATTAGTACCAGCACCATACTTAGAGGAGGCTAGGTAGGCTATGGCACCCCATTCAGAGTTTTTGAGCATGTGGCTAGTAGCTTTATTTAGATTATGGGAATTCTGGGTAATGCCAGAGATGGTATTACCTCCATTGTTAGCTGGGTCATAGGTGCCTGTACCAATGCTTCTAGCCATGGTGTAGAATTCATCAATTTTTTCATTAACGTTAGCATGCTGGTTAGGCTTAACGGTTGGGTTAGTGACTGTACCAGTGGTTTCAAATTTACCAACCCAGAGACCGTTTAGTTCTTCCCCATTACCATCATTGTCTAGCCAACTAAAGGCAGGATGGGTAGCCCAGGTGGTATTATTGGCTGTAGTGTTGGCATCAGTGTATAGGCGAGAAATGGTCGTGCTGTTTTGACCATTGGTATTGCCTGGAGCAGCACAGCCAGTTCTATAGTCTTTGGCTAGGATGTTAGTGTTGTCTGGGCCGGCCTCTGCTGTTGGTGTACCATTAGCCCACATTTGTTCCTTAGTTGGGTTTAGGATATTGCATGTTTCGGCAGGTGTTTTCTTAGTGTCTGTGGCTTTTTCAAAGTGGATGGAGAATTCGTTTCTAATGGAATGCTTGTTGTACGGAGATTTGTCGTCGCCCGTAGTATTCACGTTGTCTGGTAATGGATATTCATCAGTGACTACTCTGTCTATGGCATTAGGGCGTTGGACTTCATAGGCGTATCTAGGGATGTAGACCCAGTAACCTAGGATCATACCGCCATAATTGTTTTCTGTGCTAATCCTATCGAAATCAAACAAATCATTAATAACACCGCCATTTGGAATATCACCGTTATATACCGCCATAGCATATTCAAGTGGGGTATAGGTGGCTGTATCGTATGAACCACGACACGAATTAGCGCCCACAAAGGTAGATGCAACCACCCCTTCGACACTATTGGCACATACTCCACCACCTTCATAGTCGTTCCTTAGCGTTATAGCATTAGCCCATTTCTTTTCACTGTAGTCATACCAACTACCCTCATCATTTTCTATCTCTTCCTTAGTCACAATCCTCCAGCTACCTCCACCATTACCATCATAGCCATCGTAGACTACCGGGATCATATTGTCGTCTATGTCTACTTGGCAGTCTGAGTTAGGATCACCATTACGGCAGATAGATTCTTCTTGGACAATAAAGGCATTAGCTAGGGGTTTGGAGGTACCACCTTGACCAACAGCATAGACATCATAGGCACCGGGTGAGACAGTGTTGCTAGTTGGATTAGGATTGGTAAAGGAGATGATTGTACTGGCTTTGTCGGTATTGGGGTAGGTAGTGACATTGGTGGCTTTTTCGTTAGCGTCTTCTATGCCATTGTCGTTATAGTCTATCCAGTCATCATAGACAGTATCTAGGTTAGTACCCTCTATGGCAAACTCACTGGTTTGGTTTTGTTGGACTGAGTCATTGATGAGTAGTCTAGTGAGAGTGGGAGTAGGAATGGTGGCAGTGGCGGTGTAGGTGACTTCGGCACTGTAGGTATCGGCCTGGATACTAGGACTGACTTTAACACCATAGTAGATGGTAGTAGAGTCACCAGTTGCTTGGTTGGCAGGTGAGTTCTTGGTGAGGATGGTACTGCCTTGGTCATCACTGCTCCCTTTACCTGGTATAGCAGCATACTTAGTGTTGGCTAAGGTGGTTTGGTCGGTAGAGGTATAGTCATTGGTGTTGGAGTACTTATTAGGATAGAGGGTACTACCAGGTAGGGCTACTCCCCATTGGTTGTTAGCTAAGGTAGTTGGGTTAGTTAAGGGAGCGGGGTTAGCACTACCACCAGCTGGTTTAATAAGGTTGTTATTACTACTATCACTTGTACCAAAGTCACTGGGGACTAGGTCAGTATCACCACCCGAGCTATGGAGGGTGACGTTGTAGCCAGATACTATGCTACTGGTATGGATAGTAATGGTGTGGCTACCGGTAGCGATACCACCACCAGTTGGTGTAGTGATTAAGATATTACCTGATGTTGGTTCAGAACTACCGGTAGCATTGGATAGGGAGATAGAGATGTAGTTGGGATCATTAGCCAGTGTAGCTGCGCTACCCTGGCTGGTAGTAGCACTGCTACTACCTAGGTTACTGTCCCCTAGGGCATTAGTTCTAGTGTTATTGATGGAGTAGGTTCTGATGATGTTGAGGGAGATGGTACTAATGAGGGCTAAGGCTAAGCAAGTGATAGTGAGGGTTTTAAACCCCACCGACTTGCGATGCAAGTCACCTCCCCTAGCAGGGGAGGTAAGGTGTAGAGAATGCCGGTTATTCTGCGGTCGCTTTTGTAAGTCACCTTTCCTAGTATGGGAGGTAAGACTAAACCGTTGGTTTAGGTTCTGGGAATTACCCCCCCTACTAGGGTGGCAAGAGATGATGTTTGTTTGTGATTAGTTTTGTTCCACCACACCATAGTTGTATGTGTATTGTCACCTCACGATATGTGTCGTACATATCCTTATTGATTGGATATGTTGTTATTTGGATTATGGTTATATGGTATATTGCTGTGTGATTTTAGTCAAGCCCACTAATTGCCAAACTGAATCACATTCCTATTTAGCCAGGCTTTCCTGGATATCAGCCAGCGTCAGGCGAATACCTGATCCAGGAACTAACTGACCCCGCAGCATTTTGTCGGCCACGATATTTTCGACTGTTCGCTGAACTACCCGACGCATCGGACGAGCACCCAGTCGTGGATCATAGCCAGCCTCAACCAAGGCTCGTTTAGCATTGTCATCTACCGCCACAAAAACCTTTTGATTAGCCAGATTCTCGTTAATCCCCACCAAAATTAAGTCAATCACTTGGACTAACTCGTCCTTAGTCAATGGTCGAAAGACAGCGATCTCGTCGAAACGGTTGAGAAATTCCGGTTTGAACTCGCCCGAACTAATTAGCTGGTCCTGAATCTGCTGGCTGAATTGCTCTATCTGATAGCCGGCCTGAATATACTGACGGATTTGTTCCGCCCCGGCATTACTGGTAGCAATTAAAATCGTGTCACGAAAACTAATCTCGCGGTTGTTGATGTCGCGTAGAATACCCTCGTCTAGCACCTGCAACAAGGTTGTCAGCACATTGGGATGAGCCTTTTCAATTTCGTCCAGCAGCACCACACTAAAGGGGTTTTTACGTACCTGAGCTGAGAGCGACATCGGGTCTGTCGCCCCGTCAGCAATTAATCGCGCTACATCCTCGGCTCGGACATATTCGTTTAGGTCTATTCGCACCAAATGATCCTCGCCACCAAAATAAACGGCCGCCAATGACTTGGCTAGCTCAGTCTTACCAACGCCAGTTGGACCTAGGAATAGAAATGTACCAATTGGGCGCTTCTCGTTACGCACCCCTGCCCTAGCACGCCTTAGTGCCGACGACACCGCTCGAACAGCACTTTCCTGGTTAATCATACGCTGGTGAATCAATTCCTCTAGATTCAGCAGCTTTTCGCGTTCGGCGTTAGCATCACCATACGACAAGTCGCCACCAACCTTAATCCCCAAGGTTTTTTCAATAGTAGCAGCCATTGTGGCTGGCGTGACAACGCCACCATTAGCCTGCTGGGCAGCATTTTCCAGTAGTTGTAGTGACGCTCTGGGTTGAGCCACATCATTAATGTACCGACTGGATAGACGATACGCCTCTGTCAACGATTGATAGGTAAACAGACAGTGGCTATTATATTCGATGGTAATACACTGCTCCTCCAAAATCGACATTGTTTTGGACTGATCAGCCGACTTAACCTCGATGCGATTCAGGGCGTTAGCCAACGCTGGTTTAGCCTGGGCAATTTGCAGGAAGCGCTGTTGATCCATAGCCAGAACCAGCTTCAACCCGCCACCCTCAATCACTGGCTGTAGTAAGTTTGATAGGTCTATCGAACCCGTCCCATCCTCAAAGAATAACTCGGCGTTATCCAGGAATAATATTATGTTTTTGGCTTTGTATGCCTCGACCATTAACTGATTAACCAGTCCCTCAATCTCGCCACGGCGATTAGTCGCCGAAACAATCATCGAGGCATCCAGCATAAACACCTGGTTAAAACGCACTGACGATGGCAACTTGGCCCGCGAATCCATCAGTGTTTCTGCTAGTGCATCAACAATCGTAGATTTCCCCACCCCTAATGGCCCAATCAGGGCGACATTGTGACGCGCGCCAGTTGACAGCAACTGAATCATATTGGCAACCGTCGAGCGAACGCTAGGTAGGTTAGCAGCAATTGATCGATTGCCACTAGAATATTTTTGACTCAGATTTGAACCAAAATGTTCCAGGGTTGGGATATAGCCAAACGACCAGTCCCTGGCAATACCACCCGTCAGGCGTGGTTCACCCAGGGTTTTAGCCAGACTATTAATATGTTCAAACCAAACCACCCCGGCAAAAATATCCTCCTTGGATATGCGCAGATTGTTGAGCATGTCATCAGTTGCTGGATTCAATCGAATGACCGCTGCAATAATCACTGCCGACGATATGGTGTCCGGCCGATCAGGCAAATGCAACCAAATATTGATCGATTCTCGCCACACATCCGTCAGCAATGACCCATCAACCGGCGTTACCTCGGCTAGATGGGCCATCGAGATACCAAATCGATTAGTTAAAAATCTAGCCCCACTAGTTGATGACAGTGATTGAACTAGAATCTGGGGATTAACGTCAACTGGCAAATGCCCCAATACCTCACCGCCTAGAATATCGTTAATTGACGACGGATGGCGATTAGCGGGCAAATCCCTTAGCCGGCGATGAATCCATACCACCGGTACGACAAACCACACCCCCAATGACAGCACCAGCCAACCAATCGACTGACCAGCCAACAGCAAGACCATACCTAGCAGAGTGAATAATACGGTCAATGCCAGGGCGATAATTTTGGCAATTTTCCCACATCTGGCGTAAAAGCGCGCCTCTGTCGCCCGACCAGAGCGATAACTAACCTGTAGGTCTAGATTATTTTCCATGGCGCCCCCACAACACACATCAACACCACGCCAACCACTGGTGCGATTGGCAATAATGGCCACAGAATAATCCGAATTAAACTAATAACGGCCAGCAATACCAGCGATATCGTACCAACAATAACCATGATCAGCCGCATTACACCGCCGATTAGCCGACTAATTAATTTATCAACAATTACGTTCATCATACCACCGGCAGTGCGCGCCTGTTCATCGGCCGATATTTGTCGAAATGGAGCAAATAATGTTCGAATCAATAAACCAATACTAAAGCGGTCAGCCATCCTAATAAAAGCCCATTTAATTAAGATCAGCTGATTCAGCCAACCATCACCATACCACCAGCGCAATAGGCTTGGAATTACCATAACTGTATTAATTATAACAAAGCCCGCCCGCTTTCGCACCCATATATCCAGTGGCACATCCACCCCTAAACTGGTATAATTTATACGAGCTTAATAGAAAAAGGAGTTTTTGATATGTCTGGACACAGTAAGTGGGAAACCACCAAGCGTCAAAAGGCCGTTGTAGATGCCAAGCGTGGTGCTGTTTTTACTAAATTAGGCAATATGATCGCCATTGCTGCTCGTGGTGGCACCGACCCCGATATGAACCCCGCATTGGCTATGGCGATTGATAAGGCCAAGCACGCCAATATGCCAGCCGCCAATATTCAACGCGCCATCGACCGCGTCGCTGATAAAAATGCCGCTGCGCTAGAGGAAATCGTTTACGAAGCCTATGGACCTGGGGGGATCGGCATTATTATCGAAACGGCCACCGATAACCGAAATCGCACATTCCCCGAGGTAAAAACAACCCTGACAAAAAATGGTGGCTCTATCGCCGACCAGGGTTCCGTCGCTTTCCAGTTTGACCACAAGGGTGTTATTCATATTGACGCCACTGGCGATGACAATCTGATGACCGTATTAGACGCCGGCGCTGATGACGCCATAGACGAGGATGGCGAAATCGTTGCCTATACCGATATGAAGAACCTACACAAGGTTCGCCAGGCAATTATCGACGCCGGATTAAAGGTGACCGACGCCGGTCTGGAATATGTCGCCAAAAATCCCGTCGAGATTAGCGACAACGAAACAGCCGCCAAGGCGATGAAACTACTGAACGCCCTAGATGACCTAGATGATGTCACCAGTGTTCACACAAACGCTGACATTACTGCCGAAGTTTGATATAATGTAGCTCGTTAGCCACAGCAGAACTGTTGCGGCTGGCGTTATCGGGGTGTGGCGCAGTTGGTAGCGCGCCGCGTTTGGGACGCGGAGGTCGTCCGTTCAAGTCGGATCACCCCGACCAGAAATCATTCTTAAAGGAAAGACGGTGGATAAATTAAAAAATAAGGCCAGGATTGCCAAGCTAAAGATGACCGGCGTAAAAGGTTGGATCAGGCGGCACCTGGCCTTTACCATTGTTTTAGCAGTTGTTTTGATTGCCTTTATTGGCTCGCTAATCTTCACCGCCACTTTCTATCGTGACAAGGCTGCACCGGGCGTAACCGTCGCCGACGCCAAAATTGGCGGACAGACCAGGGAGCAGATCATCGATACTATTGATAACTTGGTTGGCAATATGCAACTTAGCCTAACTTACGGCGGCAAATCGGCAACGGCTAGTGCTACAGATTTAGGTATTAACATTGACGCAGCTAAAATTGCCGACGAGGCCGTTCAAACTGGACGACAAAATCCCTTTGCCATTATTTTAGATCGTCGACACTTTGACCTGACCGGCTCATACGATCAGGCCAAGGTTAACGCCTTTGTGTCCGAGAACTTTCCCGAACTAAGTACCGATTCTAAGGATGCTCAGGTAGTTTACGACAGCAACCAAAACAAGTTCGTTGTTCAACCAGGCGCCATTGGCAAGTCTGTTAAGCTAGACATCCTATACGCCCAGGTCGAAAAATTATTAAGTAGCCCCAAGTTAACCAACTACGAAATCGCCGTTAATGACGACAACCCAACCGTTAGCGACCAGTCAGCCCAGGCAGTTGCCGACCACGTTAATAGTGTCCTAGCCCAAACCATCCAGGTAATTAACAACGGACGAGTCCTATGGACGCTAGACCCGTGGGATATTGCCAGTTGGGTGTCATTCTCGGCTAACCCCGACACTAGTAGTTACGACATTAATTATGACCAAAATAAAATCAAGGATTTTGTGAATGGTACTGTGGCAGCCCAACTAACCAATAAACCGGTTAATCAAAAGGCCATCACCAATGCTAGTGGCACAGTTTTAAAAGTAGTCAGCGCCGGTCGCAATGGCCAAGTAGCCAGCAACGTTGACAGTATAACTAGTCAAATCTACGACATGCTAGTTAACAATCAGGGCGGCCAAGTTGAAATGATTACCAAGGATGCACCCTATGGCACCGACGCCACTGTTTCTGCCGACGGACGTTGGATTGAATATAACATTTCCACCTACACCGTCACGCTATACGAGGGGACTAACGCTGTCTGGTCAACCAATCAAACCAGCAATGGCAAGGCCTCAACCCCCACTATCACTGGCCTATATAGTGTCTGGCGCAAGACCTATAACCAGTGTATGCCCAATCCTCCGTCACCCGAACCATTATGCAACATTCATTACGTCACCTATTGGGAAAAAAGTGGCTATGCCTTTCATGAAGCTTGGTGGATGACCTATGCCGCCGGCAATGTGCGAGCAGGCATTTCCCACGGTTGCGTCAATATGTTCCAGGCTGACGCCAAGCGCGTTTACGATTTTGCCAGCATCGGCACGCCTGTTTGGGTTCATTATTAATAAATTTACTGTGGTCGACTCTTGGCAACTGTGCGGGCCCTGTCAATAAATCGGTCCAGTTTAGCCAGTTCAGCCCGGGTAGTTTCGTCAGCAGGAGTCAACTTAGTTTTACCGAACTTTCGTTCTACTGCTCGCATAATTAGCCAATCGGCCAAGCGGGGATTTTTTGATAACACTGGCCCATGTAGATATGTGCCGACTGCGGCGTAGCGAACCGCCCCCTCGTCTACCCCGTGGCCATCATTACCATACCCCTGGATCACCTGACCTAGGCTGGCCTGATTATCGCCCAACGTGGTAATACCACTGTGATTTTCGTAACCAATCAGTTCGCCAAATTCCTCGCTGTCAACGACAGCGTTGCCAATCAACCGTCTATCTCCACCAACCGTCACCATATCAAACAGACCAATTCCATCCAATTTATCGCCATCACGAGTCGTGAAATAGTGTCCGAATAACTGATATAGCCCACAAATCATTAACATTGGCACTTTGCCCTCAGCCAGCGATAGTAATGTTGGTCGAATCCGTTGTAAGTCCTTTAAAATGGCTCGCTGCCCAGAATCCTGACCGCCTCCGCCTAGAATTAGGTCAGCCTGCGTCAAGGCATCGATGTCATCATACGAGTTGTATGCCATCGTTTTTGTCTGATAGCCATATAGTTCTGCTCGGCGTCGAATAATCTGGGCGTTGCCATTGTCGCCATAGATATTCATCTGACTAGGATACAACTGAGTAATTACTAACTGCTGCTTAGCCATTATTTACCTCGTTAGACATTTGTTCTAATACATCGCGAATTTTCAACATTGCCGTGTAGGTAGCAAAGATTTGTCCGTCGCCCCGACCAAGTTTCTTAACGAAACGTCGCGTCGCCACGGAAATATCCGTTTCAATATTAGCGCATGGCACCCCATCATAGGTCAGGCGAATCGCCATATCGTCAGCCCTGACGCCAGATACATAATCCACATTAGCCAAGCCCACAAACGACACGTCCCACAGCCATGACACGTCCCGACCATCAGCATAGGCGTCATTAATGGCTATCATAACTGGTGAGCCTGACGCCGAATTTAAGCTTAGTTGGAAACCGCTAGGATTTTTAACTAGAATCAATTGGACACTAGCATCACCAACTAAAATAATCTCGCCTCGCCCAAACGCTGGCCTAATCTTGCCCAAGTTGTCCACTACACGTTCCATGGCAAACTTATCGCCCTCGATCTGGCGCACCAGACTCAGTGCCGCCGCACAATTTAGAGCATTATGAATACCGAATAGTCGCAACTTAACCGACCGCGTTTCGTCAGCTAATTGATAGGTCGCCACATTATCGTTTAGACCAACCACCCGCACCGATTGCTTGGATACAGATTTACTAGCCACCACCTTTTGGCTATGTAGCTCATCATCACTAGTATAGTATTGACTAGCCTGACCATCATAACCAAACCAGGCAATCTTGGCCTTTACCTGCGCATCACGACTAATCCGCCTAATCCTAGGGTCGTCCTCGTTTAAGACTACTACCCCACTAGTTTTTTCGGCCACATATTTTAACAAATCAGCCGTATGGTCAATCTCGCCAAACCGATCTAGTTGATCACGAAAGACGTTAAGTAGTAGTGCATAACGAGGCCTAACCTGGTCAACAAATCTAGTAGCATAGGCTTCGTCCAATTCCAATACAGCAATATCGGCCTCTAATTTACCCCGCTTCATTTGTGATAACGCAGCCGAAATGACACCCCTGGTAAAGTTACTGCCACTAGTATTGGTAAAGACTCGATACCCATCAGTCCTTAGTAAATCTGCCACAATTTTGGTAGTAGTGGTTTTACCGTTCGTGCCGCTAATTAGCACCACTCCATCAGGTAGACGACCAAGTAACCGCCCTAGAAAATTTGGATACAACTTTTCCACGACTAATCCCGGCAAAGCCGAGCCATGCCCACGGCCCAAACCACGTGATAGGGCAATAATAATTTTTCCAATCCAACTAACTAGCAACATCAACTGTGGCTATTCTATCACATTGTCCAGATAGAAATTATGGTTGGTGATAATTTTTAGAGCCATCATTATAACTAGCATCACCAGGTAATAAATTACTACTGTCAGCAAAGTAGGCTGAAATTCTATCTCCGCCCCAGGCAAGGTAGCACCCCAATTAGCCGTCATAATAATTATGTGTAACAGCCAATCGGCTGGTATAGCAACCACTCTAGCCCAGTTAATTGGCAGTAGGATTGCCGCTAGTCCAGCCATGAACGACATTGCCATGGTCATTGGTAGCAGTGGCAATACAATAATGTTGGTCACGAAACCAGTTAATGATACGCTACCCATAAATAGAGCAATCATTGGCAAGGCCATTAACTGGGCGCTAGTAGTTTCAATTAGAATTTGCACCAGCGACGACGGGAAAGCCCCTACCCGACGGGCCAGTCTAGCAATAAGCGTCAAATCTTTATGATCCACTTCATCGTCTGGTTTATCGTCCGATGACGAACAGTTCGTCATCAGCAATAAAAACAGATCCATTATCATAGGTGCCAATATAATTACCCCGGCAAACGAACCGAACGATAAATACCAGCCAGCATCGCCCCATAGTTGCGTTGGATTAATCAGAATAGTGATGGTCGCCACCACCGACAACAGAACAACTGGGTGAGCCCGACGACCAACATACCACAGTAATAAACTTAATCCCGACACTAAAACAGCTCGTTGCATGCTAGCCGATGAACCGGTTACGCCCGTAAACAAAATCATCAAGGTAAAGGACAATATTAACGCCACCAGGCGCGATCGTTTAGCAAATAATCGCCTGGCGAATCGCACTAATACTGTCAGGTTATAACCACTGGCAACCAATATATGCGTCAACGATGCTCCGACAAACGCCTCCTGGGTTGCGTCATCCAGAATAGACTTTTGTCCAGCCAGCAG
Source organism: uncultured Candidatus Saccharibacteria bacterium (assembly GCA_944391325.1). Taxonomy (GTDB): domain Bacteria; phylum Patescibacteriota; class Saccharimonadia; order Saccharimonadales; family Saccharimonadaceae; genus Nanoperiomorbus. The sequence goes on along the minus strand of CALXTC010000023.1, from coordinate 5,949 downwards.
CCCCATAGCCAAACCCGCCTCGTTGCTATCCAAGACTTGGGCCAACCGAGCCGTAAAGTTATTACGCAGTTGCCCCATTGGATCTGCCCCTGCGTTAACTGCCTCAATCAACTGCGCCTGTTGCAATGTAGCGGCATAAGCCCCAAAACCAGCATCAACCGTTCCCTTTATAACGACATTGTCGTATCTATCTAGCTGCTGCCCGTTGCTTTTGAGGCGTAGCCAAATCTTGCCTGGTAGCGACTTAGACTGGTCGCCAATGGTAATAATTGCATCCTCTACGCCAAAAGATATTTGGTCGTCACTAAGTGTCGGGTCGCCGTCTATCCTGCCCGACACGATAACTTCTCGCCCAACGTAGTCGTCATAAGCAGCCAAATTAACCGCTAGTTTGCTCGCTCTAATATATCCCAATAAGCACCCGCCCAAAATAGCAATTGGTATCAGCATTCGCATACGACTCAGCAATGCGACAACCATCAGCATTATGCCGGATAGTAATAAGATCATTTGTTCGCCACTAGACACGTTTACGGTTCGTGCCAGTAGAACGCCTAGCAGAAAGCCCATACAGATTGCCGTAATCATCCAGCTAATATGTGTTTTTGTTTTCAGGTATCCCACAGCCTAATTATACTATCCAACTAGCGCTTATCACGTATAAAAAACACCCCGTCAGGGGTGTAATTAGTTCTGGTGGGCCGAGTGGGTCTCGAACCCACGACACCAGGCTTAAAAGGCCCGTGCTCTACCAACTGAGCTATCGGCCCAGAATCAACGCTATTACTATACCACATATTTCCCCGTTGTGCTAGAATAAAAATATCTAACAAGACAGAAAGGAAATATTAAAATGGCAAAAACTGCAGCAAAAGTGACGATTGTAGGTGCCGGCTTTGTCGGTAGCACTATCGCCTACACCCTAGTAAACGCTGGCACAGTAAGCGAGATTGTTCTGGTAGACGTCGACAATGCTCGCGCCGAGGGTGAAGCAATGGACATTGAACATGGTTCGCCGTTTTTCAAGGAATCATTAATTCACGCCGGTGATTACCAGACAGCAGCTGGATCAGATATCGTTATTGTTACCGCCGGCACCAACCAAAAGCCTGGCGAAACTCGCATGGATCTAATCACCCGCAACGCCGCTATCGTCACTGATGTTGCTAAACAACTAAAGGAAACTTGCCCCGACGCTGTCATCCTAGTAGTTGCCAACCCAGTCGATGTGATGACTAGGGTTATCCAGGAAACAACTGGTTTTCCAGCCGAGCGAGTCATTGGCTCGGGAACAAATCTGGACTCTGCTCGCTTCCGCTATTTACTGAGCAAGAAGTTTGGCGTTGATAGCCGCAATATTCACGGCTATATTCTGGGCGAACATGGCGACAGCGAATTTGCCGCCTGGAGTAATGTTCACATTGCCGGTATGAACATTAACGAGGCCAGCGACATCTTTGGTGGTATTATGGGCGACTACGATTACATCGACATTGCCAACGCAACCAAGAACGCCGCCTACGAAATTATCAATCGCAAGCGAGCCACCTATTACGGTATCGCCGCCAGTGCTGCCCGTATCACCGAGGCTATTTTGCGTGATGAAAAATCAATTATGCCACTATCGGTCAAATTAAACGGTCAATACGGGCTGCGCGACATTTATCTGTCATTACCAACCGTCATCGGTCAACATGGCGTCGTTCGCATTCTAACGCCGTATCTATCCGAAGAGGAAGAGGGCAAACTACACCACAGCGCCAAGGTGCTAGCCGAGGCCTACGAAGGACTCAAGAAGTAACTAAGTTATTTTTTCAGCATCTTCTGTAAGTATTGACCAGTGAAGCTAGCTGGGTTAGTGGCCACTTCCTCGGGAGTCCCCTTAGCAATCACTCGGCCACCGTCCAGCCCACCCTCTGGACCCATATCAATAATGTAGTCGGCCGACTTAATAACATCTAGGTTGTGCTCGATCACAATCATAGTATTGCCAGCATCGACTAATTTTTGCATTACCTCCAGCAGGCGTTTAACATCGTCTGAGTGCAAGCCGGTAGTTGGCTCATCTAGGATATATAAAGTTCGACCAGTCGCCCGACGACTTAGTTCGGTGGCTAATTTAACGCGTTGCGCCTCACCGCCTGATAGGGTAGTGGCTGGCTGGCCAATTTTAATATAGCCCAACCCCACCTCCTGCAGAGTGCGCAATTTGACAGCAATTTTAGGAATGGAGTCAAAGAATTCGGCTGCTTCGTCGACAGTCATCTGTAAAACTTGGCTGATATTCTTATCGTGCCACTTGATTTCTAGCGCCTCCTGATTATATCGAGCCCCATGACACTCATCACAAGTGACATAAACGTCTGGCAAAAAGTGCATCTCTACCTTAATTACACCATCACCCTGACAGTGCTCACAACGGCCACCCTTGACATTGAAACTAAACCGACCTGGTTTATAACCCCGAATATTAGCCTCTGGGGTGGCGGCAAATAATTCACGAATATAGGTAAATATACCAGTGTATGTGGCGGCGTTCGAGCGAGGGGTTCGACCAATTGGGCTTTGGTCGATTACAATCACCTTGTCCAGTTGTTCGATACCATCAATTCGTTGATGTGCCCCTGGTACCGTCTGAGCTCGATTCAATCGCGCCAACAGTTCCTTGCTAAGAATATCATTCACCAACGTCGACTTCCCCGAGCCAGACACACCAGACACTACTGTTAGTAGCCCTAGCGGAAACGACACGTCGATATTCTTTAGGTTATGCTCCCTTGCACCAACAACAGTTAATAGTCGATCACCGTTAATTGGTCGACGCTTGCCCGGCACAGCGATTTTTTTAACACCCGATAAATATTGCCCAGTCAATGAATCAGGGTCGGCTGCCACCTCCTCTGGCGTACCAGCAGCCACAATCTTGCCACCACGAACACCAGCCCCTGGACCAACGTCAACTAAGTAATCAGCCGACCGAATCGTATCCTCATCATGTTCAACCACCACTACGGTATTGCCTAAATCACGCAAATGTTTCAAAGTGGCAATTAGCCGATCGTTATCTCGCTGATGCAGGCCAATACTAGGCTCATCTAGGACATACAAAACACCTCGCAAGCCACTGCCAATCTGGGTGGCCAAGCGAATCCGTTGTGCCTCGCCACCCGATAGAGTGTTTGCAGCTCGCCCCAACTCCAAATAGTTCAGGCCAACATCGCGCATAAAGTCCAACCGTGAATTTATTTCCTTGAATATTTGTTTGCCAATCAACTTTTCCTGCTCTGTCCAGTCAATCTTGACAAAAATATCGCGAGCATCCTCAATTGATAAATTACAGATATCAACAATCGACAAATCATGTACCGTAATGGCTCGAACCACTGGCCGCAACCTAGCACCATGGCAGTCCATACACTCACGCTCACGCATAAACCGTTCAATATCCCGGCGAATAAAATCACTATCCGTTTCCTTCCAACGGCGCTCTAAATTAGGAATTACACCCTCGTACGTCGTACGAAAAACTCGGCCATCGCTCAACTCAACATGATATATCTCATCACCCGTGCCGTACAGCAGCAGATGACGAATCTCAGGACTTAGTTTGCCAACCTCCGTACGCAGACCAAAATGATAACGCTCGGCCACTGCCGCCAGCTTTTTCATCCACCAAGCCTCGACATTAATTCGGTTGAATGGACGAATCGCCCCCTCCATAATGGTTAGGTTGTTATTCAAGACCAGATTTGGATCAACCTCCATCCGACTACCTAGCCCAGAACAAGTCGGACAAGCCCCAAACGGTGAGTTAAACGAAAATAGACGTGGCTCTAATTCCGGAATTGGCTCGTCCGGATGATCAGGACATGCATAACGCTCCGAGTAAATTTTTACGTCTTTAGTGTCGGCATCGACAATTTCGACCGTGCCACCACCAATTGCTAAAGCCTGCTCAATACTACCGGCAATTCGCGATGTTTCAGATTCGGTGATCATAAGTCGATCCACCACTAGTTCGACGTCATGCTTTAGTTTTTTATCAATATCGGGCCACTCGTCTAGGGCGTAGACAACGCCATCAACTCGGGCCCTAGCATAACCTCGCGACATATACTGCTCGGGAACATGCGCAAACTCGCCCTTTTTCTGTTTAGCCAATGGGGCGCATATATAAACTCGACGGCGGTTTAATCCACTAATAACCTCATTAACAATCGCCTGCTGCGTGCGGCGATGCACCTCTTTGCCACAAATTGGACAATGCGGCACACCTAATCGAGCAAATAGCAAACGTAAATAGTCATAAATTTCCGTCACGGTAGCAACCGTTGAACGAGGGTTGCGACTGGTTGATTTTTGGTCAATTGAAATTGCAGGACTCAGACCATCTATTCGGTCAACATCAGGCTTTTCCATTTGACCTAGAAACATTCGGGCATACGAAGACAGTGATTCAACATAACGACGCTGCCCCTCGGCATACAGCGTATCAAAAGCCAGCGATGATTTGCCTGAGCCCGACAGGCCAGTTATCACCACCAACTTATCACGGGGAATATCAATGCTAACGTTTTTTAGATTATGAACGCGCGCCCCCTGAATCCGAATCACATCCTCAGACATCAGGATATATCATACATTAATATTGCCATTTTGTCCAGATTAAATAATCTGGCTACTTGCGAATCGGTGCTCGAGATGTTTCAACGCTATATGGCGAACCTCCACCCAGAAAATGATATAGCGGATAGTTTGACACAGAGTAGATATGTACGCCACTGCCAGTTGTAGTCCCAGAATGAATCATTTGGTCATCATGATAATAAATCCCCGCATGATAACCCGGCCAACCGCTGTCACCCAATGCGCCGGGGTATTTTGTTAACGTATCGTCCTCGCCCCAGAATACCAAATCGCCAGCCTGAAAATCCGTTGTTTTAGTGCCGTTGCGATTCTTAATGATGTCCCACTGAAAATCTGCCGACCCCATAATGTCATAACCAGGAGTTACCTCGCCAGTTCCCTGTGTATACGCCCAGGCTGTCAAGCCATCGCAAACAAAGCCGTTGGGAATTTCATTTAGAACATATGGCGCGCCAAGTCGCGACAAGGCAGCATATAACACGCGCTGGCGCCGATCGCCCTGGTAATTTCCCGTCGGACTATCTGGATATCGTCCACTCGTCAAGTCCTCCACCACTGGCAAATGCCATGTCGCATTACCATTTGCGGCGTCAAAGTCGTATAGTGCGCCATACTGACTAGGATCAGTCATCATGGGATCAACCCTCGTTTCACCCTTAATCATTATGCCAGTCTGTGGATCATAGCAGACTAATCGTTCAAAATTAACGTCTGAGTTAGGTGCCAAGGTATACCACCCCTTGGTCATAGCACCGGTTTTTTCGTCAAAGTGATACCAGTTGCCATCTTTCTCGTCCTCGCCGTAGACCATCGCCCCAGTTTCGTCGTAACGAACCCATCTATCCGGCAAATCATCTGTTGGCAGATATACGTCACGGTCTCTAACCATATGGCCATCATCTTCTGAATCGAAATAGCGCCAAACACCATGACGGTTAGCCTCGCCGGACATTTTAGCGCCGCCCTGCCACCAGGTTGTCATATTATCAACCTCGTTACCACTATCGGCGACAACAGTTACATAGCCATCGTATTTCTCGCCATTGACATTTTTATAATCAACGTCAACAATTGACCCATCGGATTTCATTACTTGATATTTTGATGTGTTCGCTTCACCCTCACTAGCCGCCTCTATGACCCCACTCTTAGTTAGGTAGAGTGAACCACCAAGTATAGCAATGGCAGAGATAATGGCAATAGAGAGATAGGCTTTGTTATGGATAATGGTCTTAGCGTAACTAGTTAGTAAGTTAGGTAGACTCTTGCTATGTGCCTTATGGCTGGTAGTGCTTCGTTTAG
>CALXTC010000022.1 GCA_944391325.1 uncultured Candidatus Saccharibacteria bacterium | reverse complement strand
TCAAAGTCAGCGCAGGACTCCTCGTAGGATACGCCAATCATGCCGGTCATCGCATGGTAATATGCCCCATTTTTTGTAAAGACCGATTCAAGATCCCTTTGGTTGGGATACTGGCCATTCTACCCAGATGCCACATGTTCTAGCACGTGAGCAACCTGCGACTTGCGATCATAGTCCTTGACATAGCGATAACCCGCCCGAAATTGAAAACGCATTGACACTACTGGTGCATCAGCGACATTTAGGATTAACCCCTTACTGCCCCGCTTAGTTGTGTATTCAGTTATCTTGTATTTCATAATTTAACGTCCGGATAAATCTTCTTAGTTACCTGATCAATTTCGTGGCGCATAGTTGGAAATGGCACGCCCTCACGAGCCGTCACACCCTCAAATATCCAAAAGACACGCTCACTATAACCCCAACCACAGGCTGGTGGCATACCGTATTCCAGCATTTCCACAAAGTCGATATCCAACATCATCGCCTCGTCGTCACCAGCATCACGCATCTGTTGTTGTTCGACAAAGCGGCTTAACTGGTCAATTGGATTATTTAGCTCGGAATAACCATTACCTAGCTCGGAACCAGCGATAACCGGCTGAAAACGCTGAGTGCTGACACCGTCAGGATTAGCCTTGGACAATGGTGAAATAAATTTCGGCGTATTGACCAACCAGACCGGACCAGCCACATCTTTGCGAATATGCTTCCATAGTTTGTCGATACCACGGGAAATGTTTTCAGCTTTTCCTACCTCAATCTTGTTCTCAATTAGCTTAGCCTTAACCTCGTCTAGGGTTGTATTGTAGACATCAATGCCAAAGTTTTTCTTAATCACCTCGGCGTAGTCCCAGACCTCCCACTCTTTGTCTAGGTCGACGTCAAAATCGCCAATTTGAAAATGCAACTTGCCAAATGTCTGTTTAATGACATATTTATACATTTCCTCCATAAAGCGCATGCCGTCCCGCCAGTCCCAGTAGGCGTGGTACCATTCCATAGCCACGTGCTCGGGTAGATGCTCATCGTCAATACCCTCATTGCGGAATCGCGGGCCGATGTCATAGACCTTTTCAAAGCCGCCACCCAGTAGTCGCTTTAATGGCAGTTCATGACTAATTCGCAAATACAAATCCTGATCCAATGAATCCATATGTGTCCTAAAGGCGTTGGCATCCGCCCCGCCAGTAGTATGCTCCAAGACAGGAATATTCACCTCGATAAAGCCATGCTGATTCAGAAAATCCCGTGTTGCCTGCCAGAACTTCGATCGGCGAATAAAACGTTCTCGCACATCAGGATTAACATTCATATCGATATATCGCCGCCGCAAACGCTCCTCTTTGTTAGTAAAGCCCTGCCGATCCGGCATCGGTCTTAGCGATTTAGTCAACAACCGCAATGACCGGACACCGATAGATATTTCACCAGTTTTAGTTTTAATAACCTCACCAGTCGCCTGAATAAAATCACCCGTGTCCAGTAGATTTAGCTGTTTAATGCCCAGTTGCGATTGCTCGGCATTCAAATCCTCGATCTGGCCGGCCTGGATGAATAACTGTATTTCGCCAGTCATATCTCGGACCACAATAAAGGCTAATTTGCCAAACTTGCGCAAGCTAACAATTCGCCCAACCACCGTTTGGGTTGAGCCAGCTAACTCATCGAACCGTTGACCAATTTCACCCGCCCCGATGGTTCGATCGGCATGGGCTGGATATGGATTAACACCCAGCGTCTGCAACGCCTCTAGTTTTTTAATTCTTTCGTTTCTAAAATCCGCCAATGTTGCCATACGGCTATTATACCAGACCAGAGCCTATACCACTACTGTAATAATTTGCCAATTTATGAATAATATTGTATGCTACTAGGCAAGATCGCAACGACGGTCAGTACCTACTATTTCGATTGGAGAGAACATGTCTACCAACGACAAGAAGCGCAATGTCTACGTGATTGACGCCAACGTGTTTATTGGCGCCGACATCAGTCCGTTCCGTTCGTTCAGGGACGCCATCATCGTTGTACCGATGCACGTGCTGGATGCACTGGAAAAGCGCATCGATGATCGCGACCAAGGCTGGGCCTGCAAGGCCGTCATTAACTACATTGAGCGCCTGCGGGCATCCGAAAAGGATGGCGACAAACTGACCACAACAGGCGTCATAGACAAGAATGGCAACATCGTTATCGTCGCCACAACACCCCGGGCCGCAATTGGGATGACCCACAGTCAGATGACTATCGAAATCACTAAGGAGCAACAGAACAAACGCCCTGGTCAGCAGGTCACCCTCATCAGCAACACTCTTTCGACACGAGTGCGGGCCGACGAAGCCGACTTGCACGCTGAGCCGTTTGCGGGCTCTTTCAAGCAGTTCGACGGCAGGATCGACAACGTTGACGTAGAGCTTGATCCATCGAGTGATATTGCGCACTCTAAGTCGGCTATGAGCGAGGCCCTAAAAGGCGTCGATAAGCGTTGTCAGGCACTGGATATGCCAACACCATCCCATGCCGCTATTACGTTCAACGACTGTGGGGCAACCGTCTATCTCAAGCACGGCGAGCACCTCATCGAGTATCGCCCAGATATATCGGCTGGAAGCATTAGGCCCAGAGAAGGCAACGTTGACCAGACTATTGCCCTGCAATATCTTATGGACCCCAACATTACGGCCGTATCGTTAGGCGGAGTAGCCGGCGGAGGCAAAAGTTTGCTGGCTCTTGCGTCAGCCATTGCCCAAACCAGCGGACGGGATTCCAGCCAACATCACTACGAGCGGATTATGGTTTTTCGCTCAATGATCGAGGTGGCCGGCCAGGAAGTGGGCTTTTTGCCAGGAGAGCTAAGCAACAAAATGCAACCCTGGGCTCAAGCCATCTGGGACAATGTTGACCAGATCGATCGGGCGAATGGTCTTGCCAAGAAGAAGAGTCAGATCGTCTCTGACGAGTACTATGACATTGGCCAGATTGACCAGGAATACGGCCCCGCCAAGAAGAAAAAGGATCGGAAGCGGAAGCCCACCATAACTCAAGGAAACGTGGACAACAGCAACGCCGTCGACACGCCGCAGTTGCGCCATCCCGAAATCAGCATCGAGCCGGTAAGCTACCTGCGTGGCCGGACGTTTAACGACACCTTCATCATTGTCGATGACGCCCAGTCACTAGAGCGCTCAACCATCCTGAGTATCATTACTCGACTCGGTCGCGGATCCAAGATCGTCTTCACCTACGACATGTCCCAGCAGGATAACCGCTTCATCAGTCGCGGCACCAGCATCCTGAGTGTCATTAGCGACCTGATGCAACGTCCCGAGTTTGCTCACGTCAGTTTCACCAAGTCCGAGCGGTCGGAGCTGGCGCAATTCGCCGCCGACCTGTTGACTGCCGATGCGGCGTAGCCATTTCTCCCAGTCGCCACTCATTGTTGTTCCGTGACAACGGAATAGTACGAGTATCGTTAAGGGGCGCCAGCGCAAGCTGACGCCCCTTTCCTCATGTAAGAGACCTGTGGTTGATCTAGTGGTTAAAACTAACCCTCGTTGTCAGACGACTCACCATCGATGTCATCACGATAGCCGTGGTCGTTGCAGAAGTCGTTGGGAATCTTCCCGCCAATCGACGACTGAGAACCAACCCTGACAATCGAGTAAGCTGCCACCAGTACAAGACCAATCGACACGACGCCGACAACAGTCATAATCTTACCAGCATCCATGTAGTCACACTCCTTTAATTTGGTGGCAACGCCACGACGAACTGAATGACATCCTTAGGCTGGATACTTGTCATTCCAGCCGGCTGCGCACAGACAAATCGCCATAGATGCAACAGCTGCCACAGCCAGAATACCAATAGCCAACTTAAGCCCCTTCATGCTATTACTCACCTCCTAAGTCTGGTGGCGGACAATGCCGTCGCTACACGGCACACTTTAGCATAGTTAATAATATAATCATCACTAAATATAATCAAATTTGTCGCTAAGCAGCCTTGGCTAGCGACTGTATATCATCGACATCTTCCCTAGCCTCAGCTAGTCGACGACGATTTTGTTCGCTAATGGAATCATTACCAGCGTTAAAACCATAGTTCTGAGCATTATCCACAAACGACAGAGTTCTCTCTGCTTGGTCAATATCTTGACCAGTAGCATTAATCTCATTCGGATTATCGCCGCCCAGGTTATCTAGTGGCTGGACAGATTCTATCTGACTAGACAATTGACCGTCGGGCGTATTGCCAGCACCAGCCGCCAGTATCATCTCGCTGTTGTCTAGCCCCTGACGTTGTTCGGCGGGTGGTTGTTTAGCCTCTTGCATTAACGCAGCGACACCGTTGGCAGTGATAGTATGATCAAAACCAGTATTATGCGAGTCGTATCGATCAACACCCGTAATAGCATTGATCGAGGCTAGATTAGTAGCATTATTACCCTGACGCATTTGATAAACCATATCATCATACGCCTTCTGCTCACCCTCCGTCATCTCCAATGAATCGACACCGTATTTGGCGCGTAGCCGCTGAGCAGTGGCATTTTTAATAAACTGCGACTGATTCTCAGTCCCAGCCTTTTCCAAGGCAATCTCACGTTCGGTACCGGCATCAACCGAAGTCTGTTCAGGCGCCACCTCGCCATTAGCATCAACCGAAGTCTGTTCAGGCGCCACCTCGCCATTAGCATCAGCCCACTCATCACGAATTGCCTCCCAACCGTCAATGCGTTGCTTGTCTGCCTCGGGCAAGGAATCGTAATCAAACGGTTTAGGTTCAGCATCGCGGTTTAGACTGTAATTTTCAAACGCCATAGCTCGACGGCGCTCTTCGTCAATTGCATATTGGTCATTGTCACTTTGTTGCATCTTTTTGTCTTTCTGTTTTTACTTATATTATCTATGTCCATATTATAACAGAATTAAAAATAAGGGGTGTTATAATCAGCACCCCTATTTTATCGACAATAACTATAGCCAGTCTAGTTGACGCTAACTACCTTATAGACCTTTTCACCCTTAGGCGTGGTAATGCTGACCTCGTCGCCTACCCTTTTGCCCATCAGTGCCTTGCCCAGTGGTGATTCGTGACTAATCTTGTTATTAGCTGGATCAGCCTCGATTGCACCAACAACGTCAAAGGCTGATTCCTTGCCATTTAATGACACAACCACATGATCGCCCAGGCTAATGGTGCCATCGCCATCAGATTTAATAATCTGGGCACCGTCTAGAATGCCCTCGATTTCAGCAATTCGCGCCTCTACCCGATTTTGCTTCTCGCGAGCAGCTGTGTATTCAGCATTCTCACTTAGATCGCCATTTTCGCGAGCGGCGGCAATCTCGTCGGCCACTGCGCCGCGGCTATCGATTAATTCCTTTAGTTCTTTCTCTAAATCCTCTTTACCCTGTTTGGTAATATGAAAAACTTTCTTAGCCATTTTTAATCCTCCTTCATCAAATAAGACCTGTTTATACTTTTGCTAAGCTATGTTAAATCCTAAGACTTAATTTTAACTTAGTAAATTGTAGCACATCCATCCCCCTATGCAAGGTCTGTCGATTCCGACATTTTAGCATATAGCGTCCATAATGTAAACATAAACGCTATATATGGATTAGCTACGCTGTCAGGCGATTTAGCAACTCCTCTAAACTAGTATTTATTGGCGTCTCATCGGTTCGCCCCTTATATTCCAGACTATCTGACGCCATGGTCTTTTCACTGATCACCACGCGATGCGGGATGCCCATTAGGTCACCGTCGGCAAACTTTTCACCCGGGCGAGCCTCTCTGTCATCCCATAGGACGTCAATTCCACTTTCCTGCAATGCATCGTAGACTGCTTGGGTACGAGCCAGCACCTCTGGACTATTGCCAATATTTACTAGATAAACTCGATATGGAGCAATATTATCCGGCCAGACCAAGCCGCGGTCATCGGCAAATAGCTCGGCAATTACACCCATAACCCTGGTCACGCCAATGCCATACGACCCGTAATAGAATGGTTTTTGCGTATTATCCTGGTCGGCAAAGGTGATACCCATCTGCTCAGCCTTGTCGGTACCGAAATTAAAGATATTACCAACCTCGGCACTGCGCAGTTTTTCTAGCTTGTCCTTGCTTAGACCCAGTTCCTTAACCGCATCATCTAGCACCTCCTCGTTGACAGCAATGTTTCGCTCGCGGTCTAGATACAGCCAATCTTCACCTGCCTCACAAAGCGTCTGGAACTCATGGCTAAACTTGGTAAATGCCCCACCACTAGCAAAGGTCACATAGGTTAAATTGCCGATCCCCAGTCGATCGTAGACTCGCTTATACGCCTCGATAGTTTGGTTGTAAAAATCATCTAAATCTTCCTTGGTCGCGTGGACACTATACATATCCTTCATCAAAAACTCACGACCACGCATAATGCCTGACTTCGCCCTTAATTCATTGCGCAACTTGGTCTGGAACTGATAGACCGCCACGGGCAAGTCCTTATAACTATGAACATAGTCCCGTAGCATATTCATAATCGGTTCCTCATGCGACCATGCCAACCCAATGTCCTCGCCAGATTGCAATTTTGTCTTGAACCAAATATCCACGATGTTATCGTCCCAACGTTGAGTTGTCTGCCAAACTGCCTTGGGCTGCAAATTAGTCATCAGTAATTCCTGCCCACCAATCGCATTCATTTCCTCGCGGATAATACCCTTGATTTTTTCTAGTACCCGCAAGCCTAGTGGCAGATAGGCGTAAACACCAGCCATTTCCTTATGCACGTAACCAGCCCTGATTAGCAACTTGGCATTCAGTGCCGTTTCGTCGGCTGGGACAGTTTTGCTTGTCTTGGTAAACAACTCAGTTCGTTTCATAGTTAATAGTTTAGCATAGGCCAAGCCAGGCTCGCCCACAGTCAACTACAACATCATTGGCCAGATAAAGACCAATAGCGTCGCCACCAAGTTCACAACCATGTGCACGCCAACTCCCGCCCAAATCGAGCCCGTATAGCGTCTAAGCAAGCAGTTAATCATCGACAGAATAAAGGTCGTAATACCAACATTCACCTGTCCATGAGCCAATGCGAACAGCAACGACGTGACAAGGGCAGCCGGCCAAAATTGTACAACTCGCTCCAACTTGCCCAGCAAAAATCCCCGGAAAATCAGCTCTTCTAATACTGGCGTCAATACAACCAAAACCAGCATAATAACGCCGATTTGCCACCAGACATCATTACCCGTCGTCGCAAAACCAACATTCTGCTGCTGACTAATAATACTCTCTGGCAAGATTAGGCTGGCGAATATTGTCAGCGTCAAAACAATTATGTAGTACCCCACTACGCCAGTTAAAAAGGGCAATAAGTCAGTAGCGTTTGGCAATCTGGTCATACCAGTCACGTTCATTTGGACTGCTCGACGCTTTGCCTTAGTTAAGATTTTATATTTACCGAAGCGATACGGGATGCTAACAGCCATCAATAACATCAGAACCAACTGTCCCACCTGCATAACTGCCACACCAACCGTATCGGACAGTAAATTATAACCCGAGGACCGATAAACAATAACCGAAATAGCACTAGTAATCATTGACGACAATAGCCAAACAGCAACTAGCCACGCGCACCAACCAACCATCGACAGTATTCTAGACGCTAACGTTAACTTTGTTGATTCAGCGTCATGTTGCATCACTGATTCCATCTCAGTCTGTCGCTGACGAGATTGGTTGGACATTACCTGGTCAATTTTAGCCTGCAACTTACTCTCGTCACTGGCGCCCGGCTCTGAGACAACTACCCGACCCGGTCGCTTTTGTCGGGAGGAATGTCGACCGCTATGACTTTTTGCCATGCTAAATCGCCTTGACTATATCCATTACCGTAATTAGGATAATTAATCCAAATATAAACATCATGCCACGACCAACAATCTGCTCTTCCCGCTCCTTGGTCAGTTTCTTGTGCCTAGCCCGATACCACAATGTTAGATACAATCGACCGCCATCTAAACCTGGGATTGGCAGCAGATTCATCACAGCCAGCGATATCGAAATCACCCCCGAGATATACAACAACATTGTTGGCCCAGCCACCATTGCGCTGGGGAAAATTGAGCCAAGGATACCTACTGGACCAGCCACACCATCAGAGGCAGCACTAAGTTCGGCTGTGGCCGTAGGTACGCCAATCAGCAAATTAAAGATGCCCTGGAACAAATTAACTAGGATATCCCACAGACCACTAATAGTTAGCCAGAAGAACTGACCGGCCGTCACAACGCCGACCAGTGGTGCACTCCAGGTAGCCTTGATGGTGCCGCTTTGCTTTTGACCAGTCTGGACACCTAACCGGCCGCTGCCATTATCTTCTTGTTCAATCATGGCGTTTAGCGTTTGCTCTTGGCCATCACGTCGCACGACAATCTCTATTTGCTCGCCAGCGTGATCGGCGACAATTTCCGGCACTTCCACCGACATTGACACATCCCGACCAGCCACCGAGACAATTTCATCACCCTCCTTTATGCCTGCCTGCTGAGCCGGAGAACCGTCAACTACCCCGTAGACCGCTGCTATACCCTTATCGCCATGATTATCTGACTGAATTGCAAACTGATTAGGCATTATCTGGGGAATTCCCCAAAAGGCCAGAATAGTAAAGATTACACAGGCCGCCAAAAAGTTCATCGTCACGCCAGCCAAAAGAATTTTAGCCTTGGCCCACAGACTGGCTGCGCCATAGGTTCCCTTGCCCGTAGCATCATCACTCTCGCCCTTCATTTTGCAAAAGCCACCCAAGGGCAACCAGTTGAGCGTCACTAATGTTCCCTTAACCTTGCCTAAAACTTTGGCTCGTGGCGGAAAGCCGACGCCGAACTCCTCGACCTCGACACCATTGCGCTTCGCTACGATGGCATGCCCTAATTCATGCAATACCACCAAAACCATTAGAATTAGTAGGCCAACTACCGCCCCTAGTAAAATTTGCCACCACGTTAAATCCATCCTTAATTATCCTCTCTCTTTCATCTCATTCAATTCGTTAATGTTATTTTAACATAACGAATGCAATCATTGCTGATAATCTTATTTATTTCGATTTTCGATATAGTCAGCCAAACCAGTCAGAAAATCTGCCTGGTCGCCAAAGTCTACCAGTCGCGCCTTGGCCTCGGCAACTAGGTCATGCAGCATTTCCTTTGATTTGTCCAAACCATATTGTGACACATAGGTACACTTCCCCATCTCACGGTCGTTGCCAACTGGTTTACCCAAGACTTTCTCGTCGCCCTCTTCGGATAAAATGTCATCCTTGATTTGAAATGCTAGACCAATTTTATCAGCGTAGGTTGTCAACTTGGCCAAATTATCCTCGTCTGCACCGGCTAATATAGCCCCCATCCGTACGCACAATTTCAATAGGGCGCCGGTTTTATTCTGATGAATATACTCCAGCTCGGCAGCATCAATTTGTTTGCCCTCGTCAATAGTATCGACGTATTCGCCAGCCGCCATTCGGTCAATAGCACATGCAAATTCCCCAAAAACTCGCAATTTAACTGGTAAATCTGCCACATCGCTATGCAACAAATCGTTACTAATAACCATATAGGCACCGTTCAATAGGCCGTCGCCAGCCAGAATAGCCGTCGCCTCGTCAAACTGCCTGTGGTTCGTTGGCTTGCCATGACGAAAGTCATCATTGTCGATACCCGGCAAATCATCATGGATTAGCGAAAAGTTATGAACCATTTCAATAGCCACGGCAAACGGCAAACACCTAGCAATGTCCTGACGAAATAGTCGATAGGTTGCCACCACCAAGATTGGGCGCAATCGCTTGCCCCCAGCCATTAAACTGTATTCCATGGCGTCGTTCCAGCGTCGCTCATAGCAATCATCGTGGCGTAAATATTTTGTCAGCTCGTCATTAATAAGTTGCTGATACTCACCTAGGCGCTGCTTAAAATCCATTTATACCCCCTATTTATTTACCAAAACGACGATTACGATGTGAATATTCGGCAATAATTGTGTCAATATCCGCCTCGGTCATATCGGGCCATTTTTTGTCCAAAAACATCAGTTCGCTATAGGCGATTCGCCATAAAGCAAACCCTGACACTCGCTGTTCCCCGCTAGTGCGAACCATCATATCCATATCTGGCACCTCTGGATGATACAAATACTGGCGGAATTTATCATCTGTCATTTCGGCCAAATCAGCCCGACCGGATTGAACATCGGCCGCCAAGTGTCTAGCCGCATCGATAATTTCAGCATGCCCACCATAATTAAAATGTATTGCCAGTGTTGCGTCAGAGTTCCCAGCTGACTCAGTTTCAGCCTCGTCCATAATATCTAGAATCTCCTGCGAAACACGATCACGACGACCCAGAAATACAATCCTGAAGCCATCATCAATAAATTTGCGCATATCATGACGAAAGGCGAATAAGAATAATTTCATTAAATAACCAACTTCGTCGGCACTTCGCCCCCAGTTCTCGGACGAAAAGATGTAGGCACTCATATATTTAATGCCGCGATCCTTGCAGACGTAGGCGATCTTTTTTAGCACCTCATAACCACGGCGATGCCCCTCTGAGCTCGGCAAGCCATGCTCCTTAGCCCAACGACGATTACCATCGACAATGAAGCCTAGGTGTGTGGGAACTATTTTTGCTGTTTCGTCCATTAGCGTTCCTCCCCATTTATGTTAGTGGTCTACGTAGTCCAACACTACGTAGACCAAGACCACCGACCTAACTAAATGGTCATTATTTCCTGCTCTTTTTCCTTGGCAATAGCGGCAATTTTTTCGTTAGCCTGTGCCACAGAATCGTCAATACCTTTCTCGATACGCTCTTGGTCGTCCTCGGTAATCTGCTTGCCAGCCTTGGCTACCTTTGCAGCCTTGCGAGCCTCGTCGCGCACACTGCGCAACGCCACACGAGCCTCCTCGACCTTAGCGTTTAGCCCCTTAACGATTTCTCGGCGACGCTCCTCTGTCAACGGAGGTATTGGTACGCGAACATTGCGACCATCATCACTGGGATTAAAACCTAAGTTTGGATCACCACTAATGGCATTGGAAATAGCGTGCAGGTTAGCTGGATCAAACGGTGTGACTACTATCTGGGTTGCCTCTGGCGCTGTAATGCTAGCCACCTGGTTCAATGGCATCTTGGTGCCATATACCTCAACGCGAACGCCACTAAGCATATCCGGGTGAGCCCGTCCAGTGCGAACCTTCTTGGCCTCATCGGCGAAGTGAGCCACAACGGCGTCAAACTTCTGGTCATAAGTACTTGTATCCATGTGGTTATATTGTAGCATATAGGCACCACCACTAAGCCAGTGTACTGGAACAGAAAGGGGCGCCACGTACGTGGCGCCCAACTCAGTAGGTTGAAGGAGATCGTTGGTAGAACTGGCGTTCCTAGCTGGCCATATAGCCAGCATCCGTCCACGGATAGCCATCCGGGTCGTACACGCCAATGGTCTCGTACTGACCGATAGACGACCAGTGCTTGTTGGTGAAGCCGCTCTTCGTGTTGAAGTACCACCCCTCGGGGTAGATCAGGTCCTCCGGCTGGCAGTTGGCGATGATCCGGAACTGGTTGTACGGATCCTTGGTAACAGCCACCTTACCGGGGTTGAGCAGCTCCAGGAGCCGCGCCGCCACGTAGCCGTCTAGATCGCAGCTCCTGACGGTCTTCAGGCCGTACTCGTTCACCGCGTAGTCCATGTTGCCCATGTTGCTTCCTCTCTGTCTATGACGATTGTCAAGCTTAGACTGACTACTTACTTATGTTCAGAGCACTGCCAGTACTACAATAGTTGGCTCGAATTTTAGTCGTTAGAACTTACACGAACCCAGTTGTTCAACCACTATCTCTCCTTCCTAAGGTGCTAGTAATTTACTCACTACTTACTCTAACACTTTTTATCAATATAGTCAAGTAGGAGCCTGTATCGGTATTTTGTCGCACACTAGCATTACCAAACGACAATCGCCAAAGCACCCACCTCTTAGGCGGGTGCTTTAACTCGCTAATGAATAGTTACCAGATAGTTATTGCCTAGTCCTCAGTAACGCCTAGCTCAAAACGAGCGATGCGACGGACGACGATGTTCTCGCCTAACTTAGCCATACCTTCCTTAACCAAGGTACCAACAGTTTTACTATCGTCCTTCCAGTATGGTTGATCCAATAGGACTAGTTCACTGTAGTATTTGGTTAGCTGACCATCAATAATCTTGTTTAGAATATCCTCTGGCTTGTTTGCGTTCTTTGGGTCATTCTTAGCAGCAGCAATTAACTCCTCACGCTTGCGAGCCTTTTCCTCCTCGGGAATGTCGGCCTCACTAACCCATTTTGGTCGCATAGCTGCCACCTGTAGAGCAATTTCATGCGCCAACTCATGAAAGTTGTCGGTACGAGCCACGAAATCAGTCTCGCAGTTCAACTCAACCAGCACGCCAATGCGATCACCGTGAACATAAGACTCGATAATACCCTCGCGCGCCTCGCGTTCACCGCGCTTCTCGGCCTTAGTTAGACCCTTCTTGCGCATCGCCTCTAGGGCTTTATCAAAATCACCCTCAGCCTCAGTCAAAGCCTTTTTAGCATCAGTTAGACCAACACCTGTTAGCTCCTTTAGCTTTTTGATTTCATCTAGGGAAACGCCCATGATTCTCTCCTTTTATTTCTTTAGCTTAAATTATTGGGAACATACAAACTATTTATCAGCTTCAGCCTTGTCAGCAGCAGCCTTGCGCTCCTCAGCACGCTTGGCAGCAACCGCAGAACCAGCCTTTATGCCATCAGCTAACTGGGTAGCAATCATCTGTAGAACGGCGATAGCATCATCGTTAGCTGGGATTACATAATCAATACCAGTTGGGTCAGCGTTGGTGTCACAGACAGCAATAACTGGGATATTTAGCTTGCGAGCCTCGGCGATAGCGTTCCTATCGGCAACAGCGCCCATAACTACAACAGCACCTGGCTTGCCACGCATCTCCTTAATACCACCATAACGAGTATTTAGGCTGTTAATCTCCTCCTGGTAGCGCTGAACTTCTAGTTTATTGTAGCGACTAGCAAGTTCGCCACTAGCCATTCGCTTTTCCAATAGCTTTAGTTTTTTAATCTGTGAAACAATGGTCTGCTGATTCGTTAGCATACCACCCATCCAACGTTCGACCACGTATGGCATGCCCGCCTCTTCGGCGACAGCCTTAACAACATCCTTAGCCTGTTTGCTAGTGCCAACAAATAGAATCTGACGACCACGACCAGCCACTTCCTTAACAAAGTCACTAGCCTTGTCAAGTTGGGCAACCGTCGTATCTAGATTGATGACGTGAATGCCATCCTTTTTAGTAAAGATGTACTTGGACATCTTGGGGTTCCACCGTGAGGTCTTGTGACCAAAATGAGCACCAGCCTCAAATAGCTGTTTAATGTCAGCTGACATTTAGGTAACTCCTTTCACCACTGCTATCCGCCCCGAGATTATCAGGAGTTATGCGAATAGCTGTTTTATTAAATTAATATTGCGTATTAGATAATATCATATCCTAATTAGTTAATGCAATGTCGCCCGTTTAGATGTACAAGGTCAGAACAGACAACTACATCTTGCACATTTATAATGCTTTTGCTAAAATTCATTTATTAAGTGTAATTAATTATGAGGTGGGAGAAAATTAAAAAATGAAGGAAGACAATAACCCATTCCAGCCGACTTTAGCTAAGCCGGCTGATGATTCAGTGCTAGCCACTGATGCAGCAGCAGATAACTTTCTAGCTGGCAACGACCAGTTCGCTCAGCGCGCCGGCGTAACCATTGATAATGTCAAGCCGGTTCCGACGACCGATAATATCACCACTCCACATTTGGATCAGATGGCAACGACTGCAAACAACCAGACCGAGCCAACAGGCGGTATGACGCTAGGCGAGCCGATCACTACGCCAGACATCAGTAGTTTTGGCGACTTGGATGCAACTCCCTCCCCAACAATGCCCGACCTATTCAACAATGCCACGTCTAAGAAAGAAAAAAAATCAAAGGCCAAAAAGTCTCTATTTGGTGGCAAAAAAGCAACCGACAATGCTGACGCTGCCAACAACAAAACATCTATTGAGAATGTTTTTGGGTCGACAGATAACAACTCACTAAACAATGCGCCAATGCCAGATCTAGCCAACCCAGTTGCAACGACCAAAACTGGTAATAGCGATAGCGACGCCACCGCCTCGCCAATCAGCGCCAGCCTAGCCGCGGCAGCTGAGGCGGCTGATAGCAAATCAGGCGGAATTGAGTTAACGCCCACCAATCAGCCCAAGAAAAACAAGGGCAGCAAAACTGGCCAGCCCAAGCAATTGACCATCTCTGTTCTGACAATCGTCTTCTTTGTTCTATTCCTGGGTGCGACCGCTACTGCTGTTTACTTTGGCATCCAAAACAATAAAAACAGCAACGAGCTAAGTGATGCCCAGGCCAAATTGCAACAATTAACCGACGAGAACAACAGCTCAACAACTTCATCCAACAAGTCATCGACACAGTTCGACGCCTTGCAGGACAAAATTGCTGACTTAACTACTCAAAATGAGGAAAAGCAAAAAACCATCGACGAGAACAAAACTACTATCGACAATCTGAATAAGCAGGTAAGTGACCTAAACACCAAGCTGACTGATGCCCAGAACAAATTGACCTCTGACACTCAGGTTAGCGACAAAATGCAAAGTCTAATCACAACGATGTGTGCCAATGAGCCATACAAGAGTCAATCATCTGTCTGCATCGAGGCTAACGGCGGTAACGCCGGTGGGCAAACGGCCGGCGCCACTAGCCAGACGCAACCAGCTGGCCAGTAAAACTATTAGCCTAATAGACTGTATACAAGCCCACTATCATAGTGGGCTTTACTTTACAGATGATTTCGTTTATAATTTTGTGGATATGAAAACAAGTATTCACCCCGATAATTATCGCTTGGTCGTCTTTCAGGACGAGGCTGCGGGTTTTTCATTCCTAACTCGCTCCACCGCTCCAACTAACGAGACTATCAAGTGGGAGGACGGCAATGAATACCCAGTCGTTAAGGTTCACATTTCATCAGCCAGCCATCCATTCTTTACTGGCGAGGAGAAGATTATCGACACCGAGGGTCGCGTTGACCGTTTCGCAGCCAAGATGAAGGCTGCTCAGGCACACCGTGAGGAGCTGGCTAAGAAAGCTGCTGCAGCCAAGGCTAAAGCCGAGAAGCAGGCTGCCGACAAGGCCACACAGGAATAACTCACCTAGCCTAATACAGCCCCATAGTCATGGGGCTTTTTTATTGACCACTAATCGCCTGATATAATAGCTGTATGAATATTGACGTTAATTTAGATGAATTAAAAAACGAACAAACCAAACTGTCCGAATCATTAATGAATCCTGGCTCATTATCGATGGAACAATTGGCTAAAAATAGCAAACAGCTTTCCCAGATTACCGATTTAGTCAACAAGGTTGAGGAACGGGACAAACTAATCAACCAGATTAACGACAATCGCACACTGGCAAATAGCAAGGATGAGCCAGAATTAGCCGAGCTGGCCAAGGCCGAGCTGCCCGAACTAGAGACACAACTAGATAAGGTCAATACAGAGTTGGCCGAGATGTTGGCGCCACATGACCCGAATGACGACAAAAATGTCATTATGGAAATCCGCGCTGGTGTTGGTGGTGATGAGGCCTCACTATTCGCTGGCGATCTATTAAAGATGTATTTGCGTTACGCCGAGAACCATAATTTGAAAACCGAAATCATCACCGAGAATGCCAATGACGCTGGCGGCATAAAGGAGGTAATCCTAAAAATCACTGGCGACGAACCATATGCTCAGCTCAAGTTTGAGTCTGGTGTACACCGGGTTCAACGAGTTCCAGTCACCGAAAGCCAGGGTCGCGTCCATACTAGTACAGCAACAGTGGCCGTGCTACCCGAGGCTAGCGAAACAGATATCCAAATCGACCCCAAGGATCTACGCATTGACATCTATCGTTCGTCTGGACATGGTGGACAGGGTGTCAACACTACCGACTCGGCAGTTCGCATCACCCACCTACCCACTGGTCTAGTTGTCACTAACCAGGATGGGCGATCACAGATCCAAAACAAGGAAAAGGCCATGGAGGTATTACGCTCTCGCCTGCTCCAAATGGAAATCGACAAGCAGACTGCCGCCGAAACAGCCGAGCGACGAGCCTTGATTGGCTCAGGTGATCGCAGTGAAAAGATTCGCACTTACAACTTTCCCCAGGATCGCATCACCGATCATCGCATTAAGTACAACCGTTCCAATATTCCAGCAGCCCTTAACGGCGACATTGACGACATTATAGAGGCGCTAAGAGCGCAGGAACGACAGTTAAATCTACAGCAAAGCACTTCTTCTAATCGGCACTAGCAATGACAGCACAGACAAATCGTCCAAATACTATCGACAGTTTTTTAACTATGTCGACGCAGGCTTTACAGGCTGCAAATATCAGCACTGCTCGACTAGACAGCGAGTTGTTGCTATCGAGTCGTTTAGGGTTATCTAGAGAATGGCTACTAGCCCATGGTGATGCTGAAATTGCCGAAAGTCAATGGAATGAATTGTGTCAATTACTGTATTTGCGATCCCAACACTGCCCACTCGCCTCTCTAACCGGCTATAAAGAATTCTATGGTCGGAATTTTCAGGTTAATCATCACGTTTTAATTCCTCGCCCCGAAAGTGAGCAAATTATTGAACAACTAAATTTATTGCTCCAGGCAGACGATTCAGCCAAGACCGTTATCGACGTTGGCACTGGCTCGGGGTGTCTAGCCATTACCATTAAATTGGAGCACCCCGAATTAACAGTCTGGGCAACCGATATTAGCCAACCCGCCCTGTCAGTCGCTCGCAACAATGCTAAAAATTTCGGGCTAGATCCCGATAGCGACCTGCACCTTACCAAGTCAGATTTATTATCCAATCTAACCAGCCAGCAACAATTTGATATCATTGTCGCTAACCTGCCCTATGTTAATCGCCACTGGCCGTGGCTATCGCCAGAACTAGCCTATGAGCCAGATCTAGCCCTTTACGACGATAGCGACAGCGATAGTCTAGGCCTGATCAAACAATTAATTATTCAGTCAACACATCATCTACGGCCACACGGCCATTTAATTCTAGAGATGGATCAACAGCAAGTACCCACCATAATAGGCTTTGCCCAGCAGCATCATTTTAGACTAATTAGCCGGTTACTCTACACCATTACCCTGCAACACAAAGATTAGTACAGACCACTAAAAACAAATAGCACCAGCAGGGTAATTGCCAATGTTAAAACAACTGGTGCGCCCAGCTCATCCCAGGTAACCCGACGGTCATCGTGCCAGGCTCGATACACTCGAAAGGCAATCACCGAAATCATCGCCGAAATAATTGCAATTTGTGGAACGCGAATCAACGGCGTTAGCTGATAAAAGACACTCCAATGCCACGAGACAAAGGTCAGCTCCATTACTAGCAGACCCCAAACAGTCGCCAGTAAATCCTGATCCTTTTCCTCGAAAATTCCAATAGCCTGCCTGGCTGAACTAAAAGCCACTACAAAGGCCAGTAGCATTACCGCCAACAATGGCAAACCACCTGACACCGAAAAAATGGCCGTTAATCCAACAACTTGACTCGCCAACGCCTGAAAACCAATCATTGCCTCGCTATGTTTAGGTTTAATTGACACTAACCACCAGGCATAGATAACACATAGAGTTATTTGAATGATTAGTGGCGAAATCGGCAGAGGTGTACCAGCCAAGGCGTAGCCATCGGCCAATTGCGAGCAACACCACGATATAACCGCCATGCCAACACCGAAAATCAAGTCTGGCAAACTACTTAGGAAGTTAGCCCACCAATAACGTGGTCGCACAGCAATAACCCGCCACTTGGACAGCACAACTAGCAATATGGCCGGCAAAGGCGTACCAAATATTGCCGTCAAACAAATGACCGCCACCGCAAACAATACATTAAACAGTGTGTGAATTAGGTCAGCTACTACCCCACGCCGACGAGCCAACTTAATAAACTCCATCATATTTAGTCCATTATAGCATATGGATATTAGTCGCTCAGTGGTGTAAAATAGCTTAAGTGAAATCCGATTCCGAGCAAAACCAGTCCAAGCCAGTTGGTAGGTCACAGCCCAATGTGACATCTGCTAAGGACAAACAGCAACCGGCGTCGGGGGATCTAAACACCCCCTTGGTGGCATCAACCTATGAGCAGCCGAACCCAGTCGGCAAACGTGAAACGCCTAGTTGGTTTCGCGACGTCGTTAGTTTGCTGGTCTTTATTGCTGTCGTATTAGTAGGGGCATGGCTGATTAATCATTTCGTTTTCCAAAGTTTCAATGTTGTTGGACCTAGCATGGAGCCAACGCTTGAGGGCGAGGGCGGTACTAGCGATCGACTAATCGTCAATCGCCTGCCCGTAACTGCTGCTGAGCTTGCTGGCAAAGATTATGTTCCCGATCGAGGTGATATTATCGTCTTTAAAAACCCCCTACACGGCAACTCCGTTGGTGGCGATGAGTACATCGTTAAACGCGTCATTGGCCTGCCTAACGAACGCGTCACCGTCAACGACTGTCAACTATTGGTTTACAATGAGGAGCATCCCGAGGGATTTGACCCATACGAATCTTTTGATAATCTAGCCGACAATGATGACGAGATTAACACCTGCGTAGAGGGCGATGGCACAGATGTTACGGTGCCCAGCAATCATGTTTTTGTTGTGGGCGACCACAGGATTAGCAACTATTCAATGGATAGCCGCAATGGCGATGGTCGAGCCAGCCTAGGCACTATTCCGTTATACGACATTGTTGGACCAGTCGCAATGCGCATCTGGCCACTAAATAAAATTACTGTATTCTAGAGGGGTGACAAGCCGCTGCTGCCTAGACCAGAAAGCTGGGGTGTTATTATCTACAGTCCCAAAGCCTGGCTAATCTTGGCCATGTCATCATCGTTGCGATATTTAATGATGATTTGCCCACCGTGAGCCGTTGTTTTCTGCGTAACAGCCTTGCTCTTAAAGCCCAATCGCTTAGCAATGCTCTTGGTCAAATCGGTTTCAGTACGCACGGCGCGCTTGCCGCCACTAACACTCTTCTTGCCAGCCGCCCCGTCGGCCTTGTAGCCAATGACAAATTGCTCTGTTCGGGCAATTGACCATTTGTTTTTAATAATTTCCTCTAGTAGATGTTGTTGCACCTCTGGGTCGGTAATTGCCAAAATTTGTCGAGCATGCCCCTCGAAAATTTGACCATCAGCCAAGGCATGCTTAGCCGCCTCGGGTAATTTCAGTAGACGCATCACGTTAGAAACCGTGCTGGGTGCCTTGCCAACACGCTCGCCAATTTCACGATCGGTCAGGTTGAACTGTGTCCTAAGTTTCAGGTAGGCAGTTGCTGTTTCCAATGGATTCAAATCCTGACGTTGGACATTCTCAATAATGGAAATTTCCAATTTGTGCTGAGCAGATAGCGTACGAACAATAGCTGGAATTTTAGTTAGACCAGCCATCTCGGCGGCTCGATAACGTCGTTCACCGGCAACAATTTCGTACTTACCGCCCTTGGGCGTGACAACAATTGGTTGCAAAACGCCATGTTCGCGAATTGACATCGCCAGGCTATTCATATCATCCTCGTCAAAAACACGACGTGGCTGATCTGGGTCTGGCTGCACATCAGTCATCGGTAATAATCGCAAATCCGACACCCGCTCGTCCTCGGCGGCAGTTGTATCAAAATCAGTATCCAACACATCAGTTGGAATCAGGGAGTCAAAACCCTTACCAAGTCCCCTCTTTACCATAAGTGTATTATACCATATCTAATAGAGATAATAATTTAGTCGCCCCAGCCAATTCGCATGGCAACCTCAGCCGACACCGCCTTGTAAGCACGCGCACCCTTGCTAAAGCGATCATACGCCCCCACCGGCAGACCGTGTGATGGAGCCTCAGCTAACCGAACATTGCGAGGAATCTTTGTCTCTAGAACTTTACCCGGAAAATGCTTAGCCACCTCCTCGTAAACCTGCTGGCTCAAAGCTGTCCGAGCGTCCATCATTGTCACCAACACGCCCAACAACTCTAATGTTGGGTTAATTGATTGACGAACCAGCTTCATTGTCTCTAGCAACTGCGTCAGACCCTCTAATGCATAAAATTCCGCCTGGACAGGTAGTAAAACTGAATCAGACGCTGCCAACACATTGAGAGTCAGCAAACTAAGCGACGGTGGTGAATCGATAATAACAATGTCATAATCAGTCGCAACAGTCCGCAACGCATCACGCAGTCTAGTAAACCGACCATCGACGGTCGATAACCCTACCTCTGCATCAGCCAATTGTGAGGTAGATGGTGCGATATATAAATCCCTGAAATCGGTTGGTTGAATAACCTCGGCCATGGCCGCCTCGCCCGAAATGACCTCTAGCATTGTCGGTTGACCCGCCAAGTTCTCGTTAGAACGCAATGCTGATTTATCAATATTTAGCCCAGAACTAGCATTGCCCTGTGGGTCAAAATCCACCAATAGCACCCTAGCCCCGTGATTTTTGGCTAAATAATACGACAAATTAATGGCGGTTGTTGTCTTGCCTACTCCACCCTTTTGGTTTGTTATTGCTATAGTCTTCACAGATTACCCTCAAATTACTTACGTCTATTATAGCAAGTTTTGTCATCTAGCCAAAATATGATATAGTATTATGGCTGAAATAATAATAAATGAGGTAAATATGAAAGCAGTCATTACATCCGGTGGCAAGCAATATATCGTCGCCGAGAAAGAGACCCTTTTGGTAGACAAGCTGCCAGAGGACCAGAAAGAGCTCACGTTTGATGCACTGCTGACTTTCGACGACAAGGGCGCGACAGTCGGCACACCAACCGTGAAAGGCGCCAAAGTCACCGCCAAGGTCGTTGACCCATTAGTAAAGGGCGACAAGACTCGCGCCATTCGCTACAAGGCTAAGAAGCGCGTCAACAAAATTCGCGGTGGTCGTCGCCAAATGACTCGCATCGAAATCGTGGCGATTAAGTAGACAAAACTAGTCTACATTGATAAAGCCCCCAAAAGAGAGGGGGGCTTTTTAGATGAAAAATTCACCCTCTCCACCAGGGAGAGGGTGTGTAACGCTACTTCTTATCCGTTGATTTTTTACGTAGTAGCACGCCGGCCAAAACTGCACCACAGATCATAAAGGCAACTAGGCTAATTACGGCTGTCTTGACGCCCGCACCAGCCTCTGGTGCACCTGGTTGTTCTTCCCCTGGAACAATTGGGTCAGGAGTATCGCTACAATCACGATTTACACTAACCTGAGTAGTAGCAAGCTTAGAGCCGTCAGCCGTAGTTGCAATCACTGTATTTTCAAAGATATTTTGACCACACTGCAACTGCTCCTCGTCAGGAACCTTGACCGTGTAATAAACATACGCATTAGAGTCCTTTTCGTACGAGCCAATATCCAATCCCTTGGTCGTCCATTCATCGTTAGTTACATGAAAACCTGGTTTGTCTGGATAAGTTGCATTACGTAAGTATGTCGAGCCGGCAACATAATTCAATCCAATGGCATTTTGATCTAGTGCTGTGTTACCAGTAAACTCATTATCTGTTTGCTGATCATTCAGAATTGAAATATTCTTTGCCAAGGTGTCTCGAATAATCACGTGCTCTTGTTTAGTTTCGCCAACATTTGCGTAACCAACAGCATATTCGATGGTGTCCCCAGGATTGGCAGTTCCAGTGTGTGTCCATTCACCGCCATTAACGCGGAATTGCTTAGTTAGCGTGAAACTAGCTGGATCTTCAGTGACATTAACTAGGAAGGTAAAGTAGCCAGAATACTGGAAACAGCCTGGAACATTACCGTCCATCTGTTCGTAGCCAACCTGCACTCCCTTGTCGGTCAGTAAATCTTCGTCATTATCAAAGGTAAAGCTCTCGTCATTTGTAGCTCCACGAATATTGTTGTAATAGCGCAACGACCCATCAACTAGTGAGACTTTAAAGGTGTCATTTTCATCATCGCTCTTGATATAGGCCTCATCCCAGAACACGCATGGCGACCCGGTAGCGCCGGCAGTATTGGCACCACAGTTATCCGCTGCGAGCATTGCCTGAATCATGGCACTGTCACCACTAGCTGTTGGCAGATAGGCCATTAATCGAGTATTTTTTGCGACTAGGTTAAGATTAGCTGCGGCATTATTGTGAACAAACACCTTAACCATGTATGTATGACCATCCTCAGCAGTAGCCACCTCTTGGAAGTTGCCAGACGATGCTGTGTTGGCGTCATTCGCCTGCCCTGTCACATCCTTGATAAGTGTAAAACCGCGCTCATCACCCCAACTTGGATCATCTGTAATTGAGTTAAAAGTCACATAATCGGCTGGATCATTCATAGTAAACGTCTGGCGCGTTGGTCCCCAGGCGCTAGCCGGCATACTCCCAGCTAAAACAATTGCGAACGACGACAACGCCACCAACGAAGCAGCGATGGTAGTCGTAAGTCGCGAACGCCACCGACCAAACGCCCCGGCGCTAGTTGGCTGGCTATATTTTTGTTTGGCTGTTTGTCTTTGCATGGATATCCTCCTCTATTTTTGTTAATTATTTCGACAAATACAAATTATATTCCAATATTGCCGGACGATGAGCCCTCCGATGCGTTACCGGTCTGTCCGTTATACTCACCGGTAGAACTCACTGCAGCACCCTGAGACGCATCATGGACTTCCTCAGTCGTCACCTCAGTAGGTTGTTGAACCTCGGCATTTTGAATAGAATTTGTGCCGTTCTGCCCCTGTACATACGTTCCACCTGTTGTAGATACCTGCTGACCAGTGCCTGTAACCTCGTGTTGAACTGGCTGCGACGGCGTTTCAACAACTTGCTCGCCCGTACCGGCATTAGGCTGAACCGCTTGTCCTTGTTGCTGTTGAATATGTTGAGTAGACTGCTGTGTTTCTTGGTCGGCTTGGCTTTCCATCTGGCCTTGAGGCGTTTCACCTTCTGTGACACCTGATGGGTTAGTTACTCCACCAGTCTGTTCATTAACAGTCACCTTGCCTTCTTCACCAAACCTGTCATTAACCTTTGTCGTTTCTTTTTTGTCATTTGGATTGCCCGGTGGAGTCTGCTCACCCGGTGGAGTTTCTGGTGGAGTCTCTTCGCCTGGTGGAGTCTGCTCACCCGGTGGGGTTTCCTTTTCTGGTGGAGTCTCAGGTGTCGGCGTCGTGCGCTCAGCCGTCACAATATTGACCACTTCATTGTCGATCATAAAGACAACGTTACAACAGTCAGCTAGGAATACAACATTATATTCACCATATTGCGCCGCAATCACCTCTCGGTTGCTAGCATTCATGACACTTGTCACCAACTCCATATCCATGTTCTGTGTTCGAGCGATGCCCGAATTTCTAACGACCGTGCCATCTGGCAAGGTATATTCAGTGATATCACCATACGCTAGTCTGGTAGACAAAGCTTCCAATGCCTTGGCTCGCAATTCAGCGTCGCCAGATAGTTCGTCAGCAAATGTATTTATATCATCGCTAACACCCCATTCCTCCATTTTGTCTGGAGCTAATTGGCCTAACATCATGGCGAGGTGTTCGTTGTTATGTTCACATGAATCCATAACACCGTTGTATATACTCTCCTTGCTAGAGGTATCAATTGGTGCAGTATATGCTGTACCAGAAATCTTTTTACTTAGGTCCCAGGTACCATCAGCATTTTGTTCTCCCCAATAACTGTAATCATTAGCTGGTAGGTTATTAGCATCGTAATGGCGCACCTCAAATCCAACAGCCTCGGTTTCAGCCCCAAGCATAGCATCCTTGATCTGAGGGCCAAAATTAGCCACGGCATCATCAACTGCATTGGTCAGCGTATCTGCCGTCAACAGATCTAGTTCATCTTTACTAACGGTGCGCTCCATCGCATTTTTGGACGAGGTGTCGGTCATTTTGTTGGAAGCCGCCGAAGCTATATTCGAAGATGCTAAAAGTGCTATTCCACCAATAGTTAGCCCGACCACCGCTTTACGCGCCCATGGCGGTAGATGATTAAAGACTATACCAGCAGCTCTTTTGACAATATTCGGGCGTTTGTCTAACTGTTCTTTCGAGCGTTTCCCAGACCGTTTATCAAGTTTCGGCAACTTAGCCTGAGCCTGACGTATTTGCTCGGAACTAGTTGGCGAGGTTGGGTCGATCATATCCAACACCTGTCTACATGAATCGCCTGGATTAAGTGGGTCACGCCAACCATAGCCAGCTGTATTTGCCCAGGCTTGAAACACCTCCGTGACACCCTCCTCGTCGCCAGACACGTATTTCTCGGCCATCTTACGCAGAACTTCCTGGGGTGGTAAATCGTGATGCCTTTGATGCATCAGATCCTGTACCCCCGAGAGATTCTCGCCACTAAGGATCTGTCTAGCCCTTTCACTGTCAACGGGAACCTGTACCGCCTTTAGCTCTGGACTTATCACAGCCTCAGGCTTGGTTTGTTCCTTTTCGTCATGACCGTCGTCGCTCTTGTCTTCATCAGGGCTTTGGCGCTTGCCTGACTCGTGGGGCCGCCCCACATCCGTTTGTTTGGTGGCATCGTCAATTACAGACTGCTCAATGTCATAGTCCTCGTCTAATGATGGGTCGTACTCATGTAGGAAACGACTATATTCATCTGGGTCAAATTGCACGTCAGACGATAGCTCAAACGCTGACCAAGCCTGGCTCGACTGCTTATCCTCAATCTTGCTCTCCTCCTCGGTTGGCTGCGCGGACTGCTCTGGCTGCTGCTCAGCTTCATCGATGGGCGGGAGGTCGGCTACTCTTTGCTCTAGCTGATTAATTTTCTGATGTAGTTGCTCATTTTCACTTTTGGCTGCACTAATAGCCTGCCTCAGTGCAGCATTCTCCTGTCGTATCTCATCCAACAGCTTATTCAGATCGTCAAACGACGGCCCTTGCTCGGGTCGCGACCCCCACTCCGAGCCAGCCTCAGTGCGACTACCGCTACCGACCCTGTTATATTTATTTGCCATACTACCTCTATTTATTTTTAATATACCTATCTAAGCATAAGTGTATCACCAGCCGCTATCGCAAGTCAAGAATAGCAATCGTTAATCACGGATCGAAATATCCAGTTATACATATCTAATAACACTGACCGGCGTGGATGCGGGCGGCTGCCTCGTCCGACGCCTGATCCATATGATACCGACTATCCAGGGCTCGATTTAGCGTTTTGGCATTGGCACCCAGATACAAAACGGCATAGGAACTAGCCACTGATTCAGCGTTAGCTTGGTTGCCAATTGATGGTGGGTCAGACGTCCCACACCGACGATAAATCAAATAATGGGCAATCTCGTGGCGCATCGCATCTGCAAAATAGGCGTCATTGGTCACATCCGCCCCTAAATTAGTATTGATATACACCTTGCCTGGCGTCGCCGAGCAAAATGCTGCCAACCATGAACTAAGTTGTTCGTTGCTAATCTGACAAGCACCTCGCATCTGCTCTAGCCCCCAAACTGGTTCCAAGCCCGCCGCCGACAATATCTGCACTGCCGATTCAGTATAACTACCATCAGATCCAACATAGGTGGCGATCTGGCTGACAGCCTCCTCGATATCGATAATCGCCTCGTTTTCAGCCGACAGTGCATCGTTAACCTGTTGAATAATGTCGTCCAGCTGATCTCTGGCCGATTCAATGTCGTCTAGATCGCCAGTCTCTAAAATGCCCGACGCTAGCGAAATAGCCCGATTCAGTTGCGTGCGAACCGACGCACTAACCACTCTGTTCTGGCTAAGAGTTTGAGCCGATAGCAATGTCGAGCTAAGTGCTGATTTAGCATCAGCCAGTAGCTTGATTTCATTGGCTAACTCGACATCTGCCCCGCCGTCGTCAATTCGGTATCCCAGCTCGGATAACAGATTATATGAACTAGCCAGATCAGCGATAGCCTGGGTCAATTCATCATTACTGCGGCCACTGGCACACTGATTTTCATCTGGTTGTTTTTTCAGCTCTTCCTGTGCCTGCTTATAGGCCGACTGGAAATCGTTCACAATTGATTTATCAGTATCTAATACATCATCAGTGGTAATATCCAGTAAATCCTGACTATCATCTAGCAGTTCACGCAGATCCTCAGCCTGCTGATTATACGCCTCTAACCCCGATTGGCAGGTTGACACCAGGCTAAAATGGCCGATCAGAAAGGCGCCGCCAACCACCAACACCATAGCCAACAGCGACGACGCCACAATAGAAATAATTTTTCGTCGCGAGAACGATGACTGGTGAATTGAATGGTCAGTAAGTATTGGCTGAACGTTAATGCCGTTAGCCATCGCCGGATTAACGTTCGATTGCCCTGGGGATGACGATGTGTCATCCGACTGCTGATTAAATGGATTAGGTTGATCAATCTCTGTCATGTTTATGTTAATACTATAACGCAATCTAACTGAAAATTAATGGAACATAGGTTTTCAACCCTATGGAGCAGCCAGCAGCACAGACCGAAAGCCGTAATAGTCGTCGGTATCGCCATCGCCGTAGGCTGAGCTGAACAGTCCAGCAAAGGAACTGCCCCATGCGTACATGCCACGAGCACACCAGCGACGGTTCGAGTAGACGAAGGAGGAGATATCGTCGCCCCAAGACTGATTGTTGTACGAAGTCGACTGGTAATGCTTAGTTTCGTGTAGGGCATGACCGCCACAGGTACCCCAGATGCAGATATCGTTATTGTAGTATTCAGCATTTGCCGAATATGACCAAGTGGGGTTAGCATCATCGCTGCCAGTTGAGTCAAAGCCTAGGGATTCTTTGTATAAATCTACATAAGGTGGCTTAGCTTGATTTTGCATTGTTCCAGTAGTATTTGGTGTTGTTTCAGTATCTGAACTAGTTAAATTGCCCATAGCATAGTCATAGACTCCACCAGACATATCGTAGATGCCGTAGACGTTGTTAGTCGTACTGGCTAGTTGACCTATCTTCCCTATATAAGAGTGTTCTACATCACCACAGGCTAAAGGATCCTCTATATGGCTACTGGATAGTTCTGGTAGGTCAACTGTTTCACCAGTTGAGGTAGTGACGGAACTGTAAGCATCAGTAGAGCGATTAGCATTATTGGGGCCACAGCCAGTGATGCCATCTCTAGAACTAGTTCCGTCAGCATCAGCTGACTTAGATGGGTAGGCGTTGTTATTAGAGACATTGTTAGTACCGGCACCATATTTAGAGGAGGCTAAGTAGGCTATGGCACCCCATTCAGAGTTTTTGAGCATATGGGAGGTAGCTGTAGATAGGTTATGCAAACTTGTCCACTGCCCTGTTGCATTTAGGGTAGTGCCATTAGCTGTTATGTCATTACCACCAGTATTACTTGGATCGTAAGCTCCAATGTGTTTAGCCATAGTGTAGAACTCACCAATGTATTCACTGACGTTAGCATGTTGGTTAGGCTTGACGGTTGGAGCGTTAACCTTGCCGGTGGTTTCAAACTTACCAATCCAGAGACCATTTAGTTCTTCCCCATTACCATCGTTATCTAACCAACTAAAGGCAGGATGAGTAGCCCAGGTGGTGTTGTTAGCTGTGGTGTTAGCATCAGTGTATAGACGAGAGATGGTTGTATTGTTTTGACCATTAGTATTGCCTGGAGCAGCACAGCCAGTACGGTAGTCTTTAGCTAGGATGTTAGTGTTGTCTGGGCCAGCTACGTGAGTTGGTGTACCATTAGCCCACATTTGGTTAGGATTGGTTATGTTTAGTGTGTTGCATGTTTCAGCGGGGGTTTTCTTAGTATCGGTTGCTTTCTCAAAGTGGATGGAGAATTCATTTCTGATGGAATGAGTGTTGTATGGAGAGTAGTTATCGCCTGTAGTATTAACGTTATCTGGTAGTGGATACTCATCAGTGACTACTCTGTCTATGGCATTAGGACGTTGGACTTCATAGGCGTATCTAGGGATGTAGACCCAGTAACCTAGAATAACTTCCGTTGCACTAGTACCGTCGGAGACATCACTACTAAAGAGTATCTCGTTCAGTTGGCTAGCATCGACCCCATCCGGCAGCTCACCATTGCTCCAGGCCTTGGCTAAACCAAGTGGCGTGTATATTGTTCCTGAAATAATCTCGGGTGCGCGCACATCTGCAGATTGTCCACGAGCGCTTATCTCACATTGAAGGCTACTCGAGAAATAGCCAATCTTTCCTTCACTCGAACTCCCCTCGCCTAATAGCGCAAAACAGCCTCCCTCGTAATCATCCCTGAGCGTTATCGCATTAGCCCATTTCTTCTCGCTATAGTCATACCAACTACCCTCATCATTTTCTATCTCTTCCTTAGTCACAATCCTCCAGCTACCTCCACCATTACCATCATAGCCATCGTAGACTACCGGGATCATATTGGCGTCTATGTCTACTTGGCAGTCTGAGTTAGGATCACCATTACGGCAGGTAGATTCTTCTTGGACAATGAAGGCATTAGTTAGGGGTTGAGAGGTACCACCTTGACTAACAGCATAGACATCATAGGTACCTGGTTCTGAGATAGCTGGGTTAGTAAAGGATAGGACAGTACCTTTGGTTGAGGTAGTAGTATCGTCTAGGTAGGTATCTATGTCTTTGCTAGGTACTTCATAGCAGTTGGTGTTAGTAGTATCTGGTTGTTGACCAGTTGGGCATAGTTTAATGCTATAGACGGCATCTAGGCTAGTACCCTCTATGGCAAACTCACTGGTTTGGTTTTGTTGAACTGAGTCATTAAGGACTAGTTTGGTTAGTTCTGGGGCTGGTGGGATATTAGCAATAGCTGTGTAGGTAATTGATGTTGTGTATTGACCAGCTGTAAAGGTTGATGGGTCATCTACCCGGACACCATAGTAGATATTACCAAGGTTGTCTGCTGCTGTACCATCATGGTTAGGGCCGGTTGGTTGTTCAAAAAACCAATCTGCGTAGTCCAAAAAGCGCAGAATGTAGCCCGGCGCTATAAATTTTGCTTGGGACAGCACAGCCTGGTCAGCAGACGAATAAATCTCATCACCACTAAATATACTACTAAAGGGATATACTAAGAGAGCTATACCCCAGGTCTTGTTTTCTAATGGAGTTAGCGTGTCTGACGTTGGTTCAGGTAGTGATGGGATGATTTGGCTGGGTAGGTCTGTGTTTACTAGGTCGGTACTATCGTGTCCATTGTCTAAGCTCATAGTTACCTTGTAGCCAGCAGTACTATTGGTAGTTACTTCAACACTATGTCCACCAACAGCTACACCACCATCGGCTGGTATGTTAAGTGATACGATGGCTGAGCCGTCATCTGGGTTACTAGTGGTATTGGTGGTAACTGGGGATAGTTTAAGAGAGATGAATGCGGGGCCAGTTAGAGCATTACCATCGCTAGCACTCTGGGTTGCTATACCCGAGGTAGTATTGCCTAGGGCATTAGTCCTAGTGTTGTTGATGGAGTAGGTTCTGATGATGTTGAGGGAGATGGTGCTAATGAGGGCTAAGGCTAAGCAAGCGATAGTGAGGGTTTTAAACCCCACCGACTTGCGATGCAAGTCACCTCCCCTAGCAGGGGAGGCAAGGTGTAGAGAATGACGGTTATTCTGCGGTCGTCCTTGCAAGTTACCTTCCTTAGTAGGAAGGGTAAGGCGTAGAGAATGACGGTTATTCTGCGGTCGTCCTTGTAGGTGACCTTTCCTAGTATGGGAGGTGAAACTAAACCGTTGGTTTAGGTTCTGGGAATTACCCCCCCCTACTGGGTTTTTGTTAGTTTTATTCCACCACACCATAATGTTAGTGGTTATTGTAGCATGGATGTGGTGGTAAATGCAAAAGTAAGACTACGCCCTGGCTAGACTAATCGTTAGTGGCAATTTATTTACCGTAGTATCGACTGAATAGTTAGGATTCGTCAATTCATCAGCCAATTCAACAGCCAACACCTCTGCCCTGATGGAGTCTGCCCAGGTCCTAATTGATTCAGTCACCTGTTCGTCAGCTGATTGTAGACACAACTTAATGCGGTCATCGACATTTAATCCGGCATCCTTGCGAGCCTTCTGGACGGCTCGGACAATCTCGCGCGACAATCCCTCGGATCGCAGTTCTGGCGTTAGTTGCTTGTCCAGTTCTAGCCACGTCTCTGGCTTGCCATCACCAGTCGTCACACCACCAACCTGATAACTGGCCAGTTTCTCGACCCAGTTAATTCGCTTAACATTCAACTCATCCTGCATGATTTGTTCATAATAATCGTCCAGACGTTCGCCGGTGTAACTAGCATAATTAAGCGGTTGCCGAATCTTAATCTGACCATAGTCATCGCCACGATCCATTCGTAGCGCCAACCCACCGGCGATTAGTTCGCGAGTTCGCGCCATATCCTGCAAAACCACCTGGTCAATAGCATTGTCCGTCGGCCAATCTAGTAGATGAACCGATTCACCACCCGTCAGCTTTTGATATAGTTCCTCGGCCAGGAATGGTGTGAACGGAGCCAGAATCATACTTAGTCGCACCAACACGTAATGCAAGGTTTGGTAGGCCTGCTCTTTATCGACGTCGTCCTCGCTCTTCCAGAAACGGCGACGACTGCGTCGGACATACCAGTTACTAGCATCGTCAACAAATGGAATGACGGCACTCAATGCATCAGGAATGTTGTACTCGTCCATAAACTTCTGGATATGTTCTGTTAGTTGATGAACGCGCGATACAATCCACCGGTCCAATGGGTTGTTAAGTTTATCTAGATTAATCGTCGACACTGGCCCACCGTTGTATTCCCAACCATCTACCTCGGCATACATGGTAAAGAAGTCGTACATATTCCAAATCATTGCCAGTTTTCTGGCGACGTCTGAAACATCCTTGTCCAGTAGGGCAAAGTCCTCACCATTTAACAGTGGCGATGACAACAGTAGGAAGCGCAACGAATCAGCCGAGTACTGATCCATTAGTTCGTTCGGGTCGGTATAGTTACCCAGCGATTTGCTCATCTTGCGCCCGTCATTGCCAGCCACCACACCAGTGGTAATAACATTGCGATAGGCGTTCATATGGGCATTCTGCCCCATTCGCCCTTTACCAAAGGCACCGATACTAGCCAGCGATGTATTGACAACATGAACATAGTAGAACCAGGCTCGCACCTGGCCAATGTATTCAACGATAAAGTCGGCTGGATAATTCCGTTCGAACTTTTCCCTGTTTTCAAATGGATAGTGCAACTGAGCAAACGGCATCGACCCAGATTCAAACCAGCAGTCTAGAACCTTATCTATCCTGGTAAAGACCTCGCCATCGTGCATACCGTATTCCTGACGAGTTGTCGCATCCAGTTTATCAGCATATATCTTGACCTGATCCACCCATGGTCGGTGGTAATCGGCCAATTTCTGTCCACTCAGTTTTTCCAGTTCATCGTATGAGCCGACCACGATAATGCCACCCTGGTCACCTTTCCACACTGGCATAGCACTAGCCCAAAATCGGTCACGGCTAAGATTCCAATCTGGGGCTTGCTCGATATTCTTGGCGAAGCGACCGTGTTTTAGATGGGTTGGAAACCAATTAATATTTTCGTTCTGCTCTAGTAGTAGCGGCTTAGAATCCTGGATATCGAAAAACCATGACGGAATTGCCCGATACATAATCCGTTGCTTGCTACGGGGGTTAAAGGGATATTCGTGTCGAATATACTCAATTCGCCATACAATACCCTTTTCTAGCAGGTCTTTGGCAATAAATTTATTATTCGACCAGACCTCTCGCCCCTTATAAATGCTGTCAAAGTAATAGCCATTATCATCGATAACGTGAAATGCCTTGATGCCATTGGCCTGGCATAGGGCAAAGTCATCCTCACCATAGGCAGGTGCAACGTGAACAATACCCGTACCCGACTCGCTGGTGACAAAATCCCCCACATAAACCCGATGGATTTTGCCAACCGTCTCACCATCAGTTGGCCAGGTTGAACCAACTTCTAACGGCTGATAGGTTAGCCCGACCAATTGCTTGCCCTTAAACTTTTTGACGACCTCGTACTTAAGCGGCTGGTG
The DNA here is from genome assembly GCA_944391325.1 of uncultured Candidatus Saccharibacteria bacterium. Lineage (GTDB taxonomy): Bacteria > Patescibacteriota > Saccharimonadia > Saccharimonadales > Saccharimonadaceae > Nanoperiomorbus. Next base: position 2,154 of record CALXTC010000022.1, on the reverse strand, counting down.
CTTGTCATCCTGGAAGGTTCGTTCTAGACACTCCGTCGCCACAATCAAATTATCCTCGCCAGATTTAACTAGTACATAGGCCATATCTGGATTGACAGCCAAGACAATGTTGGCCGGCAACGTCCACGGCGTTGTCGTCCAGGCTAGAAAAGCCGTTCCAGTCGGCACCCCCAGTTTGGCGGCGGCCTCATCAGTCAGTCTGAACTTAACATAGACCGATGGGTCGGTAACTGTTTGGTAGGCGTCATTGTCCATCGTCACCTCAGCCTTGCTGACAGGTGTGGCAAAACGCGTATCATACATCAACACCTTTTCACCCTCGTAGATCTTCCCCGCCTGATACAACTGTTTGAAAGCCCACCAAACCGATTCCATAAAATCTTTGTTCATGGTTCGATAGGCGCCCTTGAAGTCCACCCATCGGCCAACCCGGTCAATTACGCCCTCCCAGGTTTCACTGTTGGCAATCATGGAGTCACGGGCTGTTTTAATATACTTTTCCAATGTAATAGTCGGCATCGGCTTGCCATCTTTATCTAATGGCGCCTTTTGGTCATCATCTACTAGAATCTGTCGACGGTCCGTAATACCCAGTTGCTTTTCAACAAAGTTTTCAGCCGGCAAGCCGTGGCAGTCCCAGCCCCACCGGCGCTCTACTCGCTTGCCCTTCATTGTTTGATAACGTGGCACAGCATCCTTGATAATAGAACTTAGCAACGTCCCATGGTGTGGTACACCAGTAATAAACGGTGGCCCATCATAGAACACGTAACTATTAGCCGGATCACGCATTTCCACCGACTTTTCAAACGTCCGGTTCTTTTTCCACTGTTTAACCAGATCCTTTTCGTATTCGATAGCTCGACGCCGTTCGCCAGATTTGAACTTCACTGCTCACTCCTTTCTAGATATAACAAAAACCGCCCCAGGCGTTGGAACCCAGGGCGGGCGTTACCATCCAACTTCCGATAGCCACCAAACAGATCGTTGACCATCGACACTCAATTACTGACTAACGGGCAGTTCCGGCGGGGTCTAGTCGCCATTTGTGCATCTTAAAATAACATGGCTTTCTTCCCACGGCTCGCGACCTGATCCGTCGCTCAAACGCCTTTATCTATGTCTATAATACCATAAAAGGGGCAGCCCTCGCACACTGATGTATGCGAGGGCCAGGTTGGACGCATGACGAGATACTATGGACTAATAGAAGATTCGACCAGTCGACTGGTCGACATACACAATTTCGCCGACCATCGGCACGCGCCAATCGAACATCTGTGCATCGCACATCGACCCATCGGACAGGAATACGGTGAAGCCACCCTCTTCCTCGCGCAGAACGCGTTTGACCTGAGTCCGACGCCAATTATCCATAATCGTTCCATTACTATTAGACTTAGCAGCCAATGTCATTACCTCCTAAAGTGCAACCAGTAAAACACTGGCATTGGATAAATCCACCTCGCCATAACGAGGTTATGTCTATTCTATGACACTTATTAGTAATTTGTCAAGTATTCTGCATCCTTATCTATCACCTGCCGCATGGCCTGGCGTCCCGGGGCGCCAATTGTTAGGCGTTTATTAACACAGGTATCTAGGCTAATGACCGAATAAATATCCTCGTCGAATGCTGGCGACAACCCACGATAATCCTCTAGCGGCAAGTCGTCTAACGGGATACCTCGCTCTATACACATCAATACTAATGGCCCAACTATGCTGTGAGCATCCCGGAAAGGAATTCCCTTGCCCACCAGATAGTCAGCAACATCAGTAGCATTGGTAAAGCCATGCTTAGCGCTATCCTCCATGCGCACCTTGTTAAATCGCAGGGTTTTCAACATACCAGTAAATAACGCCAGGGAACTTTTTACAGTATCAATTGCATCAAATGCGCCCTCTTTATCTTCCTGCATATCTTTGTTATATGCTAGTGGCAACCCTTTCATCGTCGTTAATAGCGCCATCAGGTGGCCATAAACTCGCCCCGTCTTGCCCCGCACCAACTCAGCAATATCAGGGTTCTTCTTTTGCGGCATAATGCTACTGCCAGTGCTAAAGCCATCATCAATTTCAACAAACTGGTATTCATTACTGTTCCAGATAATTATCTCCTCGCTAAAGCGACTCAGGTGCATCATTATAATC
>CALXTC010000021.1 GCA_944391325.1 uncultured Candidatus Saccharibacteria bacterium | reverse complement strand
TTGGACAACATTGACGAAGTTATCCACCTAATCCGTTCATCGCGCGACTACGAAACAGCCAAGACGGGCTTGATGAGTCGCTTTAAACTATCTGAGGTGCAGGCTCAGGCTATCCTAGCCATGCAACTACGTAAGTTGACTGGTCTAGATCGTCAAGCTATCGAGGACGAGCTAAAGGAACTATTGGCCAAGATTGCCGAGTACGAGGCAATTCTGGCTGACGAGCAAAAGATTCTGGACATCATCAAGGACGAGTTGGCCGAGATGAAGGAAAAGTATGGTGACCCACGTCGCACCAAGATTGTTAATCATGAACTAGGCAAGATGAGCGATGAGGATGTTATCCCCGAGGAAGACGCTGTCATCCTATTGACTAACGAGAACTACATCAAGCGCACGCCAATGGCTGACTATCGTCGCCAGAATCGTGGCGGCAAGGGCAAGCGTGGTGTGACAACCAAGGAGTCGGATGCTGTTGACCAATTAATCACGACCAGTACGCATGACTTCCTAAGCTTCTTTACTAACAAGGGGCGGGTCTTTCGTTTGCGTGCCTATGATGTGCCAGCTTCTAGTCTGCAAGCCAAGGGCGTAGCAGTAGTCAACCTATTGTCGTTGCAGCCAGATGAAAAGGTGACCTCGATTATTCGCTACTCAAAGGATGAGGCTGAGGCAAACGAAGGTTATCTATTTATGGCAACTACCAATGGCACGATCAAAAAGACCCTAGCCAAGGAGTATGAGAATATTCGCACAAATGGCCTGATTGCCATTAAGCTAGATGATGGCGATGAACTGCGATGGGTGCGTCGTACCAATGGGCAGGACGATATCATTATGTCGACTGCCTTCGGTCAGGCGATTCGCTTCAACGAGGCTGATGCTCGTCCAATGGGTCGCTCGGCTAGAGGTGTCCGTGGTCTGCGTCTGCGTCCAGGTGACCGAGTAGTTGGTATGGACGTTGTCGAGCCAAACACCAAGGAGCAACAATTATTGGTGATGAGTGAAAAGGGCTATGGCAAGATGACCAAGGTGGCTAACTTCCCGCTACACAAACGGGGCGGAGTCGGTATTAAGGCGGCGGTTGTCACGGCTAAGACAGGCAATATCATGACAGTTCGCTCGTTAGCTGAGGACATCAGTGAAATTCTGGCTATTTCGGCTGGTGGTCAAACCATTCGTATTGCACTTAGCGACATTCCAACTCTCGGTCGAACCACTCAGGGCGTTCGTATTATGCGCCTAGACGAGGGTGATTCGGTGGCTTCGGTCGGACTAATCCCTAGCGACAGTAGTGATGAATAACTTTTAATAACTTAGATTTGGTATCTCGCTGTCGATATAGACAGTGGGATGCCAAATAACGTGCAACAACAAAGAGACGAGATAAAATAATAGCACCATGACGATTAGCGAAATAATTGCCCAGATAATGGCCTTTATGGGGCTGGGCAGCAATATAATATCTGTCCAATGCAAGCGTCGACGCTTGATTCTAGCCTTCCAGGTTTTAGGGAATATCCTATACGGTCTACAGTATGTATTCTTGCGGGCGTGGCCAGGCTTTACCATTTCGATTATTTCGGCGATTGAATGTGTCGTAGTTTACTATTACGCCAACCATGCCTCTAGTTGTAATAAAGAGGTTGAAAACGCCCGAAAGGCTGGCCGACCGTTCAGTGAGGATGAGATGGCCCAGCTTTGTACCGACGAAAAGAAATTTAACGGTAAAATGCCTGTTTTAGTATTTATCTTGATGTTGGTGGCAATAACAGTGATGGGCTTTTTGTCTTATCGAACGCCGATGGACTTGTTGCCAATTGTCGTCACGGCTATTTATACCTGGGCAATCTGGCAACCGGATACTAAAAAGTTTCGCCTAGCGGCCGTAACATTCCCAATCTGTTGGTTTATTTATAATATGTACGTTGGCGCCTGGGTATCAATGTGTACGTCAGTTGTCGAATTTATCTCGGCTATAGCGGCCATAGTCCGCATAGACGTGGTAAAATATAACCATAATCATGGTGGACAGGAACATAATTGATCAATTAATCGGTCTATTAACATCGCCCTATATTTGGGCGGCCCTGATAGCCTATCTTGGTGGTCAGACGTTAAAAATTATCCTAGAACTTCATAAACAACACCCCTTAACAGTGCGAGATTTCTTTGCCAGTGGTAATATGCCCAGCACGCATACGGCCAGTGTTTGTGCTATGACGACAGTTATAGGCATGTTGCAGGGCTTTGATTCGCCAATTTTCGCCGTAGCCCTGATGGTGACTATGATCGTTGGCTATGACGCCGCTCACGTGCGACGTGCCGTTGGCGAGCACGGATTAGTATTGCGTGAATTGATTGACCGTGACCATGATCAAGAGAAATTATTAGCCAACCTTGCCCACGAGTTAACTGAGCGGGGCGATAGAAAGGCTAAACGTAGTCGAACCAAGGGTAAACTGGTGAAGCCATACTTTTCCCGTGGACATCTGCCACGAGAGGTATTTGCTGGGGCTATTTTAGGTATCGTTATTGGCGTAGTGGTTGGTCTAATATGTATATAGTGGAAGCAGATAAAATAGGCGATAAATAACTAGTTGACATAATTACAACAAAAAACTCATAGGTAGGTGTTGACGCCACCGAATCAATAGGGTAAACTACTAGTTAGTTCATTGCGAGAGACCTTTTGCGAGACGCTCTGCAAACCGCAAAGCTCTATTTAGAACGGTAGTTTTACAATTTAGTAGTGCAAGTCAATTTCGTCAGTCATCTTTATGTTAGTTTTGAACTACGAAGTGGTGAGAGCTTATTAACACATAGAGAGTTTGATAAACCAAGGAGCGCGAGAGAAAAGTAAGCTTGCTTACTTTTCCGAGCCGACGCAGGTTTATCTGCTCTCGTTAATAGGCTCTGCCTATTAACGAGAGTTTGATCCTGGCTCAGGATGAACGCTGGCGGCATGCCTAACACATGCAAGTCGATCGGTAAGGCCCTTCGGGGTACACGAGAGGCGGACGGCTGAGTAACGCGTAGGAACGCACCCT
>CALXTC010000020.1 GCA_944391325.1 uncultured Candidatus Saccharibacteria bacterium | reverse complement strand
TGTTCGCCGGTTAAAGTGGTACGCGAGCTGGGTTCAGAACGTCGTGAGACAGTTCGGTTTATATCCGGTGTGGACGTCAGGAAACTTGCGAGGATTTGCCCCTAGTACGAGAGGACCGGGGTGAACGCACCTCTGGTGTATCGGTTGTGGCCACCTGCTGCATTGCCGAGTAGCTATGTGCGGAGCAGATAAGCGCTGAAAGCATATTAAGCGCGAAACTGACCTCTAGATTAGGTTTCCCTATGAGGACACTAATAGACGATTAGTTTGATAGGCGCAAGGTGGAAGTGCAGTAATGTATGGAGCTGAAGCGTACTAATAGTCCCATTGCCTTTTTATGTCTTGAGTTAGGATTTAGGCTTCGGCCGAGATCCTAACTCAAGTAGGCTGAATTGGTAGTTGAGTTTTTAACCATTGTTAATCCAAATGACTTGCGATTAAACATAAGTTGTGTATTTTAATAATTTATTCGGTCTATGGACGTCGATAATAGTATTGCGTGCAATATTATGATCGGTGCCCATGGAGCTGGGGTCACACCTGTTCTCATCCCGAACACAGAAGTTAAGCCCAGCATCGGCGAGGATACTGCATTGCGGGAAAGTAGCACGGTGCCGAATTATCTAAAAACCACCCGAAAGGGTGGTTTTTAGTTGTCTCAGTTTTTATCTTTATATCTAAGAGCGACATGCCCGGCGGTACTGCTGGTGCATGGAAGGCCGTTTCTAGCTCTCCAGTAACATTGGGTACTGACGCTGGTGAGGGTCAGGCTTCCTATGCGGTTACCTACGGTCTATCGACCTCAGCTGGTCAGGTTTCTGGTAAGTACAATGGTAGTGTTACCTATACTTACACCATCCAAGATCTAAGCTAAGCCCAACTTCTTAGCTCACAGGGGGCTCCTACCCAGGAACCCCCAACTGAACTAATAAGTTCGCAGGTCTTTCTTTACGAAAAGCATTAAACGTTAATCCGACGGCTGAAACATTGCTGTGAGCAAACCGATAAAATAAAAAATTACAACAATACAGATGTAGAACGATTAACAAAAATGGCATAAAGCTCTTGCTTTAATTTTGGTCACGTATTATAATCTAACTAGTATTCAAGGTGTGGTGTGAGCCAAGCCTTAGAAATACAAACATCAACTAACCCTAAAGGAGGGAAAATAATGAAAAAATCTGCTTTATTAGCAGTTAGTGCATTGTCACTAGGCGTTGTTGGTCTAGCTACCTTCACCCCAGTGGTAAATGCTGCAACGACAGCTAGTGGTAACGCAAGTGTTACTGTTACTGTTGGCTCGGCTATTGGTATCGGTGGCGAAACCGTCGAAGAGGGTGGCACCAATAACAGCATTGACATGACGGAATACAATGTCAACTTTAACACCGTTACTGCCGGTAATGTTGCTGCTGAGCAACCCGTCACTGTCGTAACGACTAATAACACTGGCACTCCTGGTACGTTATATATCAGTGCTGCAGATACAAACCTAAAGAGTGGTGGTGATACTATTCCAGCCGGAACCAATATTGCTGAGGGTACATCCGCATGGGCATACAAGGTTGATGACGGAGCTTTCCAGGCTGTTACTACCAGTCAAGTACAGATTGACACCGATTCCGGGAGCGGCACTAATCAAACTGCTCTAAAGTTCGGTCTATCAACTGCTAACGACCAGGCTACTGGTCAATATAACGGTTCCGTTACCTATACTTACACAGTACAGTAGTGACACTTCTTAGCTCACAGGGGGCTCCTACCCAGGAACCCCCAACTGAACTAATAAGTTCAAAGCAAATAATATAGAGGAAACGAGAGGGGACAATGAAACGGGAGTCAACATTAAAGTTTATTTCCAAACGCATCGCACTACTAGTCGCCTTTATGGCGGTTTATTTGCTGTTGGCACTAGGTGGCAATGCTGCTCACGCCGAGGGTGGTGAGTTTAAGGGCTTGGAGATTTCGCCAGCCAGTAACCGTATCGAGCTAGGCAACGGCGAGGTCTATACAGGCGAAATGAGTGTCAAGAACTCAACTGACGCCGATATGAATGTTGAAATGTCGGTCGGTTCATATAGTATTGAGGATAGTAACTATGGTTCGCCAAACTACGACAGCCCTAGTAAATATAGTGTAATTAAGGACTGGATTCAGCTGGATAAAAATGAATTTGTTTTATCGCCGGACGAGAGTACAGTAGTTCGCTATACAATCAACACTCCGGCTAATCCACCAGCAGGTATGCAGTTTGCTACTATTTTCGCCTCAACCACACCTAGTGAAGAACTAGAGGGGTCGGGTATTGTGGCTACTAGTCGCATCGGTATGGTTGTTAGTGTTCTGATGAAAGATGGTGAAACAATCGAGCAGGCCAGCATCCAGAACGAAAAGATTGATGGTTACCAACCAACATCTCCGCTAAAGGCTAGCTTTGCTATCAAAAACGAGGGGAACGTTGGCGTCGATGTTAGTTATAGTATGACTGTTAAAAGCGCCATTAATGGCACCGAGGTCTACAAGTCAAACACCGACAGCAACAGTGTCTACCCGGAATCCACCCGCAACTTTACCGTTAATTGGGATCAGGTAGGAATCGGTTTCTATAACGTTGAATTAAATATCACCCTAAATGGCAAGAATCATACGGTCAAAAAGTTGGTTTGTACTGTGCCAATCTGGATTATCATCCTGATCATTATTGCAATCCTGTCGCTAGTCGCTTATGCTGTAATTAACTACCGTATGCGCCAAGAGGCTAAGGGTAGCAAGTCAAAGAAGACAACCAAAAAATCAAGCAAGAAATAGTAGATATAGACGAAAGGAATGACAGATATGGCACAAATGACAGTCGATCGCATAATACAAGGGGCCTCGCGCATGGTGATGGTGGCTGGTATGGCAATGGCTGTTGTCGCTATGCCAGTGGCCATTGCGGGCAATGCGTCGCCAGTCCATGCTGCCACTAGTGCTAGTGGTGAGGCAACTGTCAGCGTAACGGTTCGTGCAGTTTCGGTAAATATTATCCGTGTTAACGATTTTCAATTTGGTGATGGTATCAGCTCTGAAACTACAGCCGTTAAGACATATAATGCTAAAAACAATGTCACGCTAAAGACGGACAATGATGCCCATGTAAAGATTGTGCTAGATGGCGATGTTCTATGGGAGGGTGACACCAAGGCTGGTCAACCAGTCAACGCAACGATTGACCTAAATGGTCGTCCAGTCGGCGTCTACCAGCTAGAGGTGCGAGCATCATTCCCAGATGATCTAGACGCCTATTCGACATCATCATTCTGGCTGGACTATCAGGCTACCGTGCCATCAATTATCCCTGGTGATGTTAATGCTCCAAATACTGGCCTATATGTGACAATTGGTGGGCGTGTTTATAGTATGACAACTATCGCCATTCTGCTGATTCTGGCAGCACTAGTCGTCTTTCTGACGTGTACTAGGGGTCAGAACAGGGAAATGGCCAAGGCCAAGGCCAAGGTCAAGGCAAGCCGCAAGGGCAAGAAAATGGACATGATCTAAGCAACTCCCACCGATTGAATAACCGTAGGTTCTCATCTGCCTCCCCGAATAAGGGGAGGTTTTTGGGAGTATTATGTTATAACGCTTGACAAAACACTAACACTATGATAGACTATGGAACAGTCATCCGATAGCAGGGTGAGTGTGAGAGAGGGTTACCACAGTTGATGCTGTAGGGCGTCAGTAAGTTGCGGTGATATTGCATCACGGCAATTGACGCTATAACGCAGGATCAACTATGGTAACCCTTTTTGCAAATAGGCTAACGAAAGGAGAAGTGTAAATGGCAGGGACAAAGGCAGGTGCAAAGAAGGCTGCTGCAACCAACAAGGCTCGTTATGGGGCAGATTTTTATGCTATGATTGGCCGCAAAGGTGGTCAGAATGGCACAACTGGTGGTTTTGCCGCTAACCCAGAACTAGCCCGTTTAGCTGGTGCTAAGGGTGGTCGTATTTCTCGACGTGGACCAGCTAAGAAAGCTACTGCTATCCATATCGACGATGCTAGCACCAATGGTGAAGTTGTCGTTAAATAGCTGACTGACCGCGACTATTCAAACTATTCGCTGGCGTCAGCTGGTGGAAATCTAATTTACTTTCTTGCCTCCCCGCTAGGGGGAGGTTTTTGTTAGGGTGTTTAATCAGTTGCTATTGCCTAACCCTACGCATTCGTGCCTGACGTCCGTCACTTGCTCGCCAAACGCATTGGCAATTGGGGCAGTGGTAGGTTAGGTCATGGCTGTCCTGCCAGCCCGTTTGGTGACACCGAGGGCATTTTGAACGGCTATGTAGCCAATCGCGATAACTATCCAGGGCCTCCTCGACCGTATCATTATCAATACTAAGTCCATATTGTGGGGCTAGTTGTTGCGCCTTGACCCAGGCGGCTCGCTCAATCTGAATTAGTTCAACATCCTGGCGATAAGTATTGTGTCCCAGCAGGGCATGCCCCAATTCGTGCAGAGTCTGGAGCTGGTCGTCGGTGTAATAAATTGTTTGCTCGCTAGCGCTCCAACGAGCACGATCGCTCTGAATAAATCGAAACTGAGGATAATCATTGGCCAACCGTTGCAACAGTGATGACATAATTTCATTTTAGCATTGCCTGATGTTATACTAAGTATAACCGTAATAAAATAGACAGAAAGTTGAGACAACAAAAATGACAGATAACACGACGCCATTGAACAGTGCCAACCCTGATCCGGTGGATCAGTTTTTGGGCCAGATTCTGGACGAGCAACAGTTAATTATTGATACTCCAGAGGCACGGCAGCAGATTATCGCCGATATGCGAGCCCTGTTAATGGATCAAATTGATCAGGCGATGGTCAATGAATTAAACGACGAACAGTTAGATAGCTTAGATCAGCTGCTGGATCAGCCAGATTTACAGGATAGCCAGATCCAAGAATTTTTCCGCCAATGTGGTATTAATGGTGAACGGGTTGCCATGGAGACAATGTTGCGGTTTCGTCAGTACTATCTAGCCGCTATAAAACAAATGCAAAAATGAGTGGGGAGAAACTAACAAAACACCATAACAATCCTGAACAAGTCGACCAAGCCACTACTAATGAAGCTTGGTCTGATCAGCCTGAACAAACGAAGGCTAACGAAGCCGAGTTACCTCAAACAGTCGAGTCACATGAGGCGCTAGAGCAGCAAAAGGAACGACAACGACGCATCGGTAATATTGCCGTTGTGGCGGCCGACCCAGAGGCTGATCCATTGGCCGTCTTGAACGAGCTACTGCCAGTTGATCGGTCGGTTGGCGACGCGGCTAAATACGATGAGCGTGCCGAGCTGTATAAAAGCCTAGAAAATGACCCCGAGTGGTATTGGAATAGACACGAGCGACCCGAGGGCAGTCCACCATTGCGAGAGGGTGAATTAATGTGGCGCATCAGTCAAACGGCAGCCCTGCGAGCTAGGCGAGCACTTGGCTTGAAGTCGTATCGTCAGGCAGAGAAGTTGCGCCGGCGCAACCCAGATAAATATCGGGAATATCAACAGCACGCCGAAGAGGAGGTGTACGAAATAGCTCGACGAACTCGTGAACAATTTGACGCTCGTAGCAAAACTAGACAGGAACTAGAAACAGGCGAGATAACAAAGGAGGCTCTAAAGGGCATCAAGTACGACCCGATGACGGCGGTTATGGTTGACCGTGACAAAATTTCTAGCGAGAGGGCTTGGCATGAGGCGCGAAAACGCCTAGAACACGAGCAAGAGCTAGACTATTGGAGGGACATGAAAGAAAACGATGAACGCTGGCGTTATCGTTTACCTAGATTGCGTCAGATCGGCGCAAAATTATGGCGAGGTGGGGCGGCTCGTAACCTTTACGAACAAAAGTATCGGGCGGAAATTCGTGAACAGTACGGACATATACAGCAATTGGAAGCGGTTGATGAAAATGGTCAACTATATAGTCCTGACGAGGTGCGGCAAAAGGTTGCTACTAACGCTCGCTATGCCTTAATTATGCGTCTGGGGCAGGAAAACGAAAGCTTTGTTTATCATAACGCTGGCGAGAAACGAACTCTTTTGTCGGCGGAAAACGACCCAAATGGGGCGTATCGAGCTATGCTAAATACGTTACGCAAGTTCGCAGCTAAGGATGAAAATGGCCAATGGGAAATGAGTGTCGACGAGCTGGACGATGCGCTATGGCGCATTCGAGCTCGTCAGTATGACATCAAAAACACTAATGGCAAATATAGTCGGGAAGAGTTAGAGCGAAAGTTCGATATTTTGGATAACTACGAGGCGGTGGCCATATACGTACGCAGCGCCGTTGAACACGGTGAAGCGCTAGACGATGTTCTGCAGAGATTCAAGATGTACCGGGCGGAGGCTGCTGGCGAGGCCCGTACAGAAACTCGTCGCACCAAATTAGATAAAATTGCCGAAAAAATGCAGAAATATAAATATGGTCGAATGCTGACGGCCGTAACCGTGGGTGCTTCTAGTATGGTGAGCACAGCGGCCGAATTCCTGCTTAAACAGGGGGCAAATATTCTGCCAATTCTTGGTCCAGCTGGCCTAGGGGCGGCTATGGCTGCCATGGAGACGGGTAACGACTTTGCTGAGAAGGTGATGTTGGGACACTACAACCAGGCTACCAGTGGCGCAGATAACGCTAATAAACACGGCTCTAAGGAGTCAAAAGAATACGTCAACAGTCTCGAAAGCAGACCAACGGCCGTCTATGAAACGGCTTGGTCAAGGCGTCTGATCCAGGATATGGAACGGGTTATCAAAACTGACGATAGAGATAAGATGCGTGGTGTGCTAGACGATGTGCTGATGCGCCAGATGGTTAGTGATATCGAACGTGTTGATTTAATTAGTTATACTAACCCGGAACTAATTGAGAGCGAGCGGCTGGCTATGACAGTTAGCCTAACGAAACTGCAACAACGTTATAGTGAGCTAGTTAAACAAACGCAGCCAGATTTCGATATTGATCTATATCGGATTCGTCTAGAAAGTGTTATTAAAAAGATGCATGAATACAATATTGACGCCAAGGTCGATGAATCAAATAAATCTAATCATTCAGATAAATCTGATTACACCCCTGAGCGAGTGATAGAGGAGTGTGGTGGGCTTGGTGCTACATCCTGGGCTGAGTCGATGCCGGTGGATATGCTAACTGAAATGTATGACCATATGCGCAAGGTTAACTTAATTAATCGCAAAATGCGTCGTCATGAGATGAAAGGAACTGCCATTAAGACCGGAGTAATTAGTGCTACATTCTCAACAGTTTTGCAGGAGGCGCTGGCAATGTTTAATAACCCGGATACTCGTGGTCTTATCGAGAGTATTATGGGCCAGGATACTGATGCCAAGTCAACTACTCTTATTACCGGTGTATGGGAATCTCTACAGGACTGGTTTAGACGCAATACTGAGGTAGCATCTGATATGGTCGACAAGACAATCGACTCGTCGGCGATGAGCCAGGCTGGACTGATTGCGCAAATAGCACCAGCAGTCCAAGTTGAAACCAATCTAATGGGTCGCGTTAAGGCGTTTATTATTGAAAAAGTTTGGCCATTCGTAAAAGATCGGCTTGCCGATAAGGCGCAAGATGTTGCCGAGTCTACCACGGATCGTGTTACAGAGGAGCTTAACGATCAAATAGATGCCTATCGAGATAGCAGGCATGCCGAGGCTGTTAATGAAGCCATGGACAGGGCTAATGAAATCATAACTGACTACATAACTAAGTATAAAGATGGCCTGCACGATGTTCGGCGAGTTCTAGGTGAGGTTGGTCAGGACGAAGAGAAATCTATCAATTTAGGCTGGCCATTCCGGTGGGCTATTGCTACTCACGCTGACAAATTTATGGGTGATTTAGATGGTCAAATAAAGGAACTTCGAAAAAGTTATCAATCAACCGCGTCCTCCATTCCTCTTGACGATATGGCTGAGGCAATTGAGGTTCGCGCCCTGGGCAACGTGCTACGCCAATATGGTTTGTAGCTGCGACCTGACACGGTAGCCGGATTTATCAGTTGTTGACGTTTATGGTTATTTGGTGATAGCATATGGGTAAGTCAAACCTAAGTGAAAGTGGGGACATATGGAGACAAAGACAAAGACCAATACTAATACTAATACTAATACTAATACTAAACAATCAGCTGCGGAGCAGCCCGATTCGATTGACCAGTTCCTAGGTCAAATTATTGATGCAAAGCAAATCGCTGTTGATACGCCAGAGGTGCGTCAACAGTTAATCAAGGATCTGCGGGCTCGGTTGATGGAGCAAATTGACCGGGCAATGATCAGCGCTCTTAGTGAGGAGCAACTGGATCGACTGAATGTTATGCTGGCTGGCGACGACGTCCAGGCTGATGAAATTCAAGAGTTCTTCCGCCAAAGTGGTATTAATGGTGAACAGGTGGCACTGAATACCATGATGCGTTTTCGTCGATACTATTTAGGTGATGCGGCATAGGGGGCGTGGATGAGAAAAGGAGAATTATCTGCACATTCGAATGATGTTGATCCAGAGACCGCCCAGCAGATCTACGAGGAGTGGGCGGCTGGTGAATCTGGTCATGGACAGACTCTAACAGCATCGATTGACGACATATTAAAGGCTAAGGCGGAGCGCTATGACAGAGCGGCTAAGGACCCGGCCGAGGTCTTGGCTGAGACCGGGGTGATGCCCCGAGGAGCCACTGAACGCAAGGCTGCGAAGGTAGCTGAGGCGTCAACGGAGACGTCGCAACCTCGTGGCAATGCCATCGCTGACCATGAAAAGGGCGAAAAGGCTCCACATCAGGAAGTATCACAAGAAGTCGGTGAACTTGCGGTCGAGGTTGCTGAGCTTTTAAGCGATGAACCTGATTTCAGCAAATGGGACGATAAGAAGTCGCGAAAATTTATTAAGCGTGTACAAAGCACTCAAAAGAGACGACTTGCCCAAGCTAAAAAGAAAGCCAAGCCAACTATCCAGCGCAAACAGGATGCCGCATGGAAAATGGCCAGGGAGTATTATGGTCTTGATGACGATGTTGAGCTAAAGGACTTACCGTTAAGCCAACAGGCTAAGATACGCTGGGCTGCGGATAAATTGAGCCGGGAATATGATTTTACAAAGCCTGCAACAAAATCTTCTGATCAGCATGATGGCGGGACTAAGTTAGCAAAAAAAGAGTCCGGACACGAACAGTCAAAGGATAAAAAGGTCGTTACTGATACGGTAGACGAGCAAAAATTGCGTGACCAAGAGTGGGTTAACGGCATGATGGACAAGCTGACCCCGGCTGACCGACAAGAAGTCGAGAAAAGAGCGTATCGCAACGCCTGTATCGCCTATCGAAAACACTTGGACGGACAGGGCGTTAAGTGGGCTGATCGCGTCAACAGTGACGAGTTGCGGGAATATTACGAGATTGCTCGCATGGACGAAGTCGAGAAGCGCATAGCTGAACGTGAGGCTGGACATGATATGTGGTATCTAGCGTTACGTGATGCTGGCATAAAGTTCGACCCCAGGGATAACCTTGAAACTATAAAGAGCGGATTAACGGGCGAGCAGTTAGAGCTGGTTGCTAGTAAGTTTAAGGATCGTCGTTATCGGGCAATACATCGCGGAGAGTTGAGCGATAAAGACCTAAGCTCTAAGGAACGTCGTACCGAGGCGATTGCTCGACGAGAGGCTGGCCCGACGCCACCGGTAGAACCAACAGAGGTTGAGGTTCATCAATTGGGCGGTGGAGATCAGGATCCAGCGCCTGAGCCCGAGCCGTTGCCCAGCCAGCCTGACCTGATGCTCGGTTACAATCCGCTAGTGGCGGTGAGCATTGATCGTGAACAAATGGCTGATGATAGGTCATGGGAAGAGGCTAGAGATCGCCTAAAGAAAGAACTGGATATGGCGTCGCCCGTAGATAAAGATGGCAACCGAGTTAAAGTAGGCTTGGGCGCTAGAGTAAAAAATGCTTTTACTAGAATGTGGAAAGGTAATATCTTTCGTGGTTATTACGAGCGTAAATATCAACGCGAGGCGCGCGAAAAGTATACTGGCATTGAGTCGCTCAAACTGACTAACGACGATGGCACGCCGATGACGTCCGAACAGCTGAATGAACGGGCTAAATCTGATGCTAGATATGCTTTAATTCTGCGCATGGGCCAAGACAATGATGGCTATGTATCAGAAATGGCTGGAGAGTGGCGCGAAAAGCTAGACGAACAAAGCGAAGAATATCAGATGATGACGGCGGCTCTGCGTGATTATGTAACCAAGGACGAAAACGGCAAATACAAGATTGAGACCGTTGAGGCATTTAATGAGGAGATGAATCGCATTCGAGCCTCACTATATGGCATTGATACCGAAAAGCCGGATTGGCAGGAGGAGTGGCAGGCTATTAAAGCCAATGTGGCTTCTTTGGACAACTACCAGGCTATCGCAATGTATGTTCGTGCCCAGGTTGAGCATGGCGAGTCCATTGATAACGTTCTAAAGAATTTTAGAATGTATGATGCCGAATCTCGTGAGGGGGCGCGAACCGAACTGTACCGAACTAAGATGGAGGCGGCGATCGACCGGTTCCAGCATTCTAAAATTGGCCAGTTCATCCCGCCAGAGTGGGCAGCAACTGCAGCTGGTGCGCTAAGCTGGGCTGGTGGCGCGATAGTCAGAAGCAAACTGGTTCAGTGGGGGTCATTCGGTCTCTCCGCGGTGGCGGCTGGTGGATTAGCTGGTGTCAAGAGAAGTAACCAGATGAAGGTAGATCGGACGCTTGCGAGCCGTGATCGAGCTATGGGGCGTATGCAAGGACGTGGCGCTGAGCTGGAATCTGAGAGTGCGTTGCAGGGGACGACCTATCAGATGGAATCGTCTAGCGACCTAATCAGCAGTATTGATCAGGCACGTCAATCTGGCGATATACAACAGATAAAAAAGGCAATTGACGAGGTGATTTTACGTCAGGTAATTAGTGACTCGAGAGGAATTGACCTGATTAGTTATAGTAACCCAGAGTCAGTGGAACATGAGAGAACGCAACTACTGGCACGCGAACTAGAGCTAGAGGCAGCTTATATCGCAGCCGTCAGAGAAACTAATCCAGATTTTGATTTCAGTGATTATCGCAGTCAAGTGTTGAACGCGGTTAACCAGATTTGGGAAACGGGCAACCCAGCTGATATGAATTCTGTTGGTGATGAGGTACCTGCCGAGCGTCTAATGGAGATTCGTGACGATATACTGGCGAGGGATCGAGCCTTTAATGGAATGCGTCGTCGACAGGCATTTACTACTGGCCTTAGGACGGCGGCAACTAGTGTAGCCTTCTCTGCGGCTTTCCAGGAGGTAGTGGCGTTCTTTAACGATAATATCCAGGGTGTCGGTGAGGCCCTGATGGGGCGAAACGCTGATGCCGGATCCAAGACGGCGGTGTTGGGTCTATACGATCGCATCACGGATCTCTTTGGTGTCAATCAAACTGCTGGTGCTACAGCAGCTGAGGCCATAGCTGGTACTACACGGCGGGTGAACGCCGGTCATGTAGATGACGAATTGCTAAAGCAATGGCGAGATCAGGGCTATGATGTGCATGAGAACTATGGCATAGTTGACGTTACAGAAACCAAGACTGTATCGGCTACCGAGGCCGTACAAGGTAACGCCCATATCCATCGCGCTGGTTGGTTTGACAATGGAACAGGTATTAGTGATCGTGGTGAGTTAGCACTACACAACAGCGGGGGTAACTATACCTACGATATCTTGCATGACTATACATCGTCTAATGGTATCAGTGTATCTAATCAACAAATGCTCCAATCGGCTCAAAACGGTAATCTGCGATTAATGGTGTCGCCTACTCGCGGTACGCAGATGAATCCATTTGAAGTGACTGGGCACCTAGAGGGATCGCGTGTTGTCTTCGACGTTGAGCCGAACTCGCCAGTTGCCCAAATGCTGAACAGTGGAAGCTTCCATACGGCTGAAGTATTTGATGTTAGTAATAACATGGTGCTAGCAACGGATGTTGGAACTGGCACGGCGGATAGTTTAACGACAACGGTAACTAGGGGTGTTGAGCAGGTGGTTAGTTACGATGTAACAACCCCAGGTATTGCCGCTCCTGATACTGGGGTGCCGACTGCAGATATTGAGGCGCCAATGCCGTTTATCTTCCCGTTGGCTAGATATAAGTCCGAGCGACCATCGTCCTATGAGCAACCTAGGACACGACAAACACCGGTAGAAACGTCAACTGCCAATGCTAATAATACGCAATCTAATCGCAATGAACAGGAGCAAAGAGAGTTGATGGCTCAAGCGGTTGACGGCCGTATGCGCCAGCTGAGCGCTAGGTTTGGTCTCAAGGAGGTGAGTCACGTGTTACATAACTATGGTGTGGGCAATATGTTTGACATTGCAAATGGGAATTTGGTGCTAAACCAACAGGGGCGAGAATTGATCTATCAGCAAAATGGCTTAATAGATGACTTTCCTAGTCGGATAGAGCAACAGCTAAGTAAGCCAAAGATACGCGATATCAATAATGATGATCTCAAACATGCAACCGCGTTGCTATACGGATGGGTTAGTCTACTTCATGATGCTAAACGCCAGGGTCTAATTGACGCCATCGGTGATGACATGAACAGAAAAATTGCCGACGGCGCAATTAAGCAGGCGCGGGATAGCAATCCGTACAGCGAGGGTTTGGAGATGCTGATTAGAGATGGACAACACGGAGTTACAAGCCAGGCAATGAGACAATACGTAGAGGATAATATGGCGAAGCTTTCGCCTCAGGCTGGCTTTAATGGGATGCTGGATAACTACACGGAGTACTGTCAACAAATCGAGGGTGAATTAGTGCGAGCGTTTAACGACCAGGTCTGGAACGGACAGATTAACACGGCGGACCTTGGGGAGGCTGCTGAGTCGTTTGATCTACCAGATTCTGGCGATAAAACCTTTAGTGCACTTGGCAGGAAGAACCTAGGTATATTTATCAAGCAACACTACGTCCAAATCAGCAGGTCCAAGCCGACTGCTTCCGAGTTACTCAGTCACTTCCTGTGGCTATATAGCGATGGCAAGGTGGGTGTTGATTGGCCTGACAACCAGCGTTAATAAACCCTAGGGCGTGTCGTAGCCTCAGGTGGCGACATTTACCTGACTGCTAATCTATGATATAGTGTTATCTGGAGATTAGTGGGCTGGTCGCACTATGATTTTTAATGATAGTTAATATAGAGGTGTCGTGGTGACCAGACGTGACATCTAGAGGTAATATTTTAATGGCAAAAGCCTTAACAATGGCTGACCTGCTAGCAGGTGCTCCTGAACAAACCGTCGAGGCAGGTTCGACTATTAACGGTAAAGTTCTTTCCGTCAAAAAGAACGAAATTCTAATTGACATGGGGCCTCATGGCGTAGGTATGGTGCCACGTCGTGAAATCGGCTTTGGCAAGAAGTATGCCATCGGCGATGAAGTGGTCGCATCGGTAATTGACCCAGAGTTGCCAAATGGCGAGGCTCTGCTGTCTTTGCGCAAGGCCGCCAAGGAACGCGGTTGGGATGAAATCGAAAAGGTCGTCGAGGAGGGGCGCACCCGGACAGTTACTCCATACGAGGCTAACCGAGGTGGATTGCTAATTGAATTCGAGGGCGT
>CALXTC010000019.1 GCA_944391325.1 uncultured Candidatus Saccharibacteria bacterium | reverse complement strand
ACTGTATCGTACTCCTCTTCCTTGGCTGTGGTGGCGGGCTGTTGGGCAGGCGCCTGTTTTTGAGGCTGATCGTCGTTACCACTAAACAATGCCGATGCTAGATCGTCATCCAACCCGTCCATTAGTAAATCATCGCTTTGCTGTCTCACCATTGTCTAATTCCCTCCTTAAAACTTTACACAAACCTTACTGTTTATGGCATAATTATAACTAACAGATGAAAACTGAACAATAGAATAATTCGTTTCCTGATGTAAAAAATACTATGCTATTGATGGTTGATAATCTTCTGGGTGCCATCTCACCCCATATATGCAAAGGGTGTGGTGCGATAGGATTGCCCTTTTGTAGATGTTGTATTTCTGACGTTATCAAGCGTAATCACCCCATATGCCTATATTGTGGTGCGCCTTGTTTGGACAATAATTTATGCAAAAGTTGTTGTAAAAAGCATAAATGCTTTGACGATCTATTGGCTGTTGCCGAGCGTAGTGGGGCGTTAAAACGACTAGTCGGTGATTATAAATATAATAGCGAAGTTGAATGTTGCAGACCGTTAGCTGACATATTGTCTAATCGGTTGCAAAATGTTTCCATACCGCAGACTGCAGTTATTCTTCCTGTGCCAACAATTCCATCGCATGTACGCAGCCGTGGATTCGATCACACGTTATATCTAGCCAGGCAGTTGTCTAGTCGAATTAACCGCCCCGTGAATAATAAAATATTAATTCGCACAGACAACATGGCGCAGCATATGCAAAACGCCAGTAATCGACGAAAGTTAATTCGAAAATCGCTGGCTATTTCACCTAGGTTGGCAACTGGCAGCTTGCTCCCTGTCCCTGCGACTCCCGATCATGTAATTTTATTAGACGACATCTGGACGACCGGATCTACGATGGAGACAGCCGCTAAACTATTGAAAGGTATTGGCGTTAAGTCAGTGCTTGGTTTGGTTGTATTGTACCAGCCGAAGCGTGTTAATTAAAAAAGCCCAATTTGGGCCAATAATCTCTGGCGGAAGAGGAGGGATTCGAACCCTCGAAGACCTTGCGGCCTTACCGCTTTTCGAGAGCGGCCAGATCAACCACTCCTGCACTCTTCCCTGTCGTATATTCTAGCAAATAGATTGATTATCGTCTAACTATATTTTTAGTCGGTCAATAAGTCGGTCAACGCCATTTTCGGGCACCTCTTCCATAGGAAGAAAGTTGGCTAAGATGTCGACGATTCTCTCGCCATTTTGTTCGTCGATATAACTCACAATTTCCATACCAAAGCGCTTGACGGGTATTAACACCAATTGCCACAGTCCACCATGTTGTCGAACACCAAAGGCTCGAAATTCACTAAGAGGATGGTTTTGTCCGTTAATAACCAAGCCGTCATTTGATAGGACATACGACGATTCATGTGCTGGCAACTTAGTTGATATCATTAGGGCTACGAACATTGCCACTAGCAATGCAGCTGTGCTGATTAGCGCCATGAGATCAAATATTCCAAATGCAAACAATAGGGCGTCGACGGCCAATAGGGCAATAAAAACCCCAACTACTACGGCATACCATTTACCACTGCGCTTTTGCGAAATAGTTTCAGTTGACGTCCATGATATGACATCAGTTTTAGGTAGATTAGAAGCACTATTGTTGTCGTCCTGCATATGGTAATTATAACATAGCAAATAATAAGAAAAGCCCACAATTGTGGGCAATAATTCTATGGCGGAGGAGGGGAGATTCGAACTCCCGCGCCAGATTTCTCCAACCTAACGATTTAGCAAACCGTCCCCTTCAGCCACTTGGGTACTCCTCCCTGGCTAGTAGGTATTTTACCAAACCTTGCCGGAAAATGGTAGGTGTTGGTATAATACAGCGTGGAAGGGTGACCGAGTGGTTTAAGGAGCCGGTCTTGAAAACCGGTGTGGGGCAACTCACCGAGGGTTCGAATCCCTCTCCTTCCGCCAAGCGATTATTTTATTCTCCGCCCTGCTACTGGGCGGTGTTTTGTTTTAGGTTGGATTAATTGGAGTGGTTAGTCTCCATGCTAATCGAGCTGGCTCAATGCCACTGGTGGCGTGCACGTTTATATAATTAGTCCCTATTTGCAGAGTACCAATAATTGTGTTTGGACTAAGGCTGTCGGTTATCTGTTTGTTTATGGATAATTTAATAGTTGGGGGTTGGTCAGACCAATATGGAATAACTACAGTATGATTGACAGATAAATCGGTTTGGCTACCCCACAAACTGCTAATTTTCCCTATGGGTTCGCCCTTTGAGATTGAGTATACCTGTAAATCATTGACCAGGGCTAGGACTAATTGGTTGGTCGTGCCAAAGGCCGCGTCGTAACTGTCATTGCTCAGGCTAACTGCAGCTGTTGTCAATTGAACATTACCAATTTGTTGGTGACTGGCGACCATCAGACCTCTTCCAGCCTCGTCAGTATAGCCAGTTTTGCCAGCAAAAATACCGTTCTGACCCAATAGGCGATTAGTACTCTGTAACACTTCGCCAGTTGGTAATGTAGCGGTGTTGGCCGATAGAATTTCGACCAAGGCCGGTTGTTTGGTAGCCAGCAACATTATTTTACACAGATCGGTTGGCGTAGACTTTGTCTCGCTGCTGAAACCGCTAGCATCGCCACCAACAATGGTGTTAGCCAGGTTATTTTTGTTTAACCATTGGCGAGCCGCCTGATGATAGTTGTCGATAGAGCCAAAGGCCCAGATGGCTAAACTATCAGCCATGTTATTGGCGCTAACAAGCAAGATTCCTTCCAGTAATTGTCGCTCAGTGATCTGCTCACCGGCGACTACTCTGGCGTTGCTGCCGCCATTATTAACCGCCCACCAATAACGACTTTCGTCGTCGTTAGTCATTGTTATAGTCGGGCCGCTCTCGCCTGCTTTTAAGGGATATTTATCTAGGACGACCTGAACCGTGATCATTTTAGCCAGGCTGGCAGTGGCAATTGGTGTGGTATAGGTTTCCCCGTCGCCCAGGGCACGACACTGAATGGCGTTATCCTCGGGATTGATATAGCCAATGGCTGCTCGGCGTAGTCCCAGGTTTGTGGCCGACAGCTCACCGCTAGTTAGTTCTGGTAGCTGAATCTTAGCAGCGCCTATTTGTAGTGGCCGAACTAAACAATAACAAACATAGCCAGCAATAATAGTCAATATCGCCAGTGTGCTACCCCACCACTTTTTCACAAATCCATTGTATAACAAATATGCTTATTTAGGGTGATACAATTATGATATGAATGAGGAAAGTGTATTTAGCAAAATTATTCGAGGTGATATTCCCAGTCATAAAGTCTATGAAGATGAGCAGACCTATGCCTTTTTAGACATTAATCCACTAAGTGATGGGCACGTATTGGTTGTTCCTAAAAAACAAGTAGATAAGATATATGACCTAGATGACGATACATACCAGGCTCTGTTTGCGACGGTAAAGAAAGTGGCTAAACGGATTAACGATGTGCTGGGCGTTCGGGCTGGTTTGGTGGTTGAGGGGCTAGAGGTTCCCCACGCCCATGTTCATGTTGTGCCAATGTATGATGGCGATGTACTAAAGCTCCATCATGGCTATCCAGTCCATACCGACACTGCCGATTTTCAGGCAATGGCTAACAAGCTTTATTTCGAGGACTAATTAGTGCTGAAAATCCTAGCTGTTGGCAAAAGGTATGACCGCAATTTAGTAGACGCGATTGAAGATTACCAGAAGCGTCTGAGAGCTCCGTTTAACGCAGAATGGGTTCTGATTCAATATTCGACTAAAAACGGCGACGAGGCGCGTCAGGACGAGTCTGAGAGGCTATTAGAACACATCAAACCTAACGACTATGTGATTTTACTAGATGAACGTGGTGATCAGCTAACTAGCCCGGCATTTTCTAGGCTGTTGGTCAACCATAATGACGTCACTATTGTAATCGGCGGTGCGTACGGCGTTAATGATGAAATGAGACGCCGAGCCAACGTTATGTTGTCTATATCGAATATGGTTTTCCCACACCAATTAGTTCGGCTAATATTGATTGAGCAAATATATCGTGCCCAGGCAATTTACCTAAACCATCCGTATCATCACGAATAATCGCTGACTCGAGACTAGGTTTCCTCTGCTCGTCTAATGCCACGAATATGACGAGGGTCGGCGACTGGTCGATCGCTGCTGTAGTCTGTCCCTGTGTGTGTTTCAAGCTCCTTTTCGGACAGCTTGGCTACCTGTGGTAGACTTACCGGCTTAATGCCTAGATAATAGCCATGTGTAAAGGCCGACATCATTCCGATTAAAGCCACGCTAAAGACTAGACGCATTGTCGATAATGTTTCGTTGCTTAGGGAATTATATGTGTTTTTACTGTTTGTCATAACTTAATACGTGCTATATATTAGCATAAGCTTGACAAAAAGTCAATAAAGATGCCGACAACGCTTAGCAGTTAGCTAATCTCGGATAGTTGTTCGCCGATGTGAGTGGTCTGACGTTTTTTATCAGATAGGTTGCGTTTAGTTTCCTCGACCAGCCTTTCAGGGGCTTTTTCGATATAGCCCTTATTAGATAGTCGCTTTTCTAGGGCGTAGATTTCATTCTTAAGCTTGTCTAATTTAGCCTGTAGGTCATCTTTGTATGACAGAATTTCCTCGTCACTTAGTTCTAGCCAGGTTGTACTGCGTGGTAAAACTATGCGCAGACCGTGGGGAGTGTGATCGTGTTTGACATCTTTTAGTCTAGCTAGGCTGGCAATTAGTTCCTCATTCTCCTCTACTACCCTGCTCTCGTCGTAAACTAGACGATATTTACGACTAGGTAGTTGCCCCTGGATGTTGCGCAGTTCATTGACTAGCTCAACAATGGCCTCAAAGTCGGCTGCCTTGGTTTTGCTAAACTTTAGCTCTGATGGCCATGGCTGAGAAATTAGTAGTGATTCTTGACCACGTATAGTTGTCCAAATAGTTTCAGTAACAAATGGGGCAAATGGATGAACCAGTCGCAAGGCAATCCCAAGTACTCGTCGCATAAAGGCTGGATTAGCCTCGACCTTGCTAGCCTCAATGTACCAGTCGGCCAACTCATCCCATACAGCGTGATAAACAGTTTCAACTGCTTCGGCGAATCGGTAGTTGGTAATATGATTACTCAAATCAACTCGAGCCTGTTCTAGACGACTGAGAATCCAATGATCGGCAATTGTTTCAGGCTCGGCGTCGTCGACGTCTTCGTTGGCAACATTAGCTGAGTCAGCTTTATCCTCGATATAACGAGCAATATTCCACAGCTTATTGCAGAAGTTACGACCAGCTACCACGGAGGCTTCGGAAAATGCCTGAGCTTGTCCAGCTGAACGGTTCATGATAATGCCAATTCGCAGGGCGTCGCTACCGTATTTGTCGATGATTTCCATTGGATTGACAACATTGCCCTTACTCTTGCTCATCTTCTGACCGTGCTCATCTAGGATAAGACCATGCAAAAAGACGTCTCTAAACGGGACCTTATTAGTCATATATAAGCCAAGCATAATCATTCGTGCTACCCAGGCACGTAGAATGTCTACGCCAGTTTCCATAACTGAATTAGGATAGAATTTACATAGTTTGCCGTCAGACAGGTAATCGGTTGTCACGAACGGCCATTGCCCACTGCTAAACCAAGTATCAAAGGTGTCCTCGTCTCGGCGATAAGTTTTACCGTTAACTTCGATTTCGGTCTGCTCTACCCTGGTGTCAAAAATCCAGTCGTCCGGGTCGTCAACATTTTGAAAGGCCGGGATTGGAATGCCCCAGGGGATCTGGCGACTAATATTCCAGTCTCTGAGTTCATCGTAATAATGGATTAACTCATAGCCCTTTTGAGCTGGGACAAAATGAATGCGACCATCTTCGACAGCTTCCTTGGCTCGTTTAGCCAGTGGTTTAACATTAATGAACCACTGCTTCATCAGTAGGGGCTGGATAACTGCGCCACACTTATAACAATGGGGAACCTGATGTGTGAATTCCTCAACCTGTCTTAGCGCACCGGCCAGCTTTAGGTGCTCAACGATTTCTAGTCGAGCCTCCTCGGTGGTTAGCCCCTGGTATTCTACTGGGGCGGCGTCGGTAATCTTCCCGTCAAAGCCGATCACTTGAATCTGGGGCAAATTATGACGTTGTCCAATTTCAAAGTCGACTGGGTCGTGAGCCGGTGTAATTTTGACAGCGCCTGTACCAAAGTCTAACTCAACCGCCTCATCTGCCACGATGGGTATTTCGCGACCGACCAGGGGTAGGATTACGGTCTTGCCAATCAAATCTTTGTAGCGGGGGTCATCTGGGTGAACCGCAATTGCTGTGTCACCCAGCATTGTTTCAGGCCTAGTTGTCGCCACCTCAATCTCCCCTGCCCCACTGGTCAGTGGGTAAGCGATATGCCATAGATTTGATTTTTCCTCACGGTACTCTACCTCGATATCGGCGAAAGAGGTTTGGTGGTGTGGGCAGTAATTAACGATACGATTACCCCGATAAACTAGCCCGTCATCCCATAGCTTATGGAATGTCTGGTAGACGGTGTCGATGACCTTTTTATCCAGTGTAAAAACAGTCGACGACCAGTCGCAACTAGCGCCAAGGGCGCGGATTTGCAACTCCATATTACCCCTGTTCTGCTCGACAAAATCCCAGGTCATTTGGTATAGCTCCTCGCGGGAGTAATCAAATCTCGACTTACCCTGAGAATTTAAGTATCGCTCGAAAACCACCCATGTCTCAAAACCAGCGTGGTCAGCCCCTGGAATCCAGACCGTATCCCTGCCCTGCATGCGATAATATCTGGTTAAAACATCCTCGATGGGGATCATGTAGGCGTGACCAACGTGTAAATTACCGTTGGCATTCGGCGGTGGCATAACGATTGAATAGGGGTCACCTTTGCCTGATGGCATAAACGCCCCGCTGGTTTCCCACAGGGCGTAAATAGACGGCTCAAATTTTGCTGGTTCGTAAGTCTTTGATAATTTCATTTGAAAATATTTCCTGGCACTCTAAACAGGGCTTTCATATGAAAAGAAATCCCCCCAATACACACCTTAATTGTCATAAAGTTCAGTGGTGAAGCTTTCGCTAATACCTATTATAGCACAGAGCAAAGGGGAAGAGTAGCCTGGTAAATTGCTAACGGAAATTAACTATTTATGGGCTAGTTTTAGTAGTAGTCGGTATAGTCGGTAGCGCATGTGGCGAACAGGTAACTCCCAAGTGCCTAATCGGTCAACCCTTTGTCCGCCAAACGATAATTTGAAGCGGGTGAAGCCAGCCCAGGACTTCCAACGTGGGTTGCCGTCATCCTGCTCAGGAGCTACGCCACACCAATCAAAGACTTTGCAGCCTTGGGAATGGGCAAACTTAAGGGCGTATAGTCCCAGTCCGGTAGCAGGGGAGAGCTTGCGATATTCGGTCGAGTTGGCAGCATGTGTATACATCATAGTTTGCCCATTGGTGTAAAAGATAATAGCTGCGATTTTTTGCCCCTCGAGCTCAGCGAACAGCAGCCCGGCAGTTTTTTGGGGGAACATGAATGCGGCGATTTGCTGAAAATACAAATCATCGTGGGGGTGCATGCCGGTTCTGTCGGCGACCTCGTGGATTAGCTCAATGAAATATCGTATATCAGTCGGCTCGTAGCTGACGCTGTAGGTAATGCCAGCTTTAGTGCATTTTCGGGCATATCGCCGTGCAGTTTGTGATAGTTCAGCCTCTATTTTATCGTCGGCGACGGAAACGTCGTTGACGATAGAGTGGGGAGGTTGAACGTCGCGATTTGACTTGATTAACCCCAGTTTCTTTAGGTCGTCAGCGGTTAAGTTATCTAGCGTCGGCTCTATTCTAACGAAATCAAGCTTGCGTTTTTTGGCTTCAGCTCTTAGGTCGTCAAGGGCTTCCCTGAGAGCCTTTTTATCCTTAACAACTGGACCTAGTGGGCAGTATAAACGCTTAGCTAGTTGCCCCTTCTCAACAATGGCTACGTAATGGTAGTTTTTAACCCTTTTTTCAATAACTTCTTGCTTTAGCTGTCTGTGAAAATCTGCCCAGGCTTGGCTCTGTAAAAAATTGGTCTCTCCCATACTTACTGTATATGTTAGCACGCTTAGTTATTCCAGATGGTCTGATTCATCGAAATTGATGGAATTACCTCGAGGTGACGTGGATCGGTCGGGGTAGTTCTTTGCGCCTTAAAGTAGCCTAGGCTGGCTACCATGGCGGCATTGTCAGTACATAATGCCGGGGTGGGGAAGTTAATTGGAATTGGCAGTCGTTCAATTAGTTGACGACGTAATTCCTGGTTGGCAGCAACACCACCGGCAACGACAACCGAACGTGGCTGAAATTCATTAGTCGCCATTACCAACTTATCGACTAGCGTCTCGCAAGCGATTTGTTGAAAGCTGGCGGCAAAATCATTTCTAGTCTGTTCGTCTAGCTTATCGGCTAATTTAGTTGATGGGAATGTATGGTCGACGCCGACTGTTGATTGAACCTCGCGCAGAACGGCAGTCTTGAGCCCCGAGAATGAAAAATCATACTTGTTATGCATGTGAGCCTTGGGAAAGTGAAAACGATGGGGGTCGCCATTCTTGGCGGCCTCAGCAATTGACGGTCCGCCGGGGTAGGGAAGGCCGATAATCTTGGCTACTTTATCAAAGGCCTCGCCAACGGCATCGTCGGCTGTTTGGCCGATCAATTCATAATTGCCGTGATCGCGAAATAGAACAATCTGGGAGTGTCCACCGCTAATAATTAGGGATAAAAATGGAAAACTAGGTGCCTTGTCACCTAGGAAGTTGGCGTAGACGTGGGCTTCGACATGGTGAACCGGGTAGTATGGCTTATTTTTCACAATGGCCAACATGCGGGCGCTAAGTGAACCAATTAGCAATGAACCAATTAGCCCTGGCATAGTAGTGTTGGCAATGGCGTCAATCTGATCCCAACCACCGGCAGCCTGAACGGCTTCGTCAATTACCGGTATGACGACTTCGAGATGCGATCGAGCTGCTACCTCTGGAACAACACCGTTATACAGTTTGTGGATATTGATTTGAGAATTAACAACATTGCTAATAATTTGCCGCCCATTTGCCACAACGGCAGCGGCAGTTTCGTCGCAAGAGCTTTCCACGCCCAACACATTCATACCGTGATATTCTACCACAATCAGATGGTATAATTAGCCGTATGAATAAGACAATGCGAGATATCTATAATTCTATTTTGGTTCCATATCACTGGGGTAGAGGATTCCTGGCTGCTAATCACTACGACTACCCAGCCAGTGCTATGACGGTCATTGGTGTGACTGGTACTAATGGCAAAACCTCTACATGTTTTATGATTTACAACACTTTGAAAAAGGCTGGCTATAAGGTCGGCATGATGACGACTGTCGGCAATGCGACATATGACTCTGAACTGCATAGTGAGGGTGGACATATGACAACGGCCGATACCCGCAAGTTAAATTGCCAAATTGCTGCAATGCGCGACCGGGGCATTCAATACCTGGTTTTAGAGGTCTCTAGTCATGCTTTAGCCCAGGGGCGGGTTTTTGGCATCCCAATAGATATTGCCGTTATGACCAATGTTACGCCAGAGCACCTAGACTACCATCGAACGTTTGAGCGCTACCGCAGAGCCAAGTTGCGTTTATTTAAGATGGCAGCCAAGGAGTCTAAGCACGGTGGACGAGGTGTTGGTGTGGTTAACATTGATGACCCATCGGCTAAATTGTTCGCCAAAGTAGTTCCGCATCCTGTCACCTATGGTGTAGGGAACGGAGATTTGAAGGCGACTAGAGTAAAGTCGACCACTAAGGGTGTTGAATATTATGTTCGTATTGACAAACAGTCATATCACATCAAGGTCAATATTCCAGGTGAGTTTTATGTCTATAATTCATTAGCGGCTGTCGCCGTTTGTCACACCTTAGGCTTAGACAAAAAGCAGATTGAAGATGGAATTAGTAGTTTGTCTGGCGTCGAGGGGCGAATGGACACTGTGCCGAACGATTTAGGCATTGACGTAATTGTAGATTATGCCCATACGCCAGATTCATACGAAAAGATGTTGCCAGGTATTTTTCAGGCAACTAAGGGAAAAGTTTACATTGTCTGTGGTGCAGCGGGTCTGCGAGATAATTCAAAGTTTCCCAAGATGGGGCAATTAGCCTATGAAAATAGTGATCTAGTTGTATTGACCGAGGAAGATCCCAAGGGTAAAGTTCGGCCACTGTCTGAAATGCTGGCCACTGGCATTCGCGAAGCTGGCGGTGTAGAGGGCGAAGATTTCATATTTATCGACAATCGCGGCGAGGCAATCAAGGAAGTTATTAAACGTGCCGATCGAGGTGACACGGTACTGTTGTTAGGTATGGGCCATCAAAAGACGATCGATCGGGCGGATGGAACAGAGCCGTACGACGGTGACTTTGAGATTGCTAGAAAAGCCCTGGATAAGAAAAAATAGTCGATCGTGCAACCATTTAATATGGTTATGGTAAAATAATTGTGTATAAAAATGGAAAGAAAAACGGATGAAAAAAATTATTGCCTTTGATATTGATGACACACTGAATGTGGCGAAAACGCCAATGACTGGTGAGATGGCGAATGTTTTTGCCGAACTACTGGACTATTATCAGGTTTGTGTAATATCTGGCCAGAAATTGAGTCAATTTATGATTCAGATATTGGCTCCAATGGGGCTGTTGGCGACTGCGCCACGGCTACGCAACCTACATTTAATGGTGGCGCAGGGAACGCAATACTACATTTACGATGGGCCTGATGGCGGGGTGGCGGTCGACATGAACAATTGGCGCCAGGTTTATTCATTCCCAATGACTGATGAGCAGACTAGAAAAATTGAGCAGTCAATTACGCAGGCTGCCAAGGAATTAGGCTACTGGTGTGATAATCCAGCGGGCGAAATTGTTGAAAATCGTAGTAGCCAGGTGACATATAGTGCACTGGGGCAAAAGGCCACCCCGGAGGATAAATATCCTTGGGACCCTGAACATAAAAAACGTCAGGCAATAGTAGAGAAGGTTAGACAACTAGCCCCCGAGTTTGACTATGAAGTTGCAGGAACAACTAGTATCAACGTCTTCTTGCCGGGTATGAATAAAACGTTTGGTATGACTAAGCTAATGGAGCAGTTGAAAATTGGGCGAGAAGATATTCTATATTTTGGTGATATGACCCAACCGGGTGGTAATGATTATCCAGTTGTGACGATGGGTATTGACACAATTACGGTCAGCAATTGGCGCGACACGCTATTTGCACTACGAGGCATAATCGGTGTTAGTAGGTAACTGATTACGTTATCCAATAAAAAGTCAAGTTGTGATAGAATAAGTCCATCCCTGGAGGGGTGTCCGAGTGGTTGAAGGAGCACGCTTGGAAAGCGTGTATAAGCTGCGAAGTTTATCTGGGGTTCGAATCCCCATCCCTCCGCCAGATGTCGGGGTGTGGCGCAGTTGGTAGCGCGCACGGCTGGGGGCCGTGAGGTCGCAAGTTCAAGTCTTGTCATCCCGACCAGTTTTTATTCAATACAACGATGGCCCAGCCGTGGCGCGTCGGTAGCGTAGCGTCCAACAGCCCGGGCCACGCCGTGAGGTCGCAAGTTCAAGTCTTGTCATCCCGACCAGGTAGTTTTTCTCGCCTCCCCTGCTAGGGGAGGCAGTTTAAAACCATGGGTTTTAAACGGTGGGGTTTAGTTATTGAGTTAAATCTAAGCAAAAAGAAAAGACCCCGCATAGCGGGGTCTTGAAGTATATATGTACAACGACCAGATGGTCGTGAAAAAAAAGGGGGGGGGTGTTACATGCAGCTCAGCGAACCTCCTTAATGGTAATCGTTTTGCGCGATGGCATTGGTGACCTCTCTGATTCTAGTGTTGAGCTGATTCAGCTCTTGCTCTAACATCGCGCCGAGTCGATCTCGCCTAAACCGCTCGTTATTGGTAAAGTCAGAGGCTGCTCGCCAGGCGATCTCATCCAAAATAGCTGGTGGGTTCGGCCTTTCTCCCCAGGCTTTCTCAATAATCGTCGACCGGGCTGTGTGATAGCGCCTGATAAGCGTCTCCACGTAGTCGTCGAACGTAGTGGACTGCATTATTCCTCCTTAGAACGAACTAGTCGATACCGACCACGATTTCAGCATAGCATTAACGCAATAAAAAATCAAGTTTGTCAATATATTGTAAAATGTCAGTATGCGGCGTGTGAAAAATATGCTTTCGAGGATGCAAAATCTATCAGAATCTAGACTGGCTGGTGGTGCAATTTTGTTAGTGTCTATTGGCATATTCTTGTCTCTGACCTTGACGCGTTTGACCGCCTCATCAATCTGGTTTGATGAGGCGTTTAGTGCCTATATTATTCGTTTCGACTGGGCTGATTTAACTCATTACACAGCCATTGATGTCCACCCGCCACTTTACTATTACCTATTAAAGCTGTGGAGTCTATTGTTTGGTAGCAGTCTAGCTTCATTAAGGGCGATGAGCGTTTTTTTGGGGGTGGTCGCGATTGTTTTGCTGTATTTTCTGGTTAAAAAAGTTTTTAAACGACCAGCGGCAATGCTATCTGTATTGATGTTGTCCATGTCGCCAATGTTTGTTCGTTATGGTATTGAGATGCGTATGTATATGCTGGTTTGTGTAATTGCCATTGCTGCAACTATGGTATTTGCTAAACTGTTGCAAACAAATAAACGCCGCTGGTATCTCATCTATGGGGTGTTAATCTCCCTGGGGATGTGGACTCACTATGTCATTGCGGTTGTTTGGTTGGCTCATTGGGTCTATCGCTTTATCTATTTACGAATGAGTGGCCTAAGGGGTGGCAAACTGCTAAAGACCTATCTCAGCCTAGATTGGATATTAGCCCATGTCCTAGCAGTGGGATTATATTTGCCGTGGATACCAGTAGCCCTAAAGCAGATGTCGGGTTTATCCAACGGTTTTTGGATTCCACCTGTAACTGCGAATACGCCTAGCGAATATATTACGGACTTCTTGTTGTATCGTGAGGCGACGCTAGCTGATGGATGGTGGGCGGTATTGGTGTTTCTAACCGTTGTTTTGGCATTAGTTGCTATTTCTAGAACGTATTTGTCGATTTCTAGTCAAAACCAAAAGAAAATGGCTGGAGTAATTGTGTTAGCAATTATGCCGGTGGCTTTCCTGATGCTATTGTCGCTATATCCGCTAAAATCAATGTTTGTCGATAGGTATCTAATGCCGGCTATTATGGCATTGGTGGTTTTGCTGGCAGTGGCTGTTGTCTATTCTCGCCAGGCTAGAATGTCAGGAATGTTGCTATTATCTGTTCTAGTTTGCTTTATCCTAGGGGTGGCCAACGTTTACCGTCTGGGTAATTATAATCGAAACAGCTCGGATGCTAGTCGAATCACTATGGCGGATCAGATTGTTGATGCGGCCATAACCGAGATGCCGAACATTCCTATTGTTGACATCGGAACATATAGTTACTATGCAGTTGCTGCCAGCGAAACGACTAACCAGCCCGTCTATTTTGACTGGAATTTGGTTAAGGACGATTCGACGGGCTCACTGGCGATGATGCGAGATAATAAATTAGATCGAGGCGTGTCGGATTGGGGCGAGTTTTCATCCCAACACGATTATGTTTGGTGTATAGGCAGTAACCATGATGACAATATAACCGCACCACGGGGCGTCGAAAATTGGACCGAAGTAAAAACGATTGGCGTCGAAGATCCGTTAAGTAGGGAAGAGATATACAAGGCGACGCTCTATAAAATTGACAAATAGTCATAAACGTGATAGTATAGGACAGTCAATCTAAAAACAGAAAGGAAAGAAATGATAGACCCCAAGAGAAAGGCTTTTCGCGACGAAGATTTCAATAGCGATCCACGGGCGAATGCCAAACCCGAGAGCATTGGTTACGATGTTGGGCAAAAGTTCGACGAAGCTGGCTTGCCTAACCCATATATCGAGGATCATGACCAGGTAGATATGGATAATGACGACCGTGACGGTCGAGGTATTCCAACTAGCTTTGCCATCACAACTGCTGATGACACTACGACGGCTGATGCTGCTGACGATGATGCGCCAAGCAACTTAACTGACGACGCAGACGTAGCCAGTGGCGAATAACTAGCAAAGAATAAAACACTACATATAGTGTAAATAGGCTCTACCATGAGCCTATTTTTAGTGCTACAATAGTAAGTGTCTAATAAAAGTGAGGGGATATGACAAAAACAATTAAAAAGTCTGGTAAGGTTCAGACCAAGTATATTTTTGTGACGGGTGGTGTAATTTCTGGTGTAGGTAAGGGCATTACTGCTGCCAGTATGGGTACCATCCTAAAGGGGAAGGGGCTAAAAGTCAGTATTCAAAAATGCGACCCATACCTAAACGTTGATGCTGGGTTACTGAATCCAGCTGAGCATGGCGAGTGCTTTGTAACTAAGGATGGGGCAGAAACAGACCTAGATCTGGGACATTATGAGCGCTTTTTAGACGAGGAGATGACGCGCGATTCTATAACATTATCTGGAAAGTTGTATCAGGACCTAATAAACAAAGAACGATCGGGCGGGTTTCACGGCAAAACTGTACAGCTGGTGCCACATTTAACTGATTCAATACACCAGGCAATCTTGCGAGCTGGCCAGGGCAGCGATATTCATATCGTGGAAATTGGTGGAACTGTTGGTGATTACGAGGGGCTAGCCTTTATTGAGGCTATTCGTACATTTGCTGACATTGTCGGGCGTGAAAATTGCCTGTATGTTTCGGTAGTTTTTGTGCCATGGCTAAATACCAGCAAGGAGTTCAAGACTAAGCCAGCTCAAAATGCACTAAAGGATTTGCGAGGGTTTGGTATTATCCCCGACATTGTTGTGGTCAGGGTTGAGCAGATGGCGCCACGTAGCATTGCCGAGAAAATTGCTAGATTCTCGGGTGTATCCGACGATGCTGTGGTAATTTTGCCAGATATTAAATCTGTCTACGAAGTGCCATTTAATGTGCTTAACAGTGGGGTAGTGGCGGTGCTGAATAAATTTGTCGGTTCGGACAACGACCCAGATATGAGTAAGTGGGAGGAACTGCGCAAACTTAGTAGTACCGTCTACGATAAAACTGTGACGGTTGGTTTAGTGGCTAAATATGTCGACAACTCTGACACTTACATTTCGGTAACCGAGGCATTGAAAGCAGCCGCCTATCACAACCAAGTTAATTTAAAGATAAAGTGGCTGAATGCTGAGAAGGTGACTGATGACGACTTTGCTAGTGTTGATGGGTTGGTTGTGCCAGGTGGATTTGGCGTACGTGGTTTAGACGGTAAAATTGCGGCAGCGAATTATGCCTTAGCACATGACAAACCCTATCTAGGCTTGTGTCTGGGCCTGCAAATGGCGGTCATAGCGGCTGCTCGGCGTGGTGGGCTATCTGGTGCAACTAGTACTGAAATCAATCCTGGCTCTAATGAAGATGTGGTCTATATCATGGAGGACCAGCAGGGCAAGGAGTCGACTGGTGGCACAATGCGTCTAGGTGACTATCCGGCCAAACTAAAAAAGGGCAGCCGAGTAGCGCAGATATATGGAGCGACAAACGTAGTTGAGCGCCATCGTCATCGCTATGAGGTTAACCAATCGTTTGATAAATACATCAAACAGGGCGGGCTGGAAATTGCTGGTACATCACCTGACGGCAAGCTTGTTGAGTTTGTTGAGGCGCCGGCTTGCAAGTTCTTTATTGCCACGCAGGCACACCCAGAATTTCGTTCCCGTCCTACTAGACCACACCCACTTTTCAGTGCCTTTATTAAGTCGTTGAAATAGTTTAATTAGACTGTTTATAATTAAGCTGTATGCATAAAGCGAGGGTGTGTTAGTGCTGGATCTCATCAAAGCTGTCGTTTTTGGGGCGGTC
The DNA here is from genome assembly GCA_944391325.1 of uncultured Candidatus Saccharibacteria bacterium. Classification (GTDB taxonomy): domain Bacteria; phylum Patescibacteriota; class Saccharimonadia; order Saccharimonadales; family Saccharimonadaceae; genus Nanoperiomorbus. The sequence goes on along the minus strand of CALXTC010000019.1, from coordinate 14,303 downwards.
GAGGGGATTACCGAATGGCTACCAGTTAGTAGTACGGGGCATATGATCATCCTGGATGAGCTATTGAAATTTAGCCAACCAGCCAATTTCGTTAATCTATTTCTAGTAGTAGTTCAACTTGGTGCGATTATTGCAGTGGTCGTATTGTTTTGGCGAACCTTATGGCCACTACGAGGTCTAGGCGAAACGGGCTCCTTGTTTAGGCGTGACCAGCTGCGACTATGGTCAAGGATACTTGTGGCCTGCTTGCCGGCGGCTATTATCGGGTTATTGTTTGATAGCTATTTTGAGAAATGGTTTTACAATGCGCCATCCGTTGCTATTGCCCTGATAGTTTTTGGCGTAGCCTTTATCGTTGTCGAAAGGAGCAGACGAGCCAAGTATCCACGAATTACCTCCCTAAGCCAGATAACGATACAAACTGCGTTGTTGATAGGCGTTTTTCAATTAATAGCGGCTATTTTTCCAGGAACATCGCGTTCAGGAGCGACTATTATTGGAGCCTTAATACTAGGTGTGTCGCGCACGGTGGCGGCGGAATTTACCTTTTGTTTGGCAGTGCCGGTAATGTTTGGCGCTAGTTTGCTAAAGATTGTTAAGTACGGTCTTAATTTTACGGGACTGCAAATTGGCATTCTGCTAGTTGGTATGGTGGTTGCCTTTTTAGTTTCGCTGTTAGTTATTAAATATCTGATGAAATATATCAAAAAACACGATTTCCAAATCTTTGGTTGGTATCGTATTGGCTTGGGTGTGGTGGTAATTTTACTGTTTTTGTTGCACGTTATCTAAACAGAAACACCCCTGTGATACAATAGTTTTGCTATGAATAAATATGCCGATCAGATCAGCCAGGTGGTCAATGATTTATATAATCAAACCATCGACGCCGAACTGACGCGACCAGAGCCGAGGTTCGGTGACTACTCAACCAACGTCGCTATGCGACTAGCTGGCCCACTTAGTCGTCGTCCTCGTGATATCGCCGAGGAAATTAAGGCGAAGCTTGATGCTAGTGGTGTATTTAGTGAGGTATCAATTGCTGGACCAGGTTTTATTAACCTAAAAGTTAGCGCTAAGGCACTCGATGAGGATTTAAATGAAGCCTTTGCTGGTGATTTGCCCTATGGCAATAATAATGATGGGGCGGGCAAGAAGGTGCTGGTGGAATATCCTAGTACTAATATGGCCAAACCGTTTTCAGTTGGTCACTTGCGTTCCAGTAACCAGGGCTGGGCGGCACGTAATTTAATGCTAGCCACTGGCTGGGAAGTGATTACCGACAACCACCTGGGCGACTATGGCACGCCGTTCGGTATTTGGGTGGTTGGTTTTCAAAAATTCTCTAACGAGGACAAGCTTGCTGAACGTGGTATTTATGAGCTGGGTGATATCTATATCAAAACTAAGGCTGCGATTAAGGAGGAGCAAGCCCAGGGCAAACACGATATCGAGGACGAGGCTCAGCAATGGCTATTAAAGCTGGAGGCGGGCGATCCAGAGGCAGTTGAGTATTCGGAACGCTTCAATAAGATTTCCCTTGATCATATACATCATGTGATGGGTCGTTTGGGTATCAGCACGCAATATGAAATCGGCGAGAAATTCTATGCTGAGCGTGGCAAGGAGCTAGCACATGAACTAGTTGATAAAGGTGTGGCGGTGCAAAACGCCGATGGCTCAATCATTGTCCCATTGGAGGATTACGGAATTAAGACGCCAATCCTAATTTTAAAATCAAACGGTGCAGCATTGTATGCTACGACCGATTTGGCCACCTTGATTTACCGAGATGAGACGTTTCATCTGGACCGAGCCATCTACTGCGTAGCGTCTGAACAAAAATTTTATTTCGAACAACTCTTTGCCATGGCAAAAAAGATTGGCCTAAAGACCGAATTAATCCATATGTGGTTTGGGTTAATTGACCAAATTAACGAGGACGGTACCAGGGAAAAAATGTCGTCGCGCAAGGGTGTGGTGTTGTTGGAGGATCTACTGGATGAAGCCGAGCGGCGAGCCAGAGAGAATGCCAAATCGGACGACATTAGTGATGCTGATATTAAAAAGATTGCTGTTGGAGCTATCAAGTTCACGGATTTTGCGGCCGATCGTCGCACGGGTATGCTATTTGATTGGCGAACAATGTTTAATCTGACTGGCTATTCCGGCCCATATATTCAATATGCTGCTGTCCGAGTCAATAAAATATTGCACGATAATCCTGAGATTCCACCAATTGATGATACTTACGACTATCAGGCGGAAAAGGAAGTTATTTTGAAGTTGCTGGATTATCCCAACATTGTTAAGCAGGCGGCAGATAATTTAGAGCCACATCGCATCGCCACCTATGTTTATGAACTTGCCAGGGAGATGAATCGATACTACGAAAATACTCCGGTAGCCACTGATGAGGTAGCACCAGGTGTTAAGGCGGCTCGTCTGAGTCTGCTCAAACAGGTAGCCCACACCTTTAGTCACGCTCTGAATATATTGGGAATTGAGATTCCTAGCAGAATGTAATTGGCTTTCATCAGCTTTGCTATAATGGCATCATGACTAAGGCACGTCTATTGTGGATTGATTTAGAGATGACTGGTTTGGATCCAGCCATCGATAAAATTGTCGAGGTTGGGGTAATTGCCACTGATTTTGACTTTAACCAGATTGCCACCTACCAGGCGACAGTGCAGGTTGATGACCAGTTTATGCGTCAGCGCATGGTGGGTGACTTCTGGGATAAAAACGACCAAACTAGGCAAGCCCTATTAGAGCGAAACGGTTCAACCACAGCAAAGCCAGTTGAAGTAGTTAGTAGTGAGCTGGTTGATTTTATCAAGGCTAACTTTGATTTAGACCAGCCTATCTATTTAGCGGGTAATTCGATTCATCAGGACCAGAAGTTTATTGAGCGAGCCTGGCCAGCACTAAACAAGATGTTAAGTTATCGGATGCTAGACGTAAGTGCCTGGAAAATTATTTTTGAAAACGCCGGTATTAAGTTCACAAAGCCTGAATTGCACCGTGCGATGAGCGACATTGAGGGTTCGATTGACGAACTAAAATACTATCTAACCTATATTAACTTTACCAAGCGAGGACATGGGAAATGAATTATTTAACCGAAACCGATATAAAAACGCAGTTGGCAAATCTGGATGGCGTCCAAATCGACGAGCGTTCAACCGATAGTGTAGTGGCGTATAGCCTGGGCGGAGAGATCGTGGCGACTGTTAAAAATAACTCTAACCCTGTTGCCGTATCACTACGGTGTGATCCAAATTTGGCCAAGTTGCTACGCGAGAATTATGAATCAGTCCTAGAGGGGCAGGGCCTAAATAAAAGACATTTCATTACAGTTTTATTGACTGGTCAGTTATCTGACGACGACATCAGCGACCAGATTCGCCACGCTTACGAGGAAACCAAAGCTATTCTAGATGATCGGTCAGTCGCCAGTTAATCGGCTGCCCCGCCGCCACCACTGGGGACGGCCTTTTCTAGGCGAGAAAGTAGGTTCTCGACATCAATATAGGTTTCGTTCAGAGCGTTTTTAATCTCGTCGTTATTAGTGGCATTGTAGGCAGCCTCGGTTGCCTCGGCGATATTGGTTAGGCGCTCCTGTAGGGCGGTTTGATATACATTGTTCAATTGCCCCTGAGACAAGGCCTTGTTCAAATCGTCGGTAGTAGTTTCGTCGGCTTCAGCCTCAGTCGCCTCGCCATCTTCGTTAATAGCTAAGGCTATTAACTTGCTTAATTCTGTCTGATGAGACAGCGTGACTAAGTGCGTTTCAGCTATGACGCCGTCTAAGTCACTGGAAATATATTGGGAGTTGCTCTCGCCATATTCAATGATACTTTGTAGGTTGGCAATTGCCTTGCCTAGTTCCTGGGCACGTGTGCCGAGGCTTGGTCGATTGACACCAATTGCCCCGATAATGGCAACAACAATAACTAGAACTATTACACCAATGCCAGCTCCAACAAATAGCTTGTTGGGAACTGGCAGTGTGCGGGACTTCTGCGCTGCAGTGCTTGGTGCAATAGAGTTGAGATAGTCTAGACTACCCTCGGCTGTCGATAGGTCGTGATATACCGGCTGGACATTGGGCTGAGGTGGCTGGCTAGCTGGTGCTGCGTTTGGTGCTTGCATGTCGCTAATTTGTGGAATGGTTGGCGGCTGCATATACATCTGATTAGGGTTGTTGGCTGATGTAGTCGGAGGCGTATCTTGGACTAGGCTGTCGCGACGAAGCTGAGCGATATTGTCGCTCGTCATGGGTGTTATAGCGTTGTTTAACTGGTTGACATCAATAATATTCTGACCAGTATTGCTATAGCCTCGCAGGTTAGGGTTAACGTAATTTTCATTTCCGTAGACTACACTGCTTTGTCCATGGGGATAAGTAGGTTGCTCGCCAGGTTGGAGATTGGGCATAGAACTGCCAAAGACTTTATCGGGTGAGGTTGAATTGGTTAGCAAAACACGATCAACCCCGCCATAGGGGTTGTCATTGGCGTGTACAATGCCACCATTAGTAGACCGTCCACCCTGTGTCATAACGAAATTTTACCATAGTGCTTATCTTTTAACAATTGCAGTTGCCTCTTATATAATAGAGTTGTGTATAGCGATGCCAAGGAGGAAATCCGGTCAAAACTGGCCATCGAGGACGTGATTGGTGAATACGTCCAGCTGAAACGGTCGGGCCGCTATTGGAAGGGTCTAAGTCCGTTCACTAACGAAAAGACTCCGTCATTTTTTGTAACGCCTGACCGAGATATCTGGCATGACTTTTCGGCGGGCAAAGGTGGCGATATCTTTTCTTTCATTATGGAAATGGAGGGGGTGGATTTTCGAGGTGCTATGGAGATTCTAGCACGCAAGGCTGGTGTCGACTTGTCACAATACCAATCAGCTGGAGCTCGGAGCGTAGCGGCTCGCAAAGAACGTATTTATCAGATGAACAACCTGGCAGTTAACTACTTTCAGCGTGAGCTGATAAAGGCGCCAGCCGCCATGGACTATGCCAGCAAAAAACGTCGGCTTACTAGTGAAACAGTGTTAGAGTGGGGCATAGGTTATGCCCCTGGTCATCCAGCACTGGAAAAGTTGTTGCAGGATAAGGGCTATAGTAAGCAGGAGATGCGTGATGCAGGGTTGCTTGGCTATAGTGGCCGTGAGCTATTTTATAATCGGCTAATGATTCCACTACGCGATCGCAAGGGACAGGTGGTTGGTTTTACTGGTCGGATTATCGGTGACGGTGAGCCAAAATATCTAAATACGCCAGATACAATCCTATATCATAAGGGTCAACAATTGTTTGGACTAAACTTTGCGACGCAGGCAATCCGCAAACAAGGTTTCAGTGTTATTGTTGAGGGAAATCTAGATGTTATCTCGTCACACCAGGCGGGGATCAAAAATGTGGTTGGTGTGGCTGGAACAGCATTGACGGCTGAACACCTCAAAAGTCTAAGCCGACTGAGTAATGACATACGTTTTTGCTTTGACAGTGATCGGGCCGGCGTGGCAGCAACGGAAAAGGCGATTCGCCTGGCCGGCCCACTGGAACTGAAATTGTCGGTGATTGATTTTTCGGGCCAGGGCGCCAAGGACCCAGACGAATTAATCAATCTAGATCCTAGGCTATGGGTCAATGCGTTAGATAACTATCAGCCAGCCGTTAACTGGGTGCGCGATTATTACATTCGTACAGCTGGCGTTGACACGGTTGATGGCAAAAAGATTGTGTCGGATAAGACCTTGAATGTTATTCGAGCCTTAACTGATCCAGTGGAACAGGAGGGGTACATTCGTGAACTAGCCGAGGTGACTGGTATTAGCGTAGCAACATTGATGAATCGTCTAAAAATGCTAAATGATCAGTCAGACGATGAGCGACGACGAATTGTTCGGCGAAAGCAAAGTAAAGTAGTCAAAGTTGATACCCCAACTGTTTCACGCAGTCAGCGCTTTCAATATCTAGATGACATCTTGGCTTATCTAGGGGATAATCCAAAACTTCGGGCCAAGTACTTACCGCACCTAGCGGACGACCGCCTGTCTAAATTGGACCAGGCGATTAAACGGCTGTTATTGACGACCAATCTATGGGGTGACCAGTTGTTGGATTATATCGCTGACCGCGCCGAAGGGGATAGTTATGATGGGGTAGAGCTTGATGAATTGCGCAATAAAATTGTCCAATTACAGATGTTGAATGATAGAGCCGAAACGTCGGTTGAGGGAATAAAAGCTGAGTCGGATCTGTTAGATTATTTTTGTCATTACGAACAGGACTATTATTTACGATTAGCCAAGGAGTTGACGATAAAATCTATCAACGCCAATCAAGCAATGAGCGATGATGAGTTGATGCAGCTTAATAATCAGGCGCGAGAGGCTCGCAAAGCGGCCGAGCAATTAGACCCAGGACGCAATCGTCGCAACAACTATCAGGGTCTATATAAATTATGGCAATAACACGTTATTTATGCTACAATAACCACTAACATTATGGTGTGGTGGAATAAAACTAACAAAAACCTAGTTGGGGGGGGGGTAATTCCCAGAACCTAAACCAACGGTTTAGCCTTACCTCCCATACTAGGAAAGGTAACTTACAAGAGCGACCGCAGAATAGCCGTCATTCTTTACACCTTGCCTCCCTTGCTAGGGGAGGTGACTTGCATCGCAAGTCGGTGGGGTTTAAAACCCTCACTATCGCTTGCTTAGCCTTAGCCCTCATTAGCACCATCACTCTCAACATCATCAGAACCTACTCCATCAATAACACTAGGACTAATGCCCTAGACAATACTACCTCGGGTATAGCAACTCAGAGTGCTAGCGATGGTAATACATTAGCTAACCCATTATCCAACTCTATTAAACTATCCCCAGTTACCACCAATACTACTAGCAACCCAGATAACGGCTCAGCCATCGTATCACTTAACATACCAGCCGATGGTGGTGTAGCTGTTGGTGGACATAGTGTTGAAGTAACTACCAATAGTACTGCCGGCTACAAAGTAACTATGAGCTTAGACAATGGCTACGATAGTACCAACCTAGTAAATACAGACTTACCTAGTCAAATCATTCCATCACTACCTGAGCCAACCTCAACTGCATTGTCCCCGCTAGAAGACAAGACCTGGGGTATAGCCTTACTATTCGATTCGCAGAGTGACTGGTTTAGTCCCGAAGAGGATTATCTATCTACCGATCAGGCTGTGTTATCTAAAGCAAAGTTTACAGGGGCAGATTCTTTTACGAGCAACATCATGCAAGGCATTGGCTTATCTAAACAGCCAACTGGCCCTAATCATGATGGTACGGCAGCAGATAACCTGGGCAATATCTACTATGGTGTCCGGGTAGATGACCCATCAACCTTTACGGCTGGTCAATACACTACATCAATTACCTACACAGCCACTGCCATCCTCCCACCAGCCCCAGAACTAACTAAACTAATTCTTAATGACTCAGTCCAACAGAACCAAACCAGTGAGTTTGCCATAGAGGGTACTAACCTAGATACTGTCTATGATGTCTGGATAGACTATAACGACAATGGCAAAGAAGATGCTAATGAAAAAGCCACTAATGTCACTACTTATCCAAATACTGACAAAGCCAGTACAATTATCTCCTTTACTAATCCTAACCCAACTAGCAACACCGTCTCACCCGGTGCCTATGATGTTTACGTCGTTGGTCAAGGTGGTGCCTCCCAACCCCTAACTGATGCCTTCATTGTCCAAGAAGAATCTACTTGCCGTAATGGTGATCCTAACTCAGACTGCCAAGTAGACATAGACGATTTTATGTTTCCAATTGTTTACGACGGCGATAGTGAATCTGGTTGGAAGATGGTTCACGAACAGGATGTTCTGCATGCCCAAGGTTCCTGGTATGACTACACTAACAAACAGTGGGCTAATGCAGTTACCCTAAATAACAATACGGGGTTTTGCAGTAATACTCGCTATACACCTCCGCAAGGCGACGAAATTGCAAAAATTGATTTTTCATTCTGGCGTCCAGACGACCCAAGATACTCTAGCTATAAATGTGATGAAGTTGGTGCTGCGGCTGTGGCGGCCGTCCTGTATAAGCAAGTTACGTTATCGGGCGATGATTCCATTGATGTGCAAGAAATTTATTCTGACCCTGAATTTACGCAGACAATGACTTCGTTCGAGTTGCGCAATGATGACATCCTAGGTTACTGGGTCTACATTCCTAGATACGCCTACGAAGTCCAACGCCCTAATGCCATAGACAGGGTAGTCACTGACGAATACCCATTACCAGACAACGTTAATATTACAGGCGACGACAACTCTCCGTATAACGAGCATTCTATTAGAAACGAATTCTCCATCCACTTTGAAACAGCCACAGACACTAAGAAAGCACCTGCTGAAACATGTAACATCCTAAACCCAACCATGGAACAAATGTGGCAAGACGGCGACATTGAATCAGCTAATGATGGCAATATGTACAACCCATTGCTACTAGCCAAAGACTACCGCACTGACTGTGTCAACGAGAGTAATGGTGCCATAACACGCACTTATGGTAGTGCTACCGGCACCACCTGGGCTACTCACCCAGCCTTTAGCTGGTTAGACAATAATGGCAATGGGGAAGAACTAAACGGTCTATGGATTGGCAAATTTGAAACCACCGGCACAGTCACTAACCCAACCGTTAAGCCTAACCAGCATGCTAACGTTAATGAATATCTCGGTGAATTCTATACCATGGCTAAACACATTGGAGTTTATGACCCAAGCAATACTGGTGGCAATGACATAACTGCCAATGGCACTACTTTAAATGCGACAGGGCGGTGGACAAGTTTACATAACCTATCTACAGCCACTAGCCACATGCTCAAAAACAGTGAATGGGGAGCCATAACTTACCTAGCCTCCTCTAAATATGGTGCTGGCACCAATAATGTTGCCGCAAATACTGCCGTTCCAACCGTATCGGCTGATGCTGACATCGCTACTCCAAGTAATAAATATAGTTATGGCATCACTGGCTGTGGCCCTAATAATGCTAATCGCTCTACTGATGCTTACAGTTCCGTTATCGCCTCAACTGGTGAAACACTTAACCTACCAGCATTATCTAGTAGCAATATAGAGGATCCCTTAGCCTGTGGTGATGTAGATCATTCCTACATAGGCAATATTGGTCAACTAGCCAGCACGACTAACAATGTCTATGGTATCTACGACATGTCCGGTGGAGCCTATGAGCATGTTATGGGCAACTTAACTAGCTCGGATACTGAAACAACACCATATAACACTACAACAATGCAAAATCAGGTTAAGCCACCCTACGTTGATCTGTACAAAGAATCCTCAGGTTTTGACTCTACTGGTAGCGATGATACCAACCCGGCTTGGTCGTATTCAGCCAATGCTACCCTATATAACAACGATGTCTGTACTTGGGATACCTGCGGTGGTCATGCCATACATGAGACCAAGCGTAGTCAGTCAAGCTCAAAAAGTTACTCCTCCTGGGGTGGTACTATCGGCCATTTTTCTGACCAGGAGTATCGATGGCTCCAGCGTGGTGGCTATTCTAATGGTGGCTTTAATACGGGGTTGTTTAATATAAATGTCAGCTGGGGTGGTTTATACAATCACTATAGTTTTCATGTTGTTCTGCTACCATTACCGTAAAACAATATAAACAACCATGTTGCCGTAATATCTACAACATCCTATTGCATAACTAGTTTAGTCTGTGGTAACTTATAGATGAGTGTAGGCCGAAGGGGCCGTATTGAGATACATGTCGAAAAAATCCCAAAACGCAGATAAAACAAACAAGTGTTGTAATAACGATGCAGGGAGGTTTTTGCTGTGACGAAAAAGGTCGTAGATGACGAATTATTGGCTAGAGATGTCGATGATTTAGGGATAGATAGTCCCGACGACGAGCCGTCTGATGATGAAATGTCAGATGAATCAGGTGACGATGCCATTATTGAGCCATCGGATTTTGACGAAATAACCGACGATAGTGTACGGGTCTATTTGCGTGAAATTGGTCGAATCCCACTGCTGAGCATTGAGGAAGAGAATAAAATTGCCCAGGAAATTGTTAAAAATGCTGAGCCATTGAAAGAGGCTGAAGAGAGGCTGTCTGAGGCGAGACTAGAGCTAAAGCAGGCTACTGACCCGAAGGAAAAGGCAAAGCTAAATAAGGAAATTTCCAGCTTGCAGTTCAAGGTTAAACGGCTAAAGAAACCTAAGGATCAAATGGCTGAGGCTAATATGCGACTAGTTGTTTCAATTGCTAAACGATATTCGGGCCGTGGCTTGGACTTTTTAGATCTAATCCAAGAGGGCAACACGGGTTTGCTAAGGGCAGTGGAAAAATTTGATCCAGATCGTGGCTTCAAGTTTTCGACCTATGCCACCTGGTGGATTCGCCAGGCTATTACTAGGGCAATTGCTGATCAGGCGCGTACTATCCGTATTCCAGTGCATATGGTGGAAACAATTAACAAGTTGCTGCGTACTCAGCGTAAACTAACTCAAGAGCTAAATCGTGAGCCAACTATTGACGAGCTGGCCAAGGCCATGGATGAGACACCAGAGAAAATTAAATATGTGTTCAAAATCAAACAGGACATCCAGAGTCTGGATGCTACTATTGGTGGCAGCGACGACGACGATGCGTCCGAACTGGGTAATTTTGTCGAGGATGATACTGCGGTGCGTCCCGAGGACGCAACTGATGAACACCTGCTAAAGGAACAAGTGATGCAGGTGGTTAACGAATTGTCTGATCGTGAACAAAAAATTATTAAACTACGGTTTGGTCTAGATGGTGGACGCCCCCACACCCTAGAAGAGGTTGGGGCGGAGTTTGCTGTTACACGTGAACGAATCCGTCAAATAGAGGCTAAGGCGTTAGTTAAGTTGCGCCGCAACCACGACACCGAAAAATTGCGTGACTTTCTGAGGTAGGTTATGACGATTGAACAGGCACGCGCGGCAGGCAAAAAAGTGTTTGCCATTATTGATGGCAAGTCGGTCTTTTATCGGGGTTATTATGCTATGCCGAATTTATCGACGGCGGATGGTCGACCAACTGGTGGAGTCTATGGCTTCGCCGCATTGGCTCTAGAGATGGTGCGACAAATTCAACCAGATTATGTTGCCGTGGCTTGGGATAAGCCAAAGACCAACATTCGTCGACGCAAGGCAATCTATGATGGCTACAAGGCTAACCGCCATCCAGCCCCACCGGATTTCTATGCGCAAATCCCAATTCTACAGGATCTGTTAGAAGCTCTAGGTTGGCCGTTATATCAGGCGGATGACTACGAAGCAGATGACATTATGGGAACGCTGTCCGAGGCGGCGAATAAAATTGGTATTCATACTATCCTAATATCGTCTGATCTGGATATGTTACAGCTAATAGATGACGATACTGAGGTTTATGCTCTAAAAAAGGGGCTAAGTAATCTAGAAAAATTCGATGTATTAGCCTTTGAACAAAAATATGGCATCAAGGTTAGTCAATTCCTGGATCTAAAGAGCCTGAAAGGGGATAGTAGTGATAATATCCCGGGTGTGCCGGGAGTTGGCGAAAAGACAGCCGAGTCGCTACTGCAAGAATTTGGCAGTCTAGACAACATTTACGCCCATTTAGATGATATATCTGGGGCGGTGCACAAAAAATTGGTGGCCGGCAAGGACAGTGCCTACATGTCGCGTGAGCTAGCGAAAATTTGGTGCGATGCACCAATTCCGTTGGATTTACAGGCGATTGATGTTAATAATTTAGATCGAATACGCCTACAAAAAATGTTGCAAGACTTGCAATTCACTTCGTTGATGCGGCGGTTACCCGAAAATATGCGAGTGGGGGCGGAAACGACTGGGCTAAACGATAGCGCCGCAAATTTGCCAGTTATTGAAGTTGGGGAGGATCTCCCGGACTCTTTGGACGATCCAGTGGTGGTAGCCTTTGAGGGTGACCAGATCATTCTAAGTGATAATCCAGCCCGAGCCTATCGGACAACGCTAACTAAGGCGGCGGAGCTGTTGTCTGGACACCGGGTTGTGGTTCATGACCTCAAAAGTTTGGCGCGACTATTTTTGGATCGTAATTTACCAGTCAATTTTCTAGCCGAATATGATACTAAGCACGCCAGTTTTTTGCTTAATTCTCTAAAGCCAATTCTGAATTTACGTGATTACGTCATCTCTTTGGGCGTGGCAAGTCCTGGGTTAGTCGATTTATTGTCGGCTACGTATGTATTGTGGCAACAAACTAGCGAGGAACTAACTGGAGAACCAAAATTAGAACAACTAGCCAAAATGGTTGATTTCCCCCTACAACTAGTGCTAGCCAAAATGGAGCATAGGGGTGTTGCTGTTGACACTAGCGTCTTATCTAGCATGTCGACTAAGTTGGCTAACGAAATTGGCTTACTAGAGCAGGCGATTTGGCAGACAGTTGGCTATGAGTTTAACGTTAGTAGTCCAAAGCAGTTATCGGATGCACTGTTTGTGAAACTGCAACTGCCCCCTACGGCAAAGAAAAACAAAAGTGGTAACTACCCGACTGGAGCCAAGGAGTTAGCTAAACTAGCTGGTCAACATCCTGTTATTAATATGATCAGTGAATATCGGGAGCTGACTAAGCTAAAGTCTACCTATGTGGACGCTTTGCCACGGGCAGTCGCACCTGATGGTCGTATTCATACAACGCTCGACCAGGATGTAACGGCAACTGGTCGACTGTCGTCTAGCAATCCTAATCTGCAAAATATTCCTACTCGGAGTGATCGGGGTAAAGAGATTAAACGCGCCTTTATCGCACCAACTGGGCGAGTAATTATTAATGCCGACTACGCCCAGTTTGAGCTTCGTCTGGCTGCGGCGTTAGCCGGTGACCACAACATGATTGAGATGTTTGAGAACCCTGATAACGATATTCATACTATGACGGCGGCAGAGGCATACGGTATAGCGCCTGACCAGGTGACGCCCGAGCAACGACGTCATGCCAAGGTTATTAATTTTGGCGTGTTATACGGCATGAGCCCCCACGGGCTAGCCGAGGCAACGGGTATGGATTTGTCGTCGGCTAGCGCCTTTATTCGGCGATACTTTGCCATTCGCAAACCAATTCGTGATTTCATTGATAACACTTTGGAGCTGGCCGAAAAACGTGGCTATGTTGAAACGTTGTTTGGTCGTCGTCGCCCAACACCAGATGTTAAATCAGCTAATTTTATGGTCCGAGAGGCGGCCAAGCGAGCTGCCGCTAATATGCCAATCCAGGGAACCGAAGCTGATTTAATGAAGATGGCGATGCTAAAGATTGAGCAAATTGATGGCGCTAGTCAAATTATGCAGGTCCACGACAGTATTATGGTGGAGTGTAATCAGGCTGACGCTGAGCGTATTGCCAGTGAAATGAAACAAGTGATGGAACAAATTTATCCTCAACTGGGCGTTCGTCTATTGGTCGATATTAAAATCGGTCGTAGCTGGGCCGAGGTGTAATTATTCCATTAATTGTCTAACGCTATTGTGTCCAGGGCCGGTGATCGTGTTTATGTTTGTTCCTATTTTGACCAAATATTATAATAATAACTAATGCAACATCGGAGTTCAGCCAGAATTGGCATTGCGTTATTAATTGTTATTGTCGCCGTTATTATGCTGGGCGGTGCAGTTTTCTTGGCACAGAGCCTGTTTGCTGGTGGAGCCAACAAAACCCAGAGCGGTGAAACATCACTTTTATCCGAACCGACTGATAATACGACCGTTAAAATGATTGTGCGTGGTCCAATTGTGGCTAAGGAAAATCATTATAGTATTCAGTTAGACATAAATAACAGCAAACGCAGGTTGGTTATCTATCGAGGTTACGACCAGGCCGAGGAAGTTCAAAAGATTGAACTAGATAACGATGCTGGTGCGTTTACTGATTTGTTATTGGCGTTAAGGGATAATCGCTATACCGATAGTATGGTAACGTCGATAGAGAAGAACGATGGCCTATGTGCAAGTGGGCAGATTATTGATTTTCAGCTGGCCGATGGCGACCAGGTTAAGTCTGACCTGTGGACAACTTCGTGTGCATCGGTTGGTGGTAATTTTGGCGGTAATTCAACAGGCATTATCCAACTATTGCTAGATCAGATACCTGGTAGTCGCGAGGCAATTAGCCGGGCTAAGAGTCTATAGTTTGACGTCACGGCGTCATAGTGATAAATT
>CALXTC010000018.1 GCA_944391325.1 uncultured Candidatus Saccharibacteria bacterium | reverse complement strand
TGGATACCACCCTTCGGGGTTGTATTAGGACAGGTGCCTGTTTGAGTACAGTCACTGAATTGGTTACTGGGTTCATTGGTGCCTTGGCGGCCTGGGTAGTGGTAGGGGACATATGCACAGGCATAGGGTGTCACAACTTCTCGCCACGTACCCTCATTCCAACTTACCCGTGCACGTTGGCAGAAAGTTTTTCCAGCATCATTAGAGCCGATGGTGTATATAAAGCGACGAGTAGTAGCCTGGGAGCTATTCAAGTTCGAGCCATTATACCAGCATGTTTTACCCCAGTCATAGCAACCATACTTATGAGTTTGACCTTGATTAACCTTGAGTTGAAACCAGTTAACTTTATTAGTATCGCTAAAATCTGGAGCGTCCCATTCTGTATTTCCCCATCCCGTTCTCATGTTCATCATGTCAAACGAACTCAGAGTGGGGCCAGGTCCTTTATTGTAGGTAGAAAACCACCACGTCAACTGTTGACTGGGTCGATTATTAGTTGTGGTTGCTTGAGCCCCATTGCTCAGCCAGGTTGATTGTCCATTAATCTCTGTCCTGCTAGAGCCATTACCTAAGGAATCTTTTTTAGTCTGAGCCAATCGCTTAGTTGATCCATTATCTACAGTAGCAGTAACCTCTACGACAGGAGCCTTAACTTTAACTTTTATAGTTGCGCTCGCATAGTTTGGCGGACAATACGTAACGGAACTTACCCTGGCAACACTGCCTCCAGAGTCGCAAACCACCCATCCTTGACTATAGTAATGACGAGCTCTCTTATACTCTATATGGACATTGATGTCCTGATTTGCCGCAAAACCAGAATCTGATCTAATGATCATATCCTGATCGGGTGTAAACTGGTAACGAGTAGTTTTCGAAACACCCGAGTTCTTTACCCCACTATCAAAGTACGATACATATGCTCCAGACGAATTAGCGTCAACCCATGCATTAGACACCTGGTAATAATTGGCTGTTAAAGCAGGGCAGTTGACGCCAGTAGTGGTTAAGTATCCACAGTCACTAACAAAGAAATTCGGTGCACGATCATTTGGGAAATTATCCGCCCTAACAACACGCTGATCATTGTAACCAAACCAGTCCCAACCACCTACTGGTGATACAACAGAGGCATTGTAAAATAACAAAGTTTTTACACGAAGTTTAACCTCCTTAGTCCCGGCATCAACCTCCACCACATTCGTATTGTTGTTTTTTGCCATAATCCACATAAAATTTGTGTATGCCGTTATGTTTACGCAATAGCGATGCGAGTTGCTTGATCCATAATGATTGTTATTGTGACAATTCGTCATTTGTTGCCAAAGATTTCGCTCGTTATCAATAATTGTCTGCCTACCACCCAGAACATTATTCTCAACCTCGGCCGCACTTAGTGCAGATGCCCTCCACTCACAAGCAGTGGTAAGTAAACTTATAAAAAATAGTCCCAGCACTGCCTTTATGCCAACAGACCGCAATACCCACTGACACCAATGCAGACAGCCACGACTACAACGCTGTTGACTCATTCAAGGCACCCTCGTCAATCACGACTGTTTCCTGAAGTAGCGTTCCATCTGCTCCACCAGAAGGAGTGGTATTTGTTGCTGAGTCGTCCATACTATTGGCGTCCTGTCGCAGCTCATCGTAACTTGGGCCATCATAACGCTCAATTAGCTGGTCCACGGTGTCCCGATCCGATGTATTCTGATATCTATCCAGCTGGTAATTAACACCCGACTTAATACCATTCATCTTGAATTCTAATGCACTGATATAGGCACATTTAGTATCGATAGAATACCCCTCCTGACCAATTTTGCCATCTAAATAGGTAGAAATGGGACCAACATCACCATCACGATAATTTTTAATTGCATCAACTACATCCTGTTCACTACAAACATTGACTGTATAAACCAGCGTGGGGTTAGCCCGTTTATATAGAATAAAAGCAATCACTAGCCCAACAATAGCGATACCAATAATAGCCGCCACTGCAATAGCAATTCGCCTGTATAATTTACGGCGCTTTGCCTCGTATAGTTTTTGTGACGTATAGTTGGCTGGATCTAGGCGGTTATATCGTTCTTTACCATACTTGCGACGAGCACGTTTAAGAATACGTTGGATTTCCCGACCTTCTCGCCGAACATACTTATCTGACAATGTTCGACTAGGGGAATCATTAGCGTCATCAGCTATATCATCATCAGACCGGCCAGGTTGTACCGGAGCATCCGATATATTCTTGGTGTCTATTATTTCACCAGACGACGTCTTTAGGACGGTGTCTTTTTTACCATTGCTAACCGGTTTTTGTACAATTGGGGCAGATTCATCACCGGCCACCTGCTTGACTAATTCTGGGTCAATCGGAACGCCATTTTCGATCAGCCGTTTTCGATCAGCCTCGGACAGTGGCCTTTTGTCTGACTGTTTAGCCAATTTGGCATCACGGCCACTATTGGATTTGTTGTATTGGTTGATAAGCTCATCCAGCTTATTTGATACATCGTCTTTTTTGCCACCAGCCATAACTAGTAAAATTATAGCATAAACGTGATAGGCATATCTGTTTACTAACTATTTCCTAGGTTGTAGTCGTCGCGACCAGCCAGCAGTCGCCAAGCGTTAATATATGGTCGAGTTGTCGTCCCAGACTTGCCTTTGTATCGATAAATCCTAAAGGTATCACCACCTGACCTGGGATACGTGTTGTGTGTTGCTAAATGCGGATATTGAGCTATCGAATAGTCCGCCTCGAAAGTATTGGCTGTTGAATTCGGATAGGCTTGACGCACCAAGTCATTGCCTATGTAGATAATGGTGTGAACGTTATTTTCTGTCGTCAGAACATCACCCGGCTGTAACCGGCCACTATCTAATGATTCATCTGGGCTCAAATTACCTAAATATTCCCATCGACCACTACCATCCAGATAATTACGAAATCGCTCGGTGTCCTGAACATTAATGTCTGGATCGACAGTTGCCCGTATCACATGACCAGCCGCCTGAGTACAGGAAGCGAGTGCGGGGTTGTCAACTAAATATTCACTATATTGCCCTGTCACCACATCGGTCAGTCTAATGTATTCCTGGGCAGCTGGATCAGAGATCTTGTCCCATGCCCTATCGGGGCTGCCCAAACGAATCGGGCTTGAATATCCATCAACCGTTGGAGCCAGGCGCACCGCCAACTCAGCAATTGCTAGACCACTCTGCAGTGCCCCAGCACCCTGCCCGTCCTCATAGAACGAATAAACATGACCATCTATATCGTCGGCATGCCAAGTTCGACCATCTGCATCCCACCAACCTTTCTGCATAATGCCAGTTATTTTGTCATAGTAAACCTGCTTGCCATTTGGCAAAGTCGTAAAGCCTTTAGCCATTGCACCGGTAGTTTCGTCAAAGTAATACCAGTTATCACCCAGGGCATGCTCGCCCTTTACCATGGCACCCTTTTCGTCGTACCTGACCCAGCGCTCAGGCAAATCATCTGTCGGCAAAAAGACGTCCCTACCCCTAGCCATATGCTTATTGTCACTGGGATCGAAATAATTCCAGTTGCCATTACGAAATACTTCGCCAGACATCTTAACTCCGCCACGCCACCAAGTGGTAATATTTTTAACCTCATCGCCACCGGGGTCAACAATCGTTACATAGCCATTATATGGCTGGCCAGCATCGTCAATATAGTCATCGGTTGCAGCACTGGTTTTCACCTGGCTCAAATAAAATACACCTATCGTCACAGCCATAATGGACACCGACGCAACCCCTAAACACAGCCTATTCTTAGCCAGATGTTTTAACAAACTTTTTCCATTCCGGCCACTAGTGATATTACGTCTAGTTAGCATCAACACCGCAATAACAGCCAATACACCTGCCACGATAAAACCGATCGGTGCAGCCAGTTGAACATTTACCCCGGCCGTTGGCGAGCCAATATTGCTGTCAACAGTGTTTTGACTACTGTTCTGAGCATTATTCACCCCAGCAGATGCTTGCCCACCTGTGCTAACACCATTAGAATCTTGCCCAGACTGCCCGTTGTCCCCATCACCTGGGACAGGAGCTGGATCGGGGTCGGGCGTTGGACTTGGGGTTGGCTCATCTTCGTCATCAGGCAGATGGGTTCCATTAGCCCATTGTGCATACAGCGTCGTATCTGAGTCTATGCTGTCACCAGTATCGTACCACCGACCACCACCAGCTGGGCGAGTATTCCAACCAGTAAATTCCATATTATCGAAATCAATCTCTAAATTAGGCACAACCGCATCGCCATCAGAACTTACCGTATGCACAACCGGCGCCACGCCATTTAGATCAAATTTAACCTCTGTCGCCGACGCCAGTCCGGTTGTAATGCCACTGACCAGCACCATCAGGGCAAACATTTTGAATAAATAGAATTTTTTGTTTTTCATTTTCAACCTATGATGCGTATTATTGTATCACATTGTCGAATAATCCAACAAGCTAGAATTTTTTAACTGCCGCTTGGCTCATTTGTCGCTGACGATTCATTAGTTCGTTAAAATCAGCTCGCCAAGTTTCTGGAATATAAATATTACGTTTATGCGCCTCCTCGACAGATAATTCCACTGGAAAGCCATAGGTATCATACAGCTTGAACACCTCGGTGCCTGTTAGCCCATTTTCGGACATTTTATCAAACTCACGTAGCCCCTTGCGTAGTGTTTGGCGGAAGGCTTTTTCCTCCTTGACTAAAACGGCAACCACCTCATCATGGTGCTGTTCCACCTCTGGGAAATCAGCCTTATAAACACCAGCGATCACTGGAACAATCTCCTCCATAAAATTCTGCTCAACCCCTAAATCAAAGGCGAAACG
>CALXTC010000017.1 GCA_944391325.1 uncultured Candidatus Saccharibacteria bacterium | reverse complement strand
GTCCAGGCAGATGTTGACGCCAACACTATGGCTGTATTGTCCGATAAGGTGTCTAGCGTCTCGCATTACTACCGCGACGGCATGGAGTACAACTTGCTCGGTGACATGGTGGTGCCGATTGCCTTTCTAGTACTGTTTTACCTAATCATCTGTATATTTAGCGGCCAGATGCTTACGGCTACAGTCGAGGAAAAGGAGAACCGCATCACCGAGATGTTACTGACCACCATTAAACCCAGCACTCTGATCTCTGGTAAAATCTTCGCCTTTATCACCTTAATCTTAGTTCAGGTTCTGGTGATTATTGGTCTGGTCGTAGCCGGTTACCTGGTAGTGGCGCGCTTTGTTGAGCTACCCAACCTAGACCTATCATTCATCACCTTTGACCCAGCCAGGATCGCCATTGCCGCCGCACTATTTATCGTATCCATTCTGATGTACGCCGGCATCATGGTGGCCATTGGTGCCGCCACGCCCACGGCTAAGGAAGCCAATAACTTTCTATCCATCCCAGTCCTACTGATGATCATCCCGCTATACTTCATTAGCACTGCCATCAGCACGCCAAACGACCCGGTCGTCGTGACGATGATGTACTTCCCGCTAACTGCACCGATTCTACTAATGACCATGAATGCATTAGGTATCCTAAGCATTCCCAGTGCGATGGTCGGCCTGGCTATCATGACGGTGACGACTATCGTTATCTTTATCATCGCCGCCAAACTATTCCAAACTGGGGCTATCGAGTACCATAAACGGATTCGACTGTTTGGGAAGTAAAGTGGTCAAGCTTGCAATATGCTTTGCTTAGTTGCACAATAAGCATGTCACACAATTCATTGCGTGATGCAATTGACCAGTCCAATACAGATAGAGAGGGTGGTACGAATGAGCAGCAGATGTAATATTGACAACCTTCTATATTACCTGGAAGTTCCCGACGACATTAGCGACGTAGTGGCGCACTTATTTGAGCATGCGTTCATTTTAGACTTTTCCGATTACGCAACAAAGTCAGGCCACCATCCCGCCATCATTGCGAGTCTGCACGGAGAGACGTTCAGACACGTCATATTTATATATGACGAGACGCCAACCGCCATTGGCGCACAATTGCTATCTAGCTTCATAAATCAAAACCCCACCCCGAGCACTAGATCAATCAGTAGAGCCGTCAAACAAATAGCAAGCGAGTGTAGAACAACACATTCCTTTAACCGTGATGAGTTAGAGAAACAAATTGGCGCCTTGTCAACCATCGGCTTTCGACCAATCAGCGAGCTGTCCAAGTTAAAACTGTTTAGACAAGAGCAACCCAGTTCTCTTCCTCACGATAAAGCAGTAGCTAAACACACACCTCTAGCCACCAAGGTCGTCACGGTTAACTACATTGTCGACCGCTGTAGCATTTCCGACCGAGTAGTATTTTCAAATATTTTCCCTGTTCTTACCCGGATGACAACCGATGCTTTGGCAGATTGCGGCGCATACTATTCATGCAGCGTACTAGAGGACGAGCAGATTAATGGGCACGACACTATCATTGGCGGTATAGACTACTACGTACCGAAAGCCTATGACATAGGTAAGATTCACGACAGCATTAATAACTTGTTGGATACTGATATCAGTTTATTTACCGATGACCTGCACGCTCACGCACAAAATGCATATACACCCAGCGGCCTAATCTACGATTACGCGTCGATAGGGATGCTAGCGTCGTGGCAACTGTTGCGAGGACTGCTAACGCCGAACAATTTCGTCACCATCTGGAATAGGATTCAGATCTATTCCGTCGACGAGTCGCCCGACAATCGACCACCCGCCAATTCATCTGCTAGGTAATTGGTGATTCAATGTTAACTTACAGCTAAAAGCCCCTTCCGTCCGATAACGGGAGGGGCTGCACTTGGTTAGGAGGGAAGAGCTGCGGCTCGACTATTACAATACAAGCGACCTTTCAGTCCGATGGCGAATATAGTTGTATACGCTAACCGTGCCGTCATAGAACTCCGGCACATACGTGTGGTTAAAGTCATCGATGACTTGTTTGATATCATCCCGCAGCAACGAGCGCCAAATGCCGGTGCTCAGTTCTGGCTCGGGCAAGCATGGCGGGTGCATCCGTAGCTTTAGGCCCTGTTCAGTCAGCTTGATATCAAAACCACTGCCAGCCGTCCAGTGCTGCAGAATGAGCGCCATCGTCCGATTGGGCGCCGCCGCATCCTTTAACTCATGCAGATGCCACAGGTATAGCCTCAACCTCTCGCGATAATCGTCCACTAACGACAAGCCATTCTTGTCCTGTGCATCATCAAAGTTACGCAACACAATATTAACCGCCAAACGCTTCATACCACCCCAGACGTGGACAGACACCTCCGGGCCAGAATGCAACTGCGTGTTCATTTATTCCTCCTTAGGTACGACTATGAATAGTTGACGTCAATTATACACCACACCTAAGGGACTGGGCGCCGTGTCGTTTAGATAGAATTTAACATGCCAACACATCAACTAGACCTCGACATCATTGCCCCAAACTATTAAAGTATAACTAACTCAAATTCAATCGAGTCGCACATACTTTAGAGGGAGGACGATAATGATGAGCAGACAAACTATCTACACCATCAAGTTTATTGCTGTGGTATTGGGCATACCTACCATCGTATACATCTTCGTCACGACGCCACTAGCAACTATGGCTCTAGGCGTCGTTGGCGCCGTTGCATCAACGTTAATATTAATCGGGATTATTGCCATAGTATTAATGGCTCGACACTACGCCAACCAACACGCCGATAGCGTCGCAATCCAACAGATCGTTGCCGAGATCAACTATAACGGCAAAATCTGCATAATCCTGATGGCGATGCTTCTTGGATGCTTTATAGCAATGACGCTAGGTGCCATTGAGTCAGTTGGCTATTGATTGTCATCTCGCCTAATCACCATCATAGACCCGAGCATGTCTATAAACTGCTCGTTTTTAGAGATTATATTTGCGGCTGACGCCTAGTTCCATCGAGCCCCCACGCCCCGTCGTGGCATTCGCCGTGACGGGGCTTTCTTATTGACGTCAATTACAGCCATCTTACCACCTGTTATACAATACAGGCATGAGCGACTAACCGCCATACAGCAGTCCCAATGCAGTAGATCAGACGGTTTATGCTAGAATGTAGTCAATAATAGTTAAAATTAATCACATGGCCAATACGAATTTAACCGCCGCCAAGAAGGCAAAAAATGATGAATTTTACACTCAATACCACGATATTGAGCGGGAGATGAATGCATATTTAGAATTTAATCCCAACGTTTTTCGCGACAAAACAATTCTATTGCCATGTGATGACCCCGAGTGGAGTAACTTTACCAAGTATTTTGCCCAGAATTTCAAAACCTTTGGACTGAAGAAATTAATTAGCACTAGCTATGCTATTGATAGCAAGTTAGCTTATTCGGGCGCAATGTCCACACACACACAGAACCAGCATAATTCTGCCGGTAATTTCTACCAAACTAGCCTGTTTGAATTAAATTGTCCACAATTTGACCCAACCAAGACTAATTCACATGGTAAGATTTTTGTCCTGACCGATGATGAAAACCGAGACAATCGGGTCGATATCAACGATTTACAATGGCAATACCTGGATGGCGACGGCGATTTTCGTAGCGACGAAGTTAAAAGACTACGTGACGAAGCCGATATCATTATCACTAATCCACCATTCTCACTATTTCGGGAATTTTTGGCGTGGATAGTAGAAGCAAACAAAGACTTTGCAATTCTCGCGAATAAGAATGCCGTTACTTACAAGGAAGTATTTCCACTTATTGCATCGAATCAAGTCTGGTGCGGCCGAACGGAATGGTCCGGCGGTTTATGGTTCGAAACAGCTAACCTAGATGACGTTGATGCAGTTATAGACGGGCGCAATATGAAAAATGTGCCGTCTATGTGGCTAACCAATATTGACCACGGTCGTCGCCACCAGCCGCTGCCATTGATGACTATGGAACAGAACTTAAAGTTTTCCAAACATAAGGAAATCCGCGGCAAGGATCATTATGAACACTATGACAACTACGACGCTATCGAGGTGCCATATACTGATGCTATTCCCAGCGACTACGGTGGAGTCATGGGTGTACCGATCAGCTTTCTGGATAAATATTGCCCGGAGCAGTTTAAGATTATTGGATGTTCATATGATTATGGCCGACCAGAGGGGTGGAATAATACGATAAATATGTCAGTAAGCATCAATGGAAGAAATATCTACAAACGCATCTTAATTACACAAAGGAGCAGCAACTCATGAAATTCGGTATGCGTAAACCCAGTCTAAAACGAAGTTTCAAGGCACGAACCACCGGCAAGCTTAAGCGTTCAGTGAAGCGTGCGGTGGTTCCTGGCTATGGCAAAAAAGGCATGGGCTGGCTCAAAAATCCACACAGAGCTTCCTACAATGCAATCTATCATCGAACAACATTTGGAATTAACAACATATTTAAGAAGCTTAAGTAGGGAGTCATTATGCTAACCACACTAAAAACTTATACTGTTCAGGACATATGCAACGGCTTTGTCTATAACGAATTAGAGGGCAAGGGGCTGTTTGGCCTGGGCGGCAAACTAACCATCCAGCCTGAATACCAGCGCAACTATATTTACGCCGACGGCAAGAAAGATGTCGCCGTTATCCAATCGATTCTAAAGGGCTACCCCCTGGGACTAATCTATTTTAATAAAGTCGCCGACGATAAATTCGAGGTATTGGACGGTCAACAACGCATCACCAGCATTGGTCGCTACGTCACCGGTAAATTCGCCGTTAAGGATCAAAATGATTTGGAACAATACTTTAGTGGTTTACCACAGGAGTTGCAGGATAAAATCCTCAATACCGAACTATTAATATATGAATGTCAGGGTAGTGAAAGCGAGATTAAGGAGTGGTTTAAGACTATCAATATTGCCGGCGTGCCGCTAAATAACCAGGAATTATTAAACGCCGTTTATTCTGGCCCATTCGTCACACTAGCCAAGGCTGAGTTTAGCAACAGCCAAAATGCCAACGTCCAGATGTGGAGCGCCTATATCAGCGGCAATGTCAATCGCCAAGATTATCTGGCTGCCGCCCTGGACTGGGTTAGCCACGGTCATGTCGGCGACTACATGAGCCAACATCGTTACGATGACAATATCAACGAACTAAAGACTTATTTCACCTCTGTTATCGACTGGGCGTCAAGCGTCTTTATTGATGTTAAAAACGAAATGTGCGGACTAGAGTGGGGTAGACTATACGAACAATACCACCAGAACGCTTATAATCCTGCCGAAGTTAGCCAAAAATTACGCGAGCTATACGCCGACCCCTACGTCACCAACAAGCGTGGCATTGTGGAATATATCCTAGGTGGTTGCAGCGATACTAAATTATTAAATATCCGCATCTTTGGCGAAGCAGACAAGCAGACTGTTTACGAACAACAAACTATCACTGCCCGTGAACAGGGCGTCAGCAACTGCCCATTGTGCGCCATGGGCAATGACGCCAATCACGACCGTATCTGGAAATTATCCGAAATGGACGCCGATCATGTGACTGCCTGGAGTAGGGGTGGCTCAACAGATATTAGCAATTGCCAGATGCTATGCAAAACACACAATCGAGCCAAGGGTAATAAATAAAGGAGCAGAATAATGTCTAAACTAAATGTTGACCAGCAAACACCTTTTATGGACAAACAACGCCCAGCCTGAGGCAGAGGTTCGACATTGAGCATATTTATTCCCGTCAGCGTCAGAAAATGGAGCATGTCCCGTCCAATAACAAGTTGTTGGATAGCCTGGGTAATAAGGTTCTGTTAGAGCAGAGCATTAATATTAAAGCCAGCGACTACCACTTCGCCGACAAAAAGAAATTTTACATGGGCGAAATGCGACGCGGAGCTAACAAGAAGCCTAGCGAAATTATCGAGCTACACCAGATCGCCCAACTACCAGATTTCACCGAGCAGACAATCATCGAGCGCAATCGTCGTATCGTTAATCGCTTTATCGCCTATCTAGCCAATGAGCATTTACTGCAGTAAGTCGGATTGATTACACAAAACTATTGACATACGCTTACGATGAGATCGGATGAAAGTACAAATTCCTTCGGGATCTCCCCTCGTCGTTGGACGTGGGGATCATTTTTTGTAAAGTTAAGCAACTAGGGACTTTTCTTTTGTATCTGACAATACTATACTGTATTCGGCTAATCAATCTGGTTAGCTGGCGCATAGCGGCCATCAGCTATCGTACGTTAGGAGCAACTCATGGGCAACAGCATTGACACACCCAACTTTGGCAATGGAGAAGTGGGCGGTGATCGGTCGTACACCGCACCAGTGCATGGTACGACCGAGGATGGTCGCGATGTAACAGTTTCGTTCGGAAGGGACGGGACTCGACAGGAGGGACAGACTCTGATTGCAGATGGCCATGTAAGCGGCCGAGACTTCTATAGTCGAGACGAAAACGGTAGATCAAACGGTCACGATCACGCAGACGGCAAGGGCAATATGACCAACCGCAAGAAGCCCGACGGAAGCAGCGTCTTTGGTTGGTAGCTAGTTGAGGGACGAGTGGTACAATATCACTATGACAAAGCCCAAAGCAACAAGACAGGACTTCGGCGAATACCCAGACACGACCGGTGGGTACATGCTCAGGCATTTAGACTGTGCCGTAGAAGCTGGAGATAAAAGGGCCTTCGTGCAAACCAAGCATGAGATCTGGCGCAGAGTCTCTAACGGACGTAACAGCGACGACGTTGTTAGTCTTATCGCCCTGTCTGAGATCGACTGGCACGATAATCCACTGGAATATTTCACCGACTGGCAACGTCTTTCCGTTGGATACGTCCCCAACAAGTATCGCAGCCTATTCATCGTCGAGTAGCTCCACCCAGCCCCGCATATAGCGGGGTTTTTCTTGTTATCGTCACGAGCTATACATATAATAGCCGTATGCACACAAAAGCAGATGACTACAAGGTAGTTATAGATTTACGTAGTCAAATAACCGATGACGATGAATTTATCCGAAAGGTCGTTAGTGCCATATCGCTAAATGACCTAGATAAGGATAACCCACAATTGGCAACTATCCTAGATTTTGCCATTGAGTATACAGACGATCCAACGCCAGTGGATAAAAAGGATAAGTTAGCCAAAGCCATTTTGGCAATTATGGATGCGCTGCAATAATTTGGATAACCCCACCGATTGAAATCCTGGCGGATTTCATCTGCCTCCCCTAGCAGGGGCGGCAAGGTTTGGTATTACCTCAGCCCCTCCGTGCTAAAATATAGATATGTTAGATATTCGATTTATTCGTGAGAATGCAGACTTGGTGCAGAAATCGGCTGACGCCAAACGATACAAGGTCAACGTCGCTGACGTACTAAAGATTGATGAGGAGAAACGGGGATTACAACAGCAGGTCGACAACCTACGGGCTGAGCGCAACGACATTGCCGCCCAGATGAAGGGTGGTAAGCCTGACCCACAATTAATTGCCCAGGGCAAGGAGATTAAGGCAAAACTAGCCGAACTAGAGGAACAACTAAGGGGCGTAGATAGTAGGTTAACTGATGGTATCAACTCTCTACCAAACATCATCTTTGACGATGTGCCAATGGGCGGGGAGGAGGATAGCGTTCCCGTCGCCGAATGGGGCGAGCGCAAGCAAACAGGCGTTGACCACTTGGACTACGCTATCAGCCGGGATTGGGTAGATTTTGAACGTGGCGCCAAGGTGGCCGGGGCAAAATTCTATTACCTCAAGAACGAGCTAGCTTTATTGGAAAATGCTCTATTGCAGTATGGCCTACACAAGGTTATTGCCCATGGCTTCACCTATATGACCGTGCCACACATGGTTAATGGTCGCGTATTAACTGGTACGGGCTTCGCCCCACGCACTAGCGATCAGAGTGATGAATATTTTATCGAACGGGAAGACTTGGGCTTAATCGCCACTGCCGAAATGTCCATTACTGGCTATCATATGGACGAAATCCTAGACGAGAAAGACTTGCCATTGCTATACGCCGGCTATTCACCCTGCTATCGCAAGGAGGCTGGTGCTGCTGGCAAGCATACTCGTGGTCTATTCCGCGTTCATCAATTTAACAAATTGGAAATGTATGCATTCTGCCTACCTGAACAGAGCAAGGACATTCACGAAAAGATTCGCGGGGTCGAGGAAGAAATTTGGCAAGAGCTAGGCATTCCATACCACGTGGTGAACATCGCAGCTGGCGACTTAGGTGCACCCGCCGCCAAGAAGTACGATATCGAATACTGGAGTCCACATGACCAAACTTATCGTGAACTAACCAGTTGCTCCAACTGTACAGACTTTCAGGCTAATACCGTCAATACTCGTGTTCGTCGCAGCGATGGCACCATTGAAAATGTTCATACCCTGAACGGCACAGCCATTAGCCTAGCCCGTACATTAGTGGCCGTTATCGAGAACTACGCCACCGACGGGGGCAAACTAACCGTGCCAGTTGCTCTGCGACCATATCTGGACGGTCGCGAGGAGCTGTAATTTACCACCAATATGGTAAAATAAGGTTATAAAGATAGGAGGGGAGCCAATGAGTGACAATATCCTAAATATCGAGATTTCGGGTACTAATTTCAAGTTATCCGACCAGGAACAAGGCTACGTTGAGAAGCGTTGCCACAAACTGGTCAATCACATGTCAGCCCACAGTCGCAAATCAGCCTTTGCTAGCGCTAAATTAACCAAGGTTGGACAAAAGAGTGGTGACAAGTATCAGTGCGACATCGTCTTGACTCTACCGGACAAGACGTTAGTTGCCGGCGAAACGGCACCCACCCTAACCGAGGCAGTGGACGAAACCGAACGCAAATTACAGGATCAGATTCGTCGCTACAAGACCGAACGACGCAATGATGGTACTAATCGTGGTGGTATCGTCGCTCGCATTAAGCGCTCACTACGTCGCAAATAGTCAATGTTGCAGGAATAATGGAATAGACAATGCCTCCCCTGCACGGGGAGGATTCTAAATGAAGGGAGTATTATTATGCCAATTAACCAGGAAATGTTAGAGCAGATTCAGCATGGACAGGGCTTTATCGCCGCTCTAGATCAAAGTGGCGGCAGCACACCTAGGGCCCTAGCCAATTATGGTATTAGCGAGAATAGTTACGCCAATGACCAGGAGATGTTTGATCTAGTTCATCAGATGCGCTCGCGCATTATTACCAGCCCAGCCTTTACCAGCGAACATATTATCGGGGCGATCCTGTTCGAACGAACCATGTCATCGAAAATCGGCGACAAATTTACCGCCGAGTATTTGTGGCAGGATAAACACGTTGTTCCGTTCCTAAAAATCGACAATGGCCTAGCCGAGCGGAGCAATGGCGTCCAGTTAATGAAGCCAATTCCTGAGCTGGAGCACAGGCTAAACGAAGCTAACCGCCACAACGTCTTTGGCACCAAGATGCGTTCGGTAATTTACGAGGCCAACGAGCAGGGTATTGCCGATGTCATCAACCAACAATTTGAACTAGCCAAGATCATTTGCAAGGCTGGTCTAGTGCCAATTATCGAGCCAGAGGTCGATATTCACGCCGCCGACAAGGCTAAGTGCGAGGAAATGATGAAAACAGAAATTCAAAAACACCTGTCCGACTGGAGTGGGCGCGATAAGATTATGTTCAAATTCACCATTCCATCGCAGCCAGATTTCTATGCCGACCTATACGACAACTCAGCCGTCGTACGAATTGTCGCCCTGTCTGGTGGATATTCCGTTGACGAGGCCTGCGCTAAATTAGCCGAGAATCACAATATGCCAGCCAGCTTTTCGCGAGCTTTACTACAAAATCTTCGCGCCCAGCAATCCGACGAAGAATTTAATAACACTTTAGCCCAGGCTATTCAGCAAATTTACCAAGCCTCCATTAATTAATTAATTAATTAATTAATTGGCTAGACATTGGCAAATTTAGCGTTTGCAGTTTTTAGGATTGACAAAATCCATATTTATGATACAATACTACGAGTCATTGTATCTTGGTTGACTACCAACGTTCCTTTGAAAGGAGAATAGTTCAGTCATCTAGTTCGTCAGATCAAACATTTCAATAACAGCTAGGAGACAATATGGGTCTGAGCATCGGCATTTCCGTCCAGCGCGACACTATGGCAGACGAGCTGGAACTCCGTGTCAACTATCCGTTGGTCTACGCTAACGCCATTTTGACCAAGCGTGATGATCAGTGGAAGATTGTGGAGTGCAGTAACCGCAACAACAGCGCCAGCACACCTCGACTCGACCAGGCGTTTAACAGCGCCATGGCCAGCTTGGCTGATCAGATTAAGGGGATGAGCTTTACGCCTGTCAAGGGCGAAAACGGCACTATCAACAGTTGCATGGTCACTATCTGCAAGACTGAGATCAGCGATGACTACGACATCATGGCAACCATCACGCATGAGCTGATGGAAGCCTACAATCCCAGCGACACGACCGTCGCCATGATCGGCAAGGCCGTCACTGCCAGGGCCGAGAGGCTGCGCCGGAGAATTCAGGGCAGCTTCGCCCCGGCAGCAGCCTCGGCGTAATCCGCTCATTTTACTGAACTATTGGCCCGCGGGCTCGTCAGGCAACTGGCGAGCCCGTTTTGCACTTTTATTTTTGCCCAAAACGGTGCATAATCATATGCCTACAAACCAATAGGTCGCACTTTGAAAGGATGAGATTATGACTAGTCAACGCATAGCAGTAGACTTGTTCTGTGATTTTGGCGGCGTTATCTGCCCGATAGCAAAACTACGGCATGACGAGGAGGATGAAACACCCAGTATCGATACGTCCAACACCTATCCCATTGATCGCAGTGGCAAGATCAACACCAAGTGGTCCAGCGAACTGGCTGGCAACTTGCGCTACCTGATTGACCAGCGCCTGGTTCGCTGGCACTGGCTAACGTTAAACTGGCCCATCATCGGCTTTATCAACGAGTTACTGCGATTCGATAGCAGCCAAACCGTAACTGAAGAGCTGTGGACCATTGATAGTTCCACCCATATCAGGCTAGTTGCCGGTGGCAAAGCTGGCATCATTAAGCGTTGCATTATCAGCAATGCCCATCGCCCCAACAAGCGAGCCGTAGCCTGGATTGACGACGACTACAGCAGCGACGATGCCGAGGTTCAGCAATTGGCTGACTTGGCCGAACAGAATGGCATCCCGTTCCTACTGATCACGCCCAATTGCGAAACTGGTCTTAATCGACTCGACATGTATAAATTGTGCCAGTTTATTGACAGTTCCATTAAGTGGGCTAATCGCCAATAGGGCTGACCGGCACGCATTACTTGTGGCCCAGGGGAGCACAACACCCTGGGTCACTATTTTGTGTACATATTGACATAATCCATTTCTGATTATACTATAGTGGCATATCTCAGTTTCTGCGGTTATTGGCGTGGGATAACCGTTATAAATAGTTAGATAAGCACATTCCAGAAAGGAAGAAATCATGTCACTGGCAGCCCATATCAAGCATAATCGTCGCCAGGGTAGTGGCACCAATATCTTGCGACAACTGGGGCTGAGAAGTCTCGACCAGTTCGTCGGCCCGGACGATCCGTACGGCAAGCCCATAAGCGAGCTGGGCGATCACTTCAGCATCGGCGTCGATCCAAGCGTCTACAGCCTCGACTATCCGGTAGTACCGGACATCAACCCGAAGTCAGCCGGCATCGGCCAGTACACCAGTCGCACGTCGCAGGACGATGGCGACGACCCCTACGAGTTTGACTCGGGCGACGTGGAGACTATGTTCTCGCTCGACACGGACAGGGACGCCCGCATCGCCATGATCCTTGGCCACACGCTTGACGCTACAGACGATCGGACGTGGGAGCTTCGACTTAAGCTGACTACTGTCGTCAACGGCAACAACCCCAGCAAGGACAGCTTCTGGGCGATGATTGACTTTCGTCGCCCCGAGTATCAGTTGATGAGCGAGGACGAACAGAAAGAGTTGATCGACTCGCTCGTCGCCACAATCAAGGCTGGCTTCATCGGCGTCGTTCCGTATATCGACAAGTACGGCCACGAGGGGTTTGACTTGTGTCCGCTCAGCCAGCCCATCAGTCGACCGATCGACCGGGCACACAGCTCTGCATGTGGGGCGCATGCTTAGTAGGACTCGCCTACGCCCTTGGCATAATGTCTTCCATACCTAACGGAGCCGGTTTTTGTCGCCCCTACCGGCTACGGGGAGCCCTCGTCAGTTCGCTGACGGGGGCTCGCTCGCTTTTACGGTTATTTCTGTGGTATTATCTATTACTCTCTGATATAATATCTGTCAGATTATTTCAGATAAGTGAGGGAGATAACATCTAACTATGCCATCAAAGGATAAGGTTCTGGGTAAGATTTTCGGAGACCCCCAGAAAAAGATCATTCATCGTTTACAGAAAAAAGTTGACGAGATTAACGCACTTGGCGATAAATACGCCAAAATGAGCGACGAGGAGTTGGCTAAGCAAACCGACGTCCTAAAAAA
>CALXTC010000016.1 GCA_944391325.1 uncultured Candidatus Saccharibacteria bacterium | reverse complement strand
AAATGTTTCCAATCATCAATGGATAACTCTTGGGCGCGCTTGTTGGGATCAATGCTGGCCTCGACCAATAATCGCTCAGCCTCAGCCTTGTTTGTTCGCAAACCGACAGCCAGACTACTACGTAGTTTCTTGCGCTTTTCGCTAAAGCCAGCCTTTACCACATAAAAGAACTGCTCTAGCTGGTCTGAGTTAATCAATGACTGGGGGCGACGGTGCATTATCACCACCTGTGAATCAACCTTTGGTACTGGCGTAAACAATTCAGCCGGTACTATCACCCCTAAACTAACCGTACTGAAAATCTGGGCAGATATTGCCAACACTGATAGTCGCCCCGGTTCGGCCGCCAACCGCTCAGCCACTTCCCGTTGCACTAACAGAACTGCCACCGACGGCTGATTATCACTCGACCACAATTTTTCAATAATCTTGCTAGTGATGTTATAGGGGATGTTGGCAACAACCTTGTAATTGGCCGGCAATTTAGCTATGTCAAAGCGCAAGATATCGTCACTGATAATTTCTAGATTATCTGGTTTATGACCTAATGATTTAGTCACATTATCAGTTAACTGGTTAGCTAGATTTTGATCATATTCAACAGCCACTACCCTGCCTGCCTGTCGGCATAGTTGAGCGGTCAATGTTCCTAATCCCGGACCGATTTCTAAAACTACATCAGATTTGGTTAGCTCACCATAACCAGCAATAGTCGACAGGATATCCGCGTCAAACAGAAAGTTTTGTCCCAGTGATTTATTTGGTTGCACTTGCATTGCCATTACTCTGTCCGCCAACTACTTAATACCAGTGGTTAGCCTGCCAAAATTCGTAGGCACCCTGCACGCTACCATATCGCCCCTTACAATAACTATAGAACCACTTTAGCTGGGTTATTGGATTAGTCTGCCAGTCAGCCCCAGCTGACGCCATTTTACTGCCTGGCAAGGCCTGTGGTAGGCCGTAGGCGCCACTGGGGTTCTGGGCATTATAGCGCCAACCCGATTCGCGACTAATGATAAAGTTTGCCGCCCCAAAATCGCTCTCCGGGATGCCAGCCATTCGCATCCAGTCGGTATGACTGCCCGGTGGTAGTTCAACCTTGGTACCATGAACCTCGACCTGAGCCACTGCCGGCACAGTCACAACCTCGGAAATTTTTTCACGGCTAACCTCAACGCCATTCTGCATGTTGACCTGGTAAATCACCGTCTTTTTGCCAACCTGACCGGCTATCTGAACCTCGACATAGCCAACCTTTTTACTGGCATCATTCACCACCTGGGTTTCAAACGGCACGTCCTCTTCCTGCTCGATAGTCTGGATGCCATTGCGCCAAATCTGCAGGCTCATGCCATCTGTAATGGCAGTATCCAACGGAACGCTAGTTGTATCGCTATCGGCCAGACCAATACCAGATTCCGTTAGCATTGCCCCAACGGTGGTCTGCTGAGTGCGCAGAGTTAATTTCTGTCCGTATAGAGTCAAGTTGACGGTTTTAGCCCTAGTAATACGAATTTCCTGCCCAGCCCCACCAGCCGACATAAAATCTGTAATGATACCGG
Organism: uncultured Candidatus Saccharibacteria bacterium; assembly: GCA_944391325.1. GTDB lineage: Bacteria > Patescibacteriota > Saccharimonadia > Saccharimonadales > Saccharimonadaceae > Nanoperiomorbus. The sequence continues at coordinate 70,450 of CALXTC010000016.1, read as the reverse complement.
TATCCACCGTATCGCGAGCCAGTAAATCCGCATCCACCTGAGCCGCAATCTTAGAGGCGTCAACCTCGGCCGTCACCACGCGAGTTCGGCGCGATCCGTCAACCACCGTAATTGGTCTAGCCCGACGAATGTTCACCACGGTCATACTGTCGGTTAATTCGGTATCAATAGATGGAGAGATTTTGTCCAAATCATCTAAATTAATCTCGGCATCACGCAGGGCATCGCCGACAGTCTTGCTCTTGGTTAGTATAGTTTTTTCAACACCGTCGTCGTAAAAAGTCACTAAACGACTCGAACTATCTACCCTGTTGTCTGTCGCCCAAACCAGAGGCGTAAAGATAGCCGAAAACACCGTTACGACCAGCACTATCGCTAGGGCTAGCCATTTCATTTTGACAGAAGATTTTAGTCGCTCTACCACATCGACAATTCTGTTCACCATAATCAGTATAGGCTATTATAACATAGCCAAACTAGCATAACCACATTTTGGCGCACTAGTTAATCTTGGTAAGTGGTGCAAAAGCCACGTTTAGTTTGCGCAAAACGCCGTCCTTTTTGAAGTGAACCTCGACAATCGAACCGTCAATACTGGTCACCACGCCAACCCCAAATAAATTGTGTCTAACTTTATCACCTAATGACAGATTAACCTGCTCGGGCTCATAATGTGGCTCGTTGCTATACCGCCTGGTCATTGACCGATGATTAGCCCTTGCGCCATAGTTATTATTACTATAATCATCAAAATTATCGTAACTAATTTCCTCGTCAATTCCATCCGAACTAGACTCTTGACACAACGCCTCATCGCCCATCGCGTCGGCTAGAAAAACCGACGGAATATTAAAGCGGGTATCACCGCGCACCATACGCCGATCAGCATAAGTTAAATAGAGTTCTTCCCTGGCTCGCGTCATGCCGACATAACATAGTCGTCGCTCCTCCTCCATTCGAGCCGGCTCCAATTCGGATTGGGCACTTGGGAATAGGCCATCTTCCATACCAACCATAAAGACAACTGGGAACTCCAGCCCCTTGGCAGCATGTAATGTCATTAACGTGACAGCGTCATCGGTATTAGTGGCATCAGCACTACTGACTAACGCAACTTCCTCTAGGAAACTAGCCAAATCGCCATACTCCTTGGCCATAGATATTAATTCACCGACGTTCTCCTTGCGTGACTCACCCTGATCGGTGCCGTCATCAATAAATTCGTCATAATGAAAACGTTGGATAACAGCTTCGATAATTTTATCGGGCGTACAGTCATCAATCTTTGAACGGATATCCTCTAGGTCGACGCCCAGCTGTCGCAGACTAGCCTTTGCTCTAGTGGCAAGATTAGGGCAATCCTGGATAGTCGCTAGCGCCGTTAGGACATCCTGCCCGCCCGCGTCTCGCCAAGTTAAAAATTTACCAACTGACACATCGCCTAGGCCGCGCTTTGGCACATTGACAATCCGTCTAAATGATATGGCATCATCTGGCTGATATAGTAGACGCAGATAGGCAATAATATCCTTGATTTCCGCCCGGTCATAGAAACGCAACCCGCCAATGATTCTATATGGCGTGCCGTCACGCAGAAATATTTGCTCGAACACGCGAGATTGGGCATTGGTGCGATACAACACGGCAAAGTCATGATAATTACGCGACCCCACCGCAACAGCCGATTGAATTTTATTAGACACTCGCTCAGCCTCGTCAAATTCACTGCGTGCCTTGATAATCTCAACTGGGCAACCGCCCTCGTTCTTGGTCCATAACTCTTTATTACTACGTTGAGTATTTTTAACAATTACATTGTGAGCAGCGTTTAAGATTTCCTGGGTCGAGCGATAGTTCTGCTCTAATTTAATAACGGTTGCACCTGGAAAGTCCCGTTCAAAGTTCAAAATGTTGGTAAAATCCGCCCCTCGCCAAGAGTAAATCGACTGCCAATCGTCGCCAACAGCGCAGATATTACGATGATCATTTAATAACAACTTTACCAATCTATATTGAGCCCGGTTGGTGTCCTGGTATTCGTCGATCAAAATAAACTTAAATCTTTGCTGTAATTTTTGCCGAACTTCACTAGATTCCTCTAGCAACCTGACAGCCTCTAGTAATAAATCATCAAAATCGAGGGCGCAATTGTTTTTCATCCGGCTAGCGTAGCGAGAATAGACCTCGGCTGCCATTTGCTGTAGCGGTGAGTGGATAGCAAGCCGGCGATAATCGTCGGGCGACTGACAGTCATTTTTAGCGTTCGATATATAACTAACGATAGTTCGGGGGTTAAATTCTTTTTCATTAGCACCCAAGTCCTTTAGGATGGTTTTAATTAACACCAGCCGATCAGATTCATCGTAGATAACGAAATTAGATGGTATGCCAATATGTTCACCATAAAAGCGCAATATTCGCACCGCCATTGAATGGAATGTTCCCATCCACGGCATAAAGCTGCGGTCGTTATTAGCCCCCAACATACTGGCCAGGCGATCGCGCATTTCACCAGCCGCCTTGTTAGTGAAGGTGACGGCTAATATTTCCGCCGGATTAGCTAGCCCCTTGGCGATTATGTAGGCGATTCGGTGTGTCAGAGTCTTAGTTTTTCCCGAACCAGCACCAGCCTGAATCAGCAGTGGACCGTCGGTAGCCTCGACAGCCCGTCGCTGTTCAGGATTTAAGCCCTCTAGAATATCGTCAATGCTTGATAAAGCCATTGCTAACTATTCTATCACGCTATAATCGGCAGATTATCCACCATAGTAGTAAAATGCCATGCCAGTCAGTCCACCAATAATGATGATTGCTAGGAATAATAGAATACGACCAATTATTACCAGTGTCTTACTTCGCCTAGTGTTGAGTGTTAGCCCGTCATCAGATGTTGACACGGAGTGGCGTGACGCTACTGGCTGACCAGACTCTGTTTGGTGCAGACGAGTATAGTCGCGACGCGACATTGCCTGGTGGGGCTTGGTTTCATGACGTGATTTGACAACCTCACTAGTTTTTGACTTGGTGGGTTTAGCCGCGACTACATCCAGCTTGACATCCGACGTCTCAGATTGATGGTTGTCTGTGGATTGATTACTAGCAGCCTTGGGCTTGGCAGCCTCTAGCCTGCGATTGACTTGACCCAATGGACGCTTGGACACCTTGGCGTCAGGCAAAAATGGCGTGTCATACTGCTTAGCACCTACGTCATCCGACAAGACCTCGCTAGCCGATAGGGCTACTGGAGTAACCGGCAACGGTTGCGCCAGATCATGCCGCGTTCGCCGATTATCCCCACGATATTGCACGCCCCGACGGCCGGCCGTTGTTACCTGGGGCTTGGTTGTTGACTGTACTGATGACTCACCAGTCTCAGCCACAGCTTTAGATTCTGGTTCGGCTTCAGTCTGAGATTCAGATTCAGGTTCAGGTTTGGTTTCTGCCTCGGTACCAATTTCTATGTTATCGGAATCGTCAATCTGAATCGATGTCGGTTTAGTTGTTGATTCTATGGCTGCATCATCTTCCTCGATAGAAATGGCAATCTGAACAGGTTCCTGCGACTTAGTGTCGTCCTGGTTAGATTCAGCCGACTCTGCCTCTGTCGCCAATTTAGCATCCAGCTCAGCCTGACGCTCAGACGCAAAATTATGTTTGTGTTGAAGTTGAGTGTCGCTAGACGGGTGGACCATATCCATAAAACGACCATGACCACCGTCGTCTAGTGATGAGTTTGTTGTGTCTGATGATGCATTAGATTGCTCTTGATTGCTCGCTACTGGTCGCCTAACGTCCTGGATGGGACGTCGCTTGGACGACTTAGCAGACCCAGCAACGCTCTTGTCAGTGGACTTGTTGTCATCACCGTCAGCAACTGGACGATTACTGTCGTCGTCCTTTGACATAGACTGTGCCCCAGCCCCATTATCAGGCTCATCATCTAAACCTAAGGTTTCGTATAGTTCGTTAATGGCCTTGTCTAGTTCGTCAAAATCCAAATCACCCACGATTTATTTCTCCTCTCGGCTAATTTCAGCCGCCGCATTAACTAAACCAACAAATTCAGGAGCAATTAAACTAGCTCGACCAACTAGCAGGCCGTCCACGCCTGTGATGGATAAAATCTCCCGACCATTTTCCAAATTAGAACTGCCACCATACAAAATTGGTACTGTTTCCGAGGCTGTCTTGCCAAACATATGTTCCACCTGAGTCCGAACGACCTTTACAGCTGCGGCGATATCATCATTGCTGGCTGGTGCACTACTGCCAATTGCCCAAACCGGCTCATAGGCAATTAACACCTGATCTAGCTGATCCGAACCAACATTCATCAGTCCCGACGCCACCTGATCGCACAAAACGTGTTCGGTATCACCATCATTGCGCTCCATCTCAGTTTCGCCAACACATAGAATTGGCCGAATATAATTACGCAAAGCCGCCTGAACCTTGAAGCGAATATCTCGATCGTCCTCGTTAAAGACATCGCGACGTTCGCTATGCCCAACAATGACATACTGCGCCAATCCACGTAGTTGCGCCGCCGATATTTCACCAGTAAAGGCACCCTCGTCGCGCCAATAGCAATTCTGGGCACCTAACTTCATTTGGCGATGATTAATCTGTAGCGATACTGGTTGCAATGACAGAAACGATGGGCAGATAACCGTTTCTACACCACGTTTAATCGGCAAGGATTGTGCCAGCTTAGCCGCAAATAACGACGACTCGTGCACATTCAAGTTCATCTTCCAGTTGCCGATAATGTATTTCTTCATTCCCACTCCAATCTACCTGTTGTTTCTATTCTATCACAACGACACTTCGTCATTTTTTCATTAGCGCCACGATACCCGGCAACTCGTCACCAGCCATCAGCTCTAGGCTAGCGCCGCCGCCAGTCGAAACGTGCGTAAAGCTACCGCCATGCAGAGCATCCCAATTGCGGACAAAATCGGCCGTATCCCCACCACCAATCACACTGGTAATCTGAGGATTTTTTGCCAAGGTCAACGCCAAGCGTGCCGAACCGCGTGAAAATTCGGGATATTCGGCCATACCTAACGTGCCATTCCAAATGACGGTTCCACTGTTAGCCACGGTCTGTTCGATAATTTTAATCGTTTTTTCGCCAGCATCATAAATTTTCGCAGGCGAGGCGACGTCATCTAGCCCAACCTCAACCCGCGGGGCATCTAACGAGCCAGTTTCTGATACTGCAACATCCACCGGCAGGACAAAATGTTCACTTAGCTCGTCGCCATACTTGTCCTTAGCCTCTTGCTCGATAGAGCCAACCAAATCAGCAACGCCGTCCTCAACCAAACTATCGCCGACGTTATGGCCATCGTATTTCAGAAAATTGTTAGCCAATGCACCACCAATGATGACATTATCGGCGATTTGCATAAATTTGCGAACTAGTGGCATCTTGTCACTGATTTTGGCACCGCCAATCACGGTCGTCAGTGGTCGATTAGGGGCATCGGTAGCTGACTTTATCTCAACATATTCACGCTCTAGCAACAGTCCAGCTACAGCCGGCAGAATCCCCGTGATAGCCGCCGTCGAGGCATGTGGTCGGTGAACCACACCAAAGCCATCTTGGACAAACAACTCCGCCCCGCTATCGTTAGCTAGGTTCCTAGCAAACGAGCTGTCATTTTGCTCCTCCTCAGGATGAAAACGTAGATTCTCCAGCAGAATAACGTCACCAGACTGCATTTGGCTAGTAGCAGATACTACCTCATCACCAACACAATCGTCGACAAACTTAACTGGCCGACCTAGCGCCTCACTTAAGCGTTCAGCAACTGGTGCAAGACTATATTTCGAGTTAACCTGCCCCTTGGGACGACCTAAATGCGAAATTAGCACCAGCTGGGCACCACGCCCTAGTAAGTAATTAATGGTTGGCAATGAAGCAGTGATGCGAAAGTCATCGGCGATCGCACCATCAGCCCTAAGTGGCACATTGTAATCCGCCCGCATTAATATGCGCTTGTTTTGGACGTCAACATCTTTAATCGTTTTATAGGGAAAGTCTACGCTTGCCACGAAATTCCTCCTACTGTGTTTGTTTTACTGTTAATGTAATTGAGTTTAGCGACTTAACTTAACTAAGCGAACACTATCAGGCGTTGCCAAAACAACTCGCGCCTTGGTATCGCCAAAGAAGTTAGTGGTCATCAGGTCGTTCAAGATATCGTCCGACTTGCCATCTGGGCTAGTAAAGGCGCGCACGCCAAATAATAGGCTCAAACGATTAGCCATACGACTAGTTGGGGCAACCGACAGAATCGGCATAGTTGGTCGTTGAATAGAAATGCTGCGAGTCAGCTTGTCGCTACCCGACTCGACTACGATAGCGTCAGCCTCTAGTTCATCGGCCATTACAATAGCAGCATCGGCAATAGCGCCATTGGTTTCATCGGTTGGGTTGCGGTCATATAAATCATAGACACCCACATGCTCCTGGGCATAGCGCAAAGTTTTAGCCATAATCGTGACAGCCTCAACTGGATACTTACCCATAGCGGTTTCGTCAGACAACATTACTGCGTCAGCCCCCTCAATATAGGCAGTAGCCACGTCATTAATCTCAGCCCGAGTCGGTTCAGGATTATCCACCATCGAGCCCAACATCTGAGTAGCGACAATACACAGCTTGCAGTGCTTTTGGCACAGCCGAATAATGTCGCGCTCAACCACGGGGACAATTTCTGGGCCAGCCTCAACAGCTAGGTCGCCACGAGCCACCATCACACCGTCGGCTTCCTTGACAATTGCCTCTAGGTTTTCAGGGTCGGCACCAGTGCGAGTTTCTAGCTTAACAATGATTTTGCGGTCACTACCATGATTGCGAATAATCTCACGCAATTTCTTAACATCATCGGCATGGTGAACGAATGACAGGGCGGTATAGTCGATATCCTTGTCAAAGCTCCACTCTAGATCTTCCATGTCCTTTTCGGTTAGAACAGGGGCATTGCCACTACGCATATCGGGCAGGTTAATCGCCTTGCGAGAAATAACCGTTCCCTTGTTCATTACCTTGACCCAGACAGTTTTTCCCTCAACACGCTGAACAATTGTGCGAATCTTGCCATCAAACAGGAAGATACGATCACCTGGAGCGCACTTGTCGGATAGATCATACTGTGACGGCAGATTGTTGCCACCGTCATGCTCGATACCATAGGTTAGACCCAATTCTTGGCCCTCCTCAATATGGTATTCCATATTATCCTTTAGCTGACCTAGGCGAATCTTTGGCCCCTGCAAGTCCTGCAAAATTGGGATATGTCGATTCAAGCGCCGCTCGATGGCCCGAATGTTGTCAATCTGCTCTAGTCGCTCCTCGTAACTACCGTGACTAAAGTTTAATCGACAGGCATTAACACCCGCCCGAATTACCTTTTCTAAAACCTCTGGGTCGTCAGTGGCCGGCCCAATCGTGGCCAGTATCCTAGCCCGTTTCAGCGTATCGATATGCGCCATTTTAATATTTCTCCTTTCGTTAAGTCGTGCATATTTTAGCACATATTTGGGAAGTAATAATACCCCTACTACTTGTTCTGATGATCGTGCAAAGTTTGTTTAATCTTGGCGACCACCTCGCGGGGGGTTAGGTTAGCCTTGACAATATAGTCGACAATATTCCATTTGGACAACTCATTTTCGACCGACTCATCGTCCATATTAGTCAAGACGATGACTGGCGTATCAGCAGCTACGCCATTACGTCGAACCTCTCGCAGAACCGCCGAACCATCAATGTCGGGCAAAGAGTAGTCTAATAGAATCAAGTCCGGTTGCTTCTGTGCCACCATCTCAATTCCATTCATACCACTTTCTGCCACATCGACATCATAGCCCTCAGCCTCCAGCTTCATCCGATACATTTGCGCGATCAGCTGGTCGTCCTCAATAATGGAAATTCTCGGCATATACTCCCTTTCTATCCTAATTACCACTAAAATATTGCAACAATTCCGGCAATAACCAAAATAACAACCACTATGGCAATAGCACCATATTTCAGGGGCGTTTTATGGTCATATATCCACTGGCTAAAATCAGAGCGAACCACTGCGTCAACCCGATGAACTCGAACTACATTGGTCGGCTGCTTAGCGTTGATGCCGGTGTATTTTTTGTTGCGTTTTTTAGCTTTCCCCGCTTTCCTTCCCATATGTATTATTATACAACACTGTATTTATCGGTTATGCAAGTACGACAGACAGTCGTCAGCATCGCCCACAATAAAACCATCCTTTCGCAATGGCACGATCAATGCGCCTTTAACGGTGATAATTATGTAGTTACTTGTTTGTCCGATCTTTTTTATATCAGATAGGCCCAATGTAATCTTTCTATTGGCACTCACGGCTAGCACCTTATCGCCACTGATTTCGATATGATGACGAATCGATTTATCTGGCGATAAAAGTTGCAATCGCTGCTGTTCACGTCGTATCGACATTCGTGAAACAATTGCATGTGACACTACACATAGTAAAATCACAAAAACAGCCAGCACTACAGTCGTAGCCAGATTCATCCTTAATATAATAGCCAGTGCAGCAACCAGTATGACCTCAAATATTACCAACCTAGTTAAATAAGTCCGAGCTACATAATACCGCATCACCTCGCTAATCGCCTCGTCATCGTAATCGAACTCATTGACAAATCGTGCTTCACTACCCGCACTGCCTTTCATATAAATCATTTTACCACAGCTACACCAGGTAAGGCTTGAAATAGCCCGGTTTTTCTGTATAATAACAGCTATTACCTGGTCTCGTCGTCTAACGGTTAGGACATCAGGTTTTCATCCTGACAATTCGGGTTCGATTCCCGGCGAGATCACCAGCTATTATTTACCCGCTGTTGGCGGGTATTTTGTTTGTGTCTTTCCTAGCTATACTTACTACGTGTTGGATATGATGCCCGGATAACATTGTCCATCAATGCCGCTATCGTCAATGGCCCAACCCCGCCTTTGCGCGATGTGATGGTTAGGTCGCTCCGTTCATATACATCATCACTCAAGTCGCCGACTGTTTGCCCATTATCATCAGCCACACCAGCATCAATAACTACCGCCCCATGCTTTAACATATCTGGTTTAATCAAACCCGGCACGCCAGTTGCCGTTACCACCACGTCCTTATCCACCAGTGCGTCAGTTAAATTGCGGCAGGTATCATCCAGTGGCGTCACATCATAGCCGGAATTGCGCCACATCTTGGTCAATGGCCCACCAACTAATCTGCCCTGGCCAACGATAGCAATTTTTCGACCACTCAGATTAATGTTGTAGCCAGCCACCAACCAGTTAATAGCCGTTGCCGTCGTTGGATCCCATTTAGCACGCTCCCCCAACCCGTCAACATCTTTAGCTGGGGAAATTAGGTTAATTAATTCATCTGTTTGATCTGGATTGGCCAATGGAAGCTGTAACAAGATGCCCTGAATCGCTGAGTCCTTATTCAATCGTTCAATTAGCTCGGCCACCTCAGATTGGTCGACCCTATGTAAATCCACAACGATCTTTATATCTGCACCGTAGGTTTGCTTTAGCCGTGTATAAAGATTGGTTACGGCGTCATGCCTAGTCTGAATAATTGCCAACCGCGGCTGAACCTTAAAATGCTGAATCAAGCCTCGCACCTGGTGAGCCTGGCGTTCCATAATAAAATCTCTTAACTCTCGGCCGTTTAGAAGTCTAGACATATTCGTATTATAATATACGCCAAAGTTATAGGGGGATGTAGCAAATGAAACGAGCATATTATGGACACGATGGATCAGGCAAATTAGTTCGTGACAATCAGGCTGAGGTGCTAAATCGCCAGGGCTATCCATGCCGGTATAGAAATCTATCCAAGGATGAATTGGCCAGTGCCATAGTCGGCAAAATGCCCGAGGAAGTCGAGGAGATAAAAGTAGCCCTGAATAGTGGTAGTCGGGACGAACTGATCGAGGAAATAGCCGATTTACAAGAACTAGTCGACTGCCTAGTTACTATAACTGAGTTAAGCCCACAAGATATCAAGTCAGCCCAAGACCAGAAACGAAACCAACGCGGCTCATTTCTGACCGGTCAATTTATGGAATATGTCGACCTGCCCCAAACCGCCCAGGATTACGAACACTGGCTAACCCATTTCACTAATCGCCCAGATGGCTATATCGTCAAAGATGTAGACGAAAAATAAAAACGTAGGTTGATCCTACGTGTGTAAAATATGGTACACCCGATAGGATTCGAAGACTGATCATCTGCGATGATATCGTAGGTTCGATCCTGCGTGTGTAAAATATGGTACACCCGATAGGATTCGAACCTACGACACCTGGTACCGGAAACCAGTGCTCTAATCCACTGAGCTACGGGTGCATATTCAGATATTAAAAATGGTACGCCCGGCAGGACTCGAACCTGCGACCTTCTGGTTCGAAGCCAGACACTCTAATCCAGCTGAGCTACGGGCGCATACCAACAACTCACAGTATAGCACAGTTGCAATAATATCGGTATGGTGATATAAAATTCTCATCTGAGGATACTTAAGATATTCTGACAATTAATTCTTTGAATCTATAGTATGAATAATTCCACAAATACCCCCCCCGCAGTTCGGTTTCATCCAGGCGATACCAGAGGCAAGTTGAGTCGTTAATTCAATCAGCCCAAATCGGTAGCATTACCTTAGATATTTTTGACACAGTACTATATCGGCGTGTCTGGCCAGAAGAAAAACAATTCTATCTAGTAGCCAAACACTGGTTACCATTAATCAATGACTCTATCTCGCCAAACATCACTGCAGAAGAGGTGCTATCTTGGCGCATCTATGCTCGCAACGAGCTACTAGATGTAAAGAACTCATACGCTAAACAAATTAACAACTCCGACAGCACCAATAAACCACGCTATGACGTTACATTGCGTGATTGGTTTAGTGAATTAATAAAATTACTATCGCTAAAATATAACAAGCGCCTGGCTGATGATAAAGCATCAAAACTGGTTGCAACTATGTGTGACATCGAGTTACAAACCGAGATTGAAAATTTATATCCAAACAAACAGCTCATTAGCTTAATAGAATATTTAAAGAAACGCTATCATCTCAAGGTATATTTCATTTCCGATATGTATCTTACCGCAAGCCAAATAAAGTTTCTTCTAGACGCCTTTCGTATCACAATTTTTGACGATGGAATTTCATCTGTAGATTTAGGCTACGGCAAGTATGATGGCCAAGCATACAGTGTTGTTCACAACCAGCACATTTTTGGCAACAACTTTGACATATCGCACAATCTTCACATCGGCGACAATCAAAACGCCGATGTAGACAAGGCTAAATTTGCCGGCAGTGCCGCCCTGTTATGGCATCAGCCCAGGCTACGGCGCATACGAACAAAACTTGGCATAGCACAGGTCCATAGAATTAATCAACAAATTATTCGCCACGACGAGGCACTATATAAAAACTTGTTGCAGAAACAACACAAGACGCCAAATCAAGTTTGGCAAAGCTTTGGAATTCTATTCTCTCAGCCACTATATGACTTCATCATGCATATCGGCATCGCTGCGCAACATTGTCCAAACGCTACCTTTCTAATGGTTAGCTCCGAAGCCAAGGAATTCTATCGCAAGGGAAAATTACTGTTCCCCAGCCTCTTCAGTAGTCCCAATATAGTTGTCGCTGATAAGCTCAATCGGCGTTGCGTCTTTCGTGCCTATGCTTATCTATTGGCGACAAGCCCAAACGTTGATTATAACGCCGAGTCCATTTTCGCCACTCTATGTATGGGTGAAATAAACGGTCGGCGTCGCGAACTGTATGAATTCTTCTTTGATAAAAATTACCCATATAGCGAATTAAATATTAACACCCAGAGCAACGAAGACTTCTTAAAGGCATTTGTCCAGAATATTCGCAACGCAACGACACAACAGACTAAGAGACTTAAAAAATCCTATGATTACTTAAGACAATTTTATCCAATTAATGACGAAGAAATTGTGATAACCGATGTAGGTTGGGGTGGAACAATACAGGTCATTTTGCGAGAGATTTTTCGCCTAGAGGGAATTAACAATAGAATATCAGGACTCTATATTGGCGATCACTTTGTTGATCGTTACGGCATAAAGCCTATCATTAGTCGCGGGTATTTAATGAAGAACGTTTTTAGCCATCAAAATCATCCTATTTGGAATGCAGTCATCTGGGAATACGCATACACCAACAAAGTTCAATTTCCCGAGGATAAAGCCCGATTAGAACAAATCACTATCGGTTTCCAGAAAGGTGAGCAACTTTTTAGGAGCACATCAGGTAGTCCATTGTATACTTTCGCAAAAGTAACGCGACCACAGCTGGAACGCCTAATAACACATCCAACTAGAGACGAAGTTAATATCATTGGCAGCATTAATTATGATTTTGGTTTTGTTGATGAAAACAGGGTGCCACTAGCCGACACTTCAGCCTCACTAACCAAATTCTGGTTACGACTACTGCGACATCCACGCAACATGTTGCATAACGTCATCTTTACACCGAACACATGGTCAGCAGCTTACTTTAAGTATTATCATCTCGGCATCTTAAAGCCACTGATTTGGTTGTGGAGTAAAATTAGACGCCGTAGCTACATGTAAAACTAAAATAACGAAATACTTAAGAAACGATTAGTCAGACTAAATCAGTTCAAGCACATTGGCTGCAACGACAAAATTAGTTCCTGCCGCCCAATAGAATTCCTTCACTATATCGGGACAATGTGATAGTATATCTGTCAAGGAGAGTGCCCTATTTTTAAGGTTGGCACGATATTTTTATGTTCACACCAGACAAGATTAGAAACATTGCCATTATTGCCCATGTTGACCATGGCAAGACGACATTATTGGACGGCCTGTTAAAGCAGTCCCACACCTTTCGCGACAACGCCCAGGAAATGGGTGAGACGCTAATCATGGATAGTGGCGACCAGGAGCGCGAGCGCGGTATCACCATTACCGCCAAAACTACCGCCATTACTTACGATGGCTACAAAATTAACATCATTGATACCCCGGGGCACGCCGACTTTAGCGGTGAGGTTGAACGCACCCTGCAAATGGCTGACGGCGTTTTACTGATTGTCGATGCCGCCGAGGGGCCGATGCCGCAGACCAAGTTTGTTTTGTCTAAAGCACTGGAACTAGGGCTAAAACCGCTAGTCATTATCAACAAGATTGACAAACCAGCCCGACGTATTGACGAGGTCAAAGACGAGATTGCCGACCTATTTCTAGAGCTCGCCACCACTGACGACCAGTTAGACTACCCCATTTATTACGCCATTGGTCGCGACGGCAAGGCGTGGACAGAAATGCCAGCTGACCCATCTGCGCCAGCCGACTTAACGCCAATCTTTCAGGCTATCATTAACCAGATACCAGCTCCACGGGTGGACATTGACGGTCCGTTCCGCATGCTAATCACTTCGTTGCAATACGACAGTTTCTTAGGCAAATACGCCCTGGGGCGAGTCGAACGCGGCACTGTCAAGGCCGGCATGGCAATTAGCCTAATTGATCGTGAAGATAATATTAAACCTGCCAAAATCGACAAACTATTTACCTATCACGGACTAAATCGACAGGAAGCCAGTGAGGACGTAGCTGGCGACATTGTTGCCGTCACGGGCATTGGTGACGCCAAAATTGGCGAAACCATTACTGACCCCAGTGATCCGACCCCGCTGCCCCGCATTGAGATTGAAAAGCCAACGATCTCAATTTATCTAGGGCCAAATACTTCGCCGTTCAAGGGGCGCGAGGGTGAATTCAATACTTCACGTCAAATTGCCGATCGCCTAAATCGCGAGCTAGAAACCAATGTAGCACTACAGGTTGAGCCAGACGGCATTGGTTTTAAGGTCAGTGGTCGTGGCGAATTGCATTTGTCTGTTTTAATCGAGGCGATGCGTCGCGAGGGCTATGAGTTTGAGGTTGGGCGACCCCAAGTAGTCCTGAGAGAGGAAAATGGCCAGAAGTTAGAGCCTATTGAAGAACTATTTGTTGAGGTCGGCCCAGAATTTCTAGGCAACGTATCCATGGAGTTGGGCGCCCGACATGCCGAGTTGTTAAGCCAGGAAACCACTAGTCAGGGGCAAGTTCGCGCCACTTATCGCATCACCTCTCGCGCCTTAATCGGCCTACACAACATTCTATTAACCGCCACCAAGGGAACAGTTATTATGAATTCATTGCCGGCTGGCTACGAGCCGCTTGGCGCGCCGCTAACTGGACTACGCAATGGCGTATTAATTGCCGCCGAGCAGGGAGTTTCCACTGCCTATGCCCTATCTAATGCCGAGGCTCGTGGCGAACTATATATTGGCCCAGGCACCGAAGTATATGCTGGCGAGATTGTTGGCCTGAATAAGCGCAAGGAAGATTTGGAAATAAACGTCTGCAAGGGCAAGCAGCTGACTAATATGCGTAGCAAATCTAGCGACGGTGCTATTCAATTAACACCCTACACTCAGATGTCTCTAGAGCAATGCCTGGACTTCATTGAGGACGATGAACTATTAGAGGTGACGCCCAAGAGTCTTCGTCTGCGCAAGATTGAGCTAGATCCTATCAAGCGCAAACGAATGAATCGTAAGTAGTTAGTCGCTGAGACTACAATCCCACCGATGCGAGCACCTGCTTCCCTTTAACCAAAGGGAGGTTTGTGTATGGAGCGTAAGACTGTCAGACGTTATGATTCGTTAGTCGCATCTGCCGACTCATCGCTATTGCCCTCGGCCTCCTGCAGGGCTGCCTCGATAGCCGCACGGATGTCCGACTCGGACAGGGTTTCGACAGTCTCGCCATTCACCATCCAGGTTGGCGTACCAGTCACCCCCATATTTTCGCCCAACCGCTTGTCCCGATCGATTTTCTCCTCGATACCATTGTTGGCGATATTGTTAATTAGACTATTGAAATCGTCAATATTAACACCAGCGTTTTTGGCGTATTCCTCAAATAATGCTTTACGTTCGCTAGTTGGCACAGCCTGACTAATCCATTTTTCGTCCTTAAATAGTTGCTCACTCATCTTCCAAAAGGCCTCGTTGCCACCCAGCTTAGCCACGGCGTTGCCAGCACTCAGCGTCGCCACCGAGTTGGGATAGTTCAGACTGAAATCACGGACAATAAACAGCACTCGGTCCTTGTAATCTTCCTTGATCTTTTCAGCATAGGTTTGAAAAGCCTGGCAATGCGAACAGGCAAAATCTTCCCATTCAATCACAACGACCTTGGCGTCAGTTGGGCCGTCATAGTGGTCGGCAATGATGTTGTCCTTTTCCTCATCAGTCAGCGAACGACCCAGCTCAGCTTCCTTAGCTGCAACAACATCATCCCGAGTGATTAGCTTGGTTCCATCTAGTCGATCAACATAAGCCAACTGGTCGGTGCTCTCGCTGACATTTTTGTACCATAGCAATCCGCCAAAAACGGCCAGCACCAGCACACCTAAAACAACCCATAATCGTTTATTCATTCCCCTATTTTCCTCCCAAATTTCCCCTGATTATACCATAGATGATACAATCAAGGCATGAACGTTTTTCTGATTATTATTTTAACCATTCTAGTAACTGCTATTGCTAGCGTTGAGTTTAGGACTGACCACAACAAGAGTGCCATTAAATCCCTGGGGGCTACCGGCAAAAAGGCCAAAGCTGTTACCAAATTTATCGACATATACCCCGGCTTTGAATTGTTTATTAATTTAATCTCACTGTTAGCTATGATCTGGATTGCCTGTCTATGCGCCATTACCTGGGGCATCTGGGCTGGTTGCTTTATTGCACTAGTTGTCATTGCCCTGGCCCACCTGCTGGGGGCTAGACTGGTCGCCTTAACCGATCAATTCATTATTGCCCAGGCTGGCTTATTGGTTAAATATTTCGGTTGGACCGGCGTTTTAAATAGTCTGGTTGTCAAGCGCTCAGTCGAGCCAGTCGAGGACACTGATGAATTAATTGAGATTCTGCGAAGTAGCCATATCGACTGCCCCACCCAGTTGGCCATTGAAAAGATTATCCAATTACGCAGTCTGACTGTCGATAAATTAGCCACCAAATGGGCGGACATACATAAAATTGGCTATCGCGAGAAGCTAACACCTAAGACTATCGACGAATTGTTCCAAAGTCAGCAAAAGATTTTCCCCGTAATTCGCAATGACGAAAATGATGTCGTTGGTTTACTACACTTCATGGATATATCCACCATTGGTCAAACCGAAAAGAACCTGATCAATAGTATGCACCGCAATTTTGTCACCTGCGAGCACGACACAACCATCACTGCTGTCCTGCAATTAATGGCAGAAAATGAAACAACAGTGGCCGTTGTTATGAAAAATAAAAAAGTTTATGGCATGGTTAATTTGACAGATATTCTAGCCCATGAGCCAGTCTGTCCAACCACAACCGACGCAGTCAGCCACTAGCGGTTAAATATGATAAAATACAGATAAGCATTTAGAAAGGATTTTTAACTATGGATAGAACATTAGCGAGTAAAACGCCCGATTTAGTCGGGCAAACTGTCAAGGTGTCTGGCTGGGTTAATTCACGCCGTGATCATGGTGGTGTTATTTTTGTCGATCTGCGCGATCACACTGGATTAGTTCAGCTGGTCTTTAACCCCGATCAGGCAGATATGTTCCATACGGCCGAGGGGCTGCGTGATGAGTTCTGTATATCGGCAACTGGCCAGGTTCGCGAACGGGGTGAGGGACTAGAAAACCCCAACATCGCCACGGGCAAGATTGAAATCGTCGCCAATAGACTGGAAGTATTAAACCGCAGCGAGCCACTACCCGTTGCGACCAGAGATGAGGGTCAACAATCGGGCGAGGAAATGCGCCTAAAATATCGTTTTCTAGATCTACGTCGGCCATCCATGCAGCGAATGATTGCTGACCGCGACAAGTTTTATCGCATTATTCGCAAATATATGGAGGAGCATGACTTCACCGAGGTGGCGACGCCAATTCTAGCCAACAGCAGCCCTGAGGGTGCTCGTGATTTTCTGATCCCCTCCCGACTACACAACGGTAAATATTATGCTCTTCCCCAGGCGCCACAGCAGTTCAAGCAACTATTGATGGTCGGCGGCGTTCCTCGCTATTACCAGATTGCCGCCTGTTTCCGCGATGAAGACCCCCGAGCCGATCGACTGTATGGCGAATTTTACCAGCTAGACTGCGAGATGAGCTTTGTCGATGATGGCGAAACCGTCCGCAGCACCATGGATCCACTAATTCTAGATCTATGCCAAAGCTTTGGCCACAAGAAATTAGTTAACACATATAAATCTGCCGACAAAGATTATTCAGCCGATCCGACCGCTATTCCACGCATTTCCTTTGCCGAGTCCATGGAGCGATACGGCACCGATAAGCCTGACCTACGCTATGGGATGGAACTGGTTGAACTAACTGACACTCTAAAGGATACTCAGTTTGGCGTGTTCAAAAACGCTGAATGCGTCAAGGCTATTTGCGTCAAAGGTGGCGCAGATTTAACTCGTAGTCAGATTGACCACTTTACTGAACTGGCCAAGAAAGAGGGTGCTGGCGGATTAGCCTACCTGACCTATAGGGACGGCGAGATTAAGAGTCCAATTGCCAAGTTCCTAAGCGAGGACGAATTGAAATCAATTACTGAACGCACTGGCGCAACCGATGGCGATATTGTTTTCTTTGGCGCCGACAAGCGTCCACTAGTCAATAAAGTTTTAGGTAAACTGCGCATCGCCTTTGCCGATCACCAGGGACTAAAGCATGATGACGAGGTCGCACTATGCTGGGTGACAGACTTTCCGTTTTACGAATATGACGAAAGTAGGGGCAAGGTCGACTTTGGCCACAACCCATTTTCAATGCCCCGTGGCGGATTAGAGGCTCTGCAAAACGCCACTACTGACGAGCAAAAACTAGCCATCACCGCCGATCAATACGATATGGTTATGAACGGTTATGAAGTCTGTAGTGGCGCCGTACGCAACCATAACCCAGACATTATGTACCAGGTGTTTGGGCTATTGGGCTATGATAAAGAGTATGTTGATCAAAAGTTCGGAGCTATGCTGAACGCCTTTAAGTATGGTGCTCCACCACACGCTGGTTGCGCCTATGGCCTAGACCGCATCTTCATGGTGATGGAAAACACCGACAACATTCGCGACATCGTCGCATTTCCAAAAAATGGTTCTGGCATGGATTTAATGATGAATTCACCATCAACCGTCTTTGACTCTCAGCTAAAGGAATTGCACATCCAGCCAGCTGTAGATACGGAATAACTATTTTGAATCGTTATTACAGTAATATACTTTTATGGTCGATGAGCCAAGATCGATATAGTAGCTTCTCGTACCAATCAACTTAGCACATTAGTATTGCGTCTAAAGGGCAACAACAAAATACACCTCGTTATGAGGTGTATTTTGCCAAGTTAACGCCGATCTTAGTTGCTACATTTTAACTGGCTTGGCAAACGGCATATCTGGGTTAGCTTCGGCAATTCTCAGTAGCTCGTTATACTTTGCCACACGATCGGTGCGACTTAGTGAACCGGTCTTGATTTGGCCACAGTTCAAACCAACCGCCAAGTGAGCAATTGTTACGTCCTCAGTTTCGCCACTACGATGACTCATTACCGTGTTAAAGCCGTGTTCCTTAGCCAACTTCACAGCGGCAATGGTTTCACTTAATGAACCAATTTGATTTGGCTTGATTAAAATGGCGTTGCCAGCACCCTCATCAATTGACTTTTGCAGGCGCTTAACATTGGTGACCAATAAGTCATCGCCGACCAACTGGGTTTTATCGCCAATTTCATTAGTCAGCTTGGCCCAACCAGCCCAATCTTCCTCAGCCAGACCGTCCTCAACACTAACTAGTGGGTTGTTATCGACCAGATTCTTGATGTAATCAATCATTTCATCGCTGGTCAACACCTTGCCCTCATTCTTTAGATCATATTTACCATCGTTATAAAATTCGCTTGATGCGACATCTAGTGCTAGGACAAAATCGTCGCCTAGTTTATAACCAGCCTTTGTGACTGCCTGTTCAATCAAAGCTAGAGGCTCGGCGTTACCGCCCTTTAGGTGCGGCGCATAACCGCCCTCATCACCAACCGTAGTTGGATAACCCTGTTCCTTTAAAATCTTGCCTAGATTGTGAAATACTTCAGTAGCACGACGGATGCCCTCGGCGAACGTCGGTGCGCCAACTGGCATGATCATATATTCCTGAATATCTGTGGTCCACCCAGCATGAGCACCGCCATTCATGATATTCATCATTGGCAACGGCAAGGATACTTCCTGAGTATCGGTTAATTTAGCAATATATTTCCATAATGGCAGACCCTCCGACGCAGCCTCAGCCTTAGCAACAGCTAGCGACACTGCTAAAATCGCATTGGCACCTAGGTTGGACTTATTGTCAGTTCCATCTAGATCCAGCATAATCTGGTCAACACCACTCTGATCAACGGCATCATGCCCGACCAGCGCTGGAGCAATTTTCTCATTAACGTTTGCGACTGCCTGATCGACGCCTTTACCCATAAAGTGATCGCCGCCATCTCGCAGCTCAAGTGCCTCAGCTGCACCGGTAGACGCACCGCTAGGTACAGCCGCCCTGCCAAATGAGTCATCATCTAGAACAACATCTGCCTCAACGGTTGGATTACCACGAGAGTCCAGAATCCAACGTGCATGAATACTTTTAATATTTGCCATAATCCCTCCTATTGGTTAGATTGCGTTTTTACCAGTAGTTATTATATCACCACCACGCTAGGCTATTGCTGTATAATTTAAGCATGACCAATTTGCAAACAAAATACAAAATTCTGACCTGGAATATTTTGTGGAAGCATAGATATGAACAGCGTATTTTTAACATAGCAGCCTTTATTAAACAGATTGGGGCCAACATCGTTCTGTTGCAGGAAACAAGCGATCAGTTTGCTGCTCAAACAATTGAGGCATTTAGCCAGAACGGTTATGTCATCAGACTACAACCTGGCAATCCGACTACCGGGGACGCATCTGGTATAGGCGTCGCCTACGACCCTCACTATTTCATCGAGATTAATACAGATCAGCATATCGACGAGGCATTTCAGGCTATGTCAATTGATTTACTGCCAACCAGCAAAGCTCCCTTGGTCAAACGGCCCGTTAAATATATCGGCAATCAGGACAATCATCAATACGAATCACCGCTGGACTACGGAACAGATGTCCTGACTGTCATTTCTTATCATGGTCACTGGGGCGTATTTGCCCAGGCTAAACGCCTAGAACAAATACACTCAATCGATAACTTCGCCAGAGCCAAAGGCAATGCCGTGATACTGGGCGGCGATTTCAATGCCCTACCCGACGAGCCAGCCATTCAGTATCTTCACGGCAATTTGCTGATTGATGGCCAGTCAACCTACTGGGTAGAAGCTCAGGATTTGGTTCAGCAATTAGGCGGGCCAACCCCCTATGGCACATCCTTTACCCATGGACCAATTATCGACAGTCACCAACGCTTCAACCTTCATCGCACGCCCGAACGTCGAATCGACTTTTTGTTTAACTACGGTTTTAGTTATGGGCGCGAATACGCCTTTGACGGCTGGAGCCATAGCCTGGACATCAATCAAGCTCGCAGTCTATCCGACCACGCCCCAATTGTGGCGGGGCTATTAGATTCCTAGGCTAACGGCGACTAGACACTTCCTGATAGCACAAGCGTCGATGATACACCGAGGCTCGACTAGCAACTCGACGATGATGTCCCGTGACGTCCTTGGTTATAATTTCGTAGATACCAACAATTAGCAGGATGGCATAGCCTAACACCATTAACCAGCCACCATAGATGGCATAGTACGCCCCGTAGGATAGACCGGTAGTTATCCCCGAAACGCGCACTAATCGCATATCCGTTTGCCATAGGCAATAGGTTCGGACTAGCGAGCCAATGGTCGGCAACAATGATGCTGGACCATCCCATGTCAGATAACAGTTTGCCAAGATTATCGCATCAAAAAACAGCAGGATGAACAGGTAGGCTATTCGGCCGAATTTATCTCGATTAATAAATAGCCCCGACCGAATAAAGTTAATTATATTGATAACCGCGCCAGTCAGAGCCCCGATTATAAATGAATATAAAGCTTCGATCAGACAACTAGTTGCCTGAATGCTTAGGGACAACCGTCGTCGTTTGACACAAACACTGGCGACTAAAGTCACAAAGACGGCTATACTCAAAATTAACGCTATATTATCTCGCATTTACTACCTGTTTATTTTCGTTTATGGCTAAATTATAACAAAAGAGACTGGCACACACCAGCCTCTAAATAATCCCTGGTACTCCAGGAGGGATTCGAACCCCCGACACGATGGATAGAAGCCACCTGCTCTAATCCCCTGAGCTACTGGAGCACACAGCTATTATACAATATATCTACTTTTGCAGGTCTTTACTATATAGCTCATGATAGAAATGCAAATACACCTACTCATTGTAGAGCAGGTGTATTAATGTTGCAATACTAGCATATTTAGTTATTTTTGTCAAATTTTAACCCTAATTCCCTGTCGGCTCATGATTATCGTCGTTTTTACTACTAGTCTCGGAGGCCTTAGCAGCAGTGTGTGTTTTCCCGCCGCTCTTTTTGCCCCGTCGATAAAAGCCAAACCACCACACTAGCACCACAACAGCAATAACAACGCAAATCGCTACAACTAGGTGCGAGAAGTTGTCAAAGAAACCTAAGATAGACTCCCAATTATTACCCAAATTATGACCAATTGTCACCAGGATTGTGTTCCAAATGGTCGACCCAACGACGGTATATAGTATAAACTTGCCCATAGGCATCTCGCTCATACCGGCTGGAATTGAGATTAAACTACGTAACAATGGAACACACCGGCAAATAAAGACTGTGATATTGCCCTTTTCGTCAAACCACTTATCTGCCCGATCTATATCTGCCGGCTTCAGGCGCAGCACCTTGCCTACACGTCCCGAAACAATTCGCTTTAGTCGCTCGGTTTTTAATATTTTACCAATGTAATACAACAAAATTGCCCCAGCTAACGACGCCAATGTTGCCGCCACGATCATCCAAAAAATACTTAGCTTGCCCCCTAGCGCTGCGGCTGTCAGCGCCCCGCCAAACAACAAAATAACTTCTGATGGAATTGGTGGAAAAATATTCTCAATTGCGATCAGTAGAAAAACACCTAGATACCCCCACTGATTCATCGTGTTGATGATGAAATCTTGCATACGCTAGTGATTATACCATAGTCCTTAGCGACGATTTTCTGCTAGAATAAGCATAAGGAGGACAAGCTAATGTCGCGACAATTAAAGCCCCGCAAGCGCATCTTTGCCATTATTGTTCAAGTCATTTTATTGATTCTAGTGCTTTGCCTGATTGTTTGGGTAATCTTTGGAGGTAATATGAATAGTCAAGCCGTTAAATCGGTCGAAAGCCTAGTCGATAAGCAGGCCAACATTGAAAAGAACTTTCAATTAGATGGTCATGACATCGACAATCCAAATATCATCTTAAACCCCTACGGCAATTCTCCGTTGACTGCACTAGTTATTTTCAAAACCACCAACCAGGTTGCCCCAACTGCTGTTGTTCATGGTGAAGATAGCTTGACCACCTTTAGTCACACCTTTTCTAAGTCAACTGATCACTATTTACCGATCTATGGTTTGTATGCCAATTCAGATAACCTGGTGACAATTAGTTATCAAGATGGCGGCCAGGTTGTCACCAAGGATTTAACTATTTCAACAGATCCGTTACCCGATGATCTTGCTATCCCAACCGACGTTATTGCCAATAAGGGACAACTAACCAACGATCTCTATTTCTTTACCCCGTCTAGCCAGGGGTATGCCGTTGCCTATGATGTTAACGGTGATGTTAGATGGTACCTGAACCAGCAGGCTACTTGGGAAATTAATCGGCTGCAGAATGGACATCTGCTAATTAGCACCGAACGACTAGTTAACACACCATACTATACAACTGGTCTATACGAAATGGACTTGCTGGGCAAGATCTACGTCGAATATAGCCTACCAGGTGGGTACCACCATGATTACTTCGAAATGCCTAGCGGCAACCTGCTAGTCGCATCTAATGATTTTGATAACGAGCATGGCACCGTCGAAGACGTTGTCGTCGAACTGGATCGAAATACCGGCGATATCGTCAAAACCTTTGATCTCAAGGACATCTTACCGACCGATCAGGGGCAAAGCGAAAACTGGTCTAGTTATGATTGGTTCCACAATAACTCTGTCTGGTATGATCAGCAGAATAACATTATCATCTTATCTGGTCGCCACCAAGACGCCGTCATTGCTATTAACTATAGCTCTGGCGAACTCGAGTGGATTATTGGCGACCCAACTAACTGGGATGAGGAGTATCAAAAATATTTCTTTATCCCAATCGGCGACAACTTTGAGTGGCAATGGAGTCAGCATGCAGCCATGGTTACGCCAGAGGGCTATATCTTTATCCTAGACAACGGCAACAACAAGTCCAAGGTCAAGGATAACTATATCCCAGCCGATCAAAGCTATACTCGCGGAGTTATGTATCAAATTGATACTGACAACATGACCATCCAACAAGTCTGGCAATACGGTAAGGAGCGTGGCAGCGAGTTTTACTCGCCATATATCTCTGACGTTGACTATATCGACAATAATCACTACATAGTACACAGTGGCGGCATCGTACGGGTTGATGGCAAGCCGTCCAATCAACCAGCTGGATTAAGTGATAGCGACAATATCGAATTACTATCTGACACCGTCGAGCTAATCAACAACCAAGTTGTTTTTGAGATCAAGCTACCCACCAACACATATCGGGTCGAAAAGATGAATCCGTATAGCGATGCCAAATTCAAGTTGGGCAAAGCAAAACAATTGGGCTCGTTGGGTGAAACTAAGCCAACTGAGATTAGCCAGTCTCTAATATTTACTAGCCACCAACCCGACGATAACTATAGCCAATACGACATTAAATTATCCCAAGAGGACGACCGGCTAGTCGTCCAGGGCCAATTCAAGCGCGGTCAGGAAATTAACATTATTCTGCGTCGCGGACTATCTAATCGCATTTATAACCTCCGTGTTAGTAAGCGACCCTACACCGCCATGTGCGTAGACTTGTGGTCAGAGGATGAAGTTCGCGATGGTATTGCCGTCACCAAGTACATTAACAGTAGTGGCTTAAAGGGTCGTTACTGCATTTACATTGAGATTGATGGGCAGATATACAATACTGGCCAATACGTTAAGTTTGATTAGTTTATAATAAACATAGCCATGACAAAAATATCTAAACGGACTCGCAGAATTATTTTGACTATCGCCATGTTTGTAGTCGCTATCAGCATAGTCATCGCCGGCTACATATGGTATGCGCATAATAAGCAACCGTCTTCGCAAGAGGTCGTCGAAATTCCCCGCTATTCCCAGATTAGCGACATCACATTTGACGATGACAAAATCAATATCTATCTATTCTGGGGGAATGGCTGCATTCACTGCGAGCATTTATTTGAGTACTTAACCGATATTTGGCCAGAATACAGCCACTACTTTAACTTTTATGGCTTCGAGATATGGGACAACCAAATTAATGGTCAAATAATGGACTATTTTATGGGACAATTAGGGCAGCCCACCGGGCAACGCAGCACTCCGACACTCATCATTGGTGATGAATTATTCCATGGATACAGCGAGGACGACCAATCAAAAATTACCGACACGATTGTTAGCGAATGGAATGATCGAGCTAACGTCCAAGATTTTACCAGCGTACTAGATCTCGACCTCCAGCCAAACTCTGACGCTGAATCAGCTAGCAACCCAGCGACAAGCAATTAGCAAATTACCCGTTTTCGGGCGATACATTAACCAGCTGAGTTTGGCTAGTTGAGCGTCGTGGCGAACTGCTGTCAGTGCTGGTTTGAAGGTCTTGGTAGTAAATGTTCGCCTTCATCAGCTCTTCGTGCGTGCCTCGACCAACAATCTTGCCGTGATTCATAACGATAATTTGGTCAGCGTTCTGCATAATGTCCTTCTTGTGGGTGACAATTATGATCGTGTGATCAATCTTTAAATCGTTAAAGATACCCTTAATCTTTTCGACCAATATGGGATCCAACGAGCTAGTTACCTCGTCAAAGACTAGCACCTCCGCCTTAGACAATAGAGCCCTGGCAATCGCTAACAACTGACGCTGACCACCCGAAAAGTTAGTTGCATTATCGCCAAGAATCGTATTATAGCCATTGGGCAAACTCATAATATA
Organism: uncultured Candidatus Saccharibacteria bacterium; assembly: GCA_944391325.1. Taxonomy (GTDB): domain Bacteria; phylum Patescibacteriota; class Saccharimonadia; order Saccharimonadales; family Saccharimonadaceae; genus Nanoperiomorbus. The sequence goes on along the minus strand of CALXTC010000016.1, from coordinate 44,977 downwards.
GTCATGAATACCGACTCGCCGGCAAACATCCTCTTGGTGGTAAGGATTTTTGTCGATTAAATCCAAATTTCGTTTAATGCTCATGCTAAAGACAAAGGGCGCCTGGTCTACGCCAACAACATTTGACGAATAAGCCACCTCGGAATAGTCATAGATGTTGTCACCGTCAATTAAAATTTGCCCACTATCTATCGCATATTTTCTAAGCAGTAAATTAGCAATGGTCGTCTTGCCACTACCGCTGTGCCCCACTAAGGCAGTGATGGTGCCCGGCTCGGCCGTAAAGCTAATATGACTAATACTACCTCGGTTCTTCGTGCGATAGGCAAAATTGACGTTTTTAAATTGGACCCGACCAACAATGTCGTTCTTAGCTAATTCACCAAAATCAAATTGTTGATCACTGTGATAATTTAGCAATTTATTAATGCGTTCAATCGAGGTCGACCAATCACGAACCTGCATCGAATAATTCATCAAGGTGGAAGAGTTAGTCATAATTGTCTCATAGTAACTAATCAGCAAAATTAGAATGTTTATTTCCATATGCCCAGCAAAAGTCAGGTACACCATCATTAGGTACAGCAGAATCTTGCCGGCATAGATTACCAGTGGCACCAATCCCGCTCGGGCATCGGCATAATGCCTTTTTAATCGATATTGCCAAGCCCAGCGGTCTGCTACAACATAGAACATCTTCTTCACCTTGTCATAGATACTAAACGTTTTTATCTCGCCTAGGCCATTTAGAATTTGCGATAAATTATCGGTCAATTTATCGCGGTATCGCAATTGTTTGTGATAATGATAGGTGCTGTGGACATTGCAAAAGTCATAGACCTTTAGATAAATCAGCTCAAATAGAACGACCACCAGACCAATCCACACGTTGGTGCATAAAAAAATAACCACCATAATTGCTACCTTGATTGTTATGACAATCATTTCGCTGACACCAATATACATTTCAGATAAGGTGGAAACATCAGAACTAATAGTGTTTAGAATCGTCCCCTTGGTCATCTTGTTGGAAAATTCCATGTCGTAGGTAAAGATTTTATCTATAATACGTTCGCGCAAGTCGCGGTAAACACGGGGGAAGTTGTGCGAATAGGATACGTAGTTTAGGTACGTTGACAAACAATAAACTATTTCCATTATTGCCAATAAGGCAATGTTAAAATAGGCCGCATTAGCATTGCCCTTGGTCACCTCGTAGATAATATTAGAAGCATAGATAGGAGCAATCAACGTAGCAATGTGCGCCAAACCAGAGCCCAAAAACAACAAAAATACCCACTTGCGATCGCCGTGCATCAGACGAAAGAAGTCTCGTATAATTCGAAAATTATCCCTAATAAGCTTAAGCACTATGCTATCTATTGTAAACCAAACACAAGTGCAGGCAAAATAAAAAACGGGGGCAACCCGTTGCAATCATAATTGGTGCGGGTGGAGAGAGTCGAACTCTCGTCACAAGTTTGGAAAACTTGGATATTAACCGCTATACGACACCCGCATTGTAGCAACATTATAGCATATATTTATCGGTGGTATTATAGAAACGTGGTTAAAACAGATACTAAGTATAGACATGAACAGAACGCCTTGATCATGCTGAACGCCCTGCGACGCGTAATCAGCGTTTTTTCTGGACCGTTTATGACTGCCTATTTAATAAGGGCAACCAGCAACAACTTGGCCAGCACATCTCTTTACTATATTATGTCGTACTTTGTTATGGGTATTTGCTTTATCGTTGTCGCAAAGTTATTCAAGCATTCACCCAAGATCAACTTGCTACGATTTGGCGTTATCTTAAATTTTGCCTATGTCTTATCAATTATTATTCTGCGTGATTCTGTTGCTGAGCACATTCCCATCTTAGCCATTATTTATGGCATAGCTACTAGTTGCTACTGGCTGCCATACATCACGTTTACGGCCGACAAAGTCAGCAACAAGGAGCAAACTGACTACGCCGTTAATCTTCGTAATATTACCTGTATCGTCGAAACAGTTATTCCATTAGTTCTAGGTGGGATAATTACTGTCACTAATTTCTACATAGCCTCAATAGCTATATTACTGGTATCAATCCTACAACTAATCTGTTCGTTCAGATTGACACCCGACACTAACGCACGACAAACAGCCCCCTTTCAACTAACCTCGGTTTGGCGGCGCCTAATAAAAAATCGCCACAGCCGCAGTTGCTTATTATCAGAACTATTTATAGGGGCGAGCGTCAGCAACAGTGCCCTAGGCACAATTATGACGGTCTATATCGTCTACTCATTTCACACAGACTTTGCATTAGGGTTAATTACGTCACTAACCACCATCGTTTCAGTTGTATTAGCCCGTTTATATCGCCATTGCCACGGCAAAAACAACACAATTGCAATACTGTTAGCTAGTTTAATATCAATGCTAGCTGTGTTTGTAATGGTGTTTATAGGTGGTGATACAACAGTTATAGTTGGCAACCTACTATACACGGCACTAACTAATATTTTGCTAATCGCACGAGAAGTGTGCATCTACAAGACGGCACGCAGCTCCGTTGTGGGCAAATCTAGACAAACTGAGTTTATTGCCATTCGTGAGTGCGCTATCGAATTGGGTCGCGTATTTAGCTATAGCCTGCTACTAGTTGCCAGTTTGATTGGCGGAACAGCCATCCTTAATGCAACCATCGTAATTTTAACTTTGGCAATTCCAACTGCAGGAATCGCCTATATTAACGTCGCTAAATGTAGAAAATAGAATAAAAATTAGACAAAGCGTTTACGCCCCGATTGCTTGAATTGTTCTAGCAAGTCTTTCTGCTTGCGCGTCAGGCCAGTTGGCGTATCCACCTTAATCGTCACGATATGAGGTCCACGCGTTTCACCCCGCGTCCTCGGCGCCCCATGCCCGCTAAGCCGAAAATCCGTGCCGGATTGCGTCCCAGCTGGTACTCTCATCGTCAATGGGCCGTCAACAGTTTCTACATCCAACTCGCAACCTAGAGCCGCATCAATCATCGAGACATGCTCCTCGCTCAGAATTAAATCACCATCACGGGTAAATTTCTTGTGCGGGCGAACGTGGATCATAACATACAAATCGCCCGGACGCCCATCTTTGATCGCCTCACCTCGGCCACTAAGGCGAATTGCCGAGCCCTCATCAACACCAGCCGGAATCTTCAGCTTTATCTCTTGTCGTTCTCGAACTACGCCTCGACCACCGCATTTATCGCATTTTTTGTCCGCAATTTTGCCATCTCCGCCACAAGTATGGCAGGTCGTAGCCTGCTGAATGGGGCCAAACAACGAGTTGACCGTACGAACCTCCTGGCCACTACCATTACAGGTAGGACAAGTTTTTTGCTGGTAGCCCGGCTCGGCACCATCGCCACCACAACGATCACAGGTCACATCCGAATTAACAGCCACAGTTTTTTCCGTGCCAAAAATTGACTCCTCAAACGTCAGCGTCACCGATGTTTCGACATCACGACCCTGGCTACGTCGCCTAGTCGCCGAACGACCACCAAAAAATTGGCTAAAGATATCACCCATATCACCGAAACCACCGCCAAAGTCAAAATGAATATTCTGGCCGTCGAACCCACTGAATGGGTTTCCGCCACCGCCAGAACCACCAACGCCCGCATGGCCAAATTGGTCATAGCGGCGACGCTTATCCGAATCCTTTAGCACTTCGTAAGCCTCGTTAACTTCCTTGAATTTTGCCTCAGCCTCTTTATCGCCTGGGTTGCGATCGGGGTGATATTTCATGGCCAGTTTTCGAAAAGACTTTTTAATTTCATCGGCCGAGGCATCTTTCTTGACGCCTAGGACATCATAATAATCCCTCTTGTCAGACATAAAAAAATTATAGTATATTAGCACTCCAATGGCAAGAGTGCCAGATTGTTACTCCTTAACCACGACGAACGACTCAGCAAAGCTAACGCCATCGGCAAACCGAACCGCCAGGCTATGCTCACCAACGCTCAATGTATTTAGATAGTTGCTACGCAGTTCAATTAGCGTCTTATCGCCAGCACTAATAACGCTATAACCCTCCGGCGAGATAAACTGATCGTCAATTAAAACACCACTCTGCCCATTCAGACCAGCTACAAACCAACGTGATGACTTATCAATCTGATACTTAATCGCATCATCCGAATCAAGGTGGTAAGCATTATTGGATAGACTAGTTGCCGTCTGCGATGGCTCAACAACGATTCGGCGGAACGCATCACTCCATAATTCAGCCAATTTGATGTAGCCGTCCTGATTCATATGCAGACCATCATACAATTGATCCTGATGCTCGCGAAAATACTGATAGGACTGGTCGTCGCCCACAAAGATATCGGAACCGTTGGGCAATTCATCTAGAGCGACATTATATTGACGCACTGTTAAATCATCCCGATGTAGACTGTAGGGTATTTTATTGATAATAAAAATTTTGGCCCCATTATCTCTTAGTCGGTCAATGATATTGCGTAAATTATCGATAATTTCATCAATGGGAATACCTTGGGCAATATCGTTGGTGCCCAACATAATCTGCACAATTTCAACATCATTGGCGACAAATTCATCGATCGCCGAATCAAGCAATTTATTACGCCAGTCACTGGTCGTTGAACCGTTGGCTCCACGATTGATGGCTCGATAATTATCACCCAGACTAGCCACCTCGATAGTTGGCGCTGGCGTCGAGTCATTGCAGCAGCCAAACGTCAGCGAATCACCGATAAAACCAATTGTTGTACTGTATGGAATAATCGTGTGCGATTTAGTTGCACCAAATTCCACTGGCTTTGACTGGCTTGTCGCTGAACCGTCTGTGGTGGATGATGACTTGGCAATCGCCTCTGGTTCAATGTTGTTCCAACACATCAGGCCAATCGCCCCAACAATAATTGCTATCCCTAGACACACTGAAACAGTCAGTCCAAACTTACGGCCACGGCTGCGATAAGAGTTACTGCATTTCGCCATACTAGCCCGCAACTCAGCGCTATACTGACGTCGATACGCCCTTGTGGTGGATTTATTCATATCATCATTATAACGCAAATTAGCCATTGACATAGCGTTAGTGTTTATGCGATAATACCAACATAAATTAAAAACAAATAGGTGTAAAACAGGAGACAAAAATGCATATTGTCATATGCCCCAAAAAACGTAACGAGAATTTGTTGATGAAGGTGATTTTTGCCGTCGGCTTTTCCAGTTTAGTTGGGCTTAGCGGCATAATGAATGGCATGATTTCCGCCGAGCAGTCGACTGCCAACAATAATAACTATTCCGACGCCGTTGCCGCCACCAGTGAAGACATCCTTCCACCTAGTGGCAACTAACAGGCATCCTGCTTTTCTAACTTTGTCGTGCTATTAACCAATAAGCAGCCCCAACGATGGGACTGCTTATTTATCCGCGCACTATTCGTTAATGACTAGATAGTTAAGTCGCTATTTCTTGTCAACAACCTCGCCCTCGACAGCGTCATCACTGGAATTAGCAGATGACTTGTCGTCAGATTGCTTAGCCTCCTCAGCAGCCGCCTGATATAGTTTAGCACCAATGCTTTGCATCTTTTCAGACAGTTCCTTGCCCGCCTTCTCTAGATCATCCTTGTTCTCATCCTTTAGATGCTTTTCCGCTTCCTTAACAGCCTTGTCTAGTTCTTTCTTGTCATCGCCGGAGATTTTATCCTTAAACTCATCCGGCATCTTCTTGGCCTGGTAAATCATATTCTCTAGGGTATTTCGAGCATCAGTAGCCTCGCGCTTAGCCTTGTCCTCGGCGGCATGAGCCTCAGCCTCAGCCTGCGCCTTAGCAATATCTTCCTTAGATAAATTGCCGCTATTTTGGATAGTGATTGACTGCTCCTTGCCAGTCCCCTTATCCTTAGCTGTTACGTTCAAAATACCATTCGCGTCGATGTTAAAGGTGACCTCAATCTGTGGGATACCCCGTGGCGCAGGAGCAATTCCATCCAAAATGAAACGACCCAATGACTTGTTGTCGTTAGCAAACTCTCGCTCACCCTGTAGGACATTGATTTCTACCTGTGGCTGATTATCAGCGGCGGTTGAAAAGACCTGTGACTTACTAGTTGGGATAGTAGTGTTGCGCTCGATTAGTCTAGTCGTAACACCACCCATTGTTTCTATACCTAGTGACAATGGAGTAACGTCTAGCAGCAAGACATCCTTAACATCACCAGACAGCACGCCACCTTGAATAGCCGCACCATCTGCCACCACCTCATCTGGATTAACGCCAGCCATTGGCTCCTTGCCAAAGATTGACTTAGCCTTCTCAACCACAGCTGGCATACGAGTCATACCACCAACTAATACAACATGACCAATGTCTGATGGCTTAACGCCTGCATCCTTCATAGCTCGTTCACATGGGCCAGCCAGCCGGTCAATCAGATCTGAACACCAGTTGATCATTTCCGCCCGAGTCAAGGTTGTTTCAAAATGCTTTGGCCCATTCGCATCGGCCGTAATAAATGGTAAATTAACCTCGTATTCAGTTGTAGTGCTCAACTCTTTCTTGGCCTTTTCAGCCTCGTCCTTCAGGCGCTGCATAGCAGCCTTGTCCGTCGATAGATCGATGCCGGTTTCACTCTTGAACTGGTCAAGGAAGTGATTAACAATGCGATTATCAAAATCCTCACCGCCTAGGTGCGTATCGCCGTTGGTTGATTTGACCTCAAAGACGCCATCACCTAGCTCCAAAATAGATACGTCAAAGGTGCCACCACCTAAGTCAAAGACCACAATCTTCTCGTCGTTGTTCTTGTCCAGGCCATAGGCCAAGGCTGCGGCAGTTGGCTCGTTAACAATGCGCTTAACCTCTAGTCCGGCAATTTTACCAGCATCCTTGGTGGCTTGCCGTTGACTATCGTCAAAATAGGCTGGCACTGTAATAACAGCCTCTGTCACTGGTTGTCCCAGGTAAGCCTCGGCATCAGCCTTGATCTTGGACAAAATCATGGCGCTGATTTCCTCGGGGCTATAAACTTTACCGTTAATCTCAACCGCTGCATTGCCCTTGTTATTAACAATCTTGAAGGGCATGATCTTGACGTCCTTTTGAACCTCAGGGTCGTTATAACGACGACCAATCAGTCGCTTAATGGCGTAAATAGTGTTCTCAGCATTAGTGACACGCTGTCGTTGTGCCACTTGGCCGACTAGACGCTCGCCCTTTTTGTCGATAGCAACCACTGATGGCGTTGTTCGATTGCCCTCTTTGTTAGTAATAATTTCTGGCTTACCAGCCACTAAATAGGCAAATGCGCTGTTAGTGGTTCCTAAGTCAATTCCGATAATCGTTCCCATGTCTACCCTTTCTATATAATTAACGATTCCTATTAGTTAACTTGCTTGTCTGACTAGCAGTAAACTACTACGACTGCTAACTATCCATAGTATAGTTTTCTAGCACTCACGTGTCAAGAGTGCTAAATGTTGTATTATAGTCTACTATTTACCACAACCTCTTTGACATGCGTCTAAATCATCGGTAGAATGTAATTCACATCTAACCGAGGAGGAAATATTCTAAATCAACCGTCTCAACAAAATACCCGCCCACACCGTCGATGGGTAAACGTGGTCATCATAATTACTATCGCACTAATAGTCGGCTTAGCATCATTTCTCCTCATACATTGGCACCTCAAAAACAATTCTGACACCAACCCTAATGAAAATTCATCATCAACCACCGAATATGACTATGACATTCAATATGCCTCTGTGCCAGATAACAATTCTGACTGGTATTACACCAGTGGCACTGATGCCCTAACCTACGACGAATACGTTAATTTATGCAAAGGGCATAACTTCGCCCAACATTATAATGATCCTGACGCTACCTATTTAGTAGATTACTATGTTCGCAACAGCCAAAGTGGCGGGATTAAAGTATCTCTGACCAAGGTAAAATTAGACAACACTACAGCAACCCTATATATTCAACGAAAGAACAGGGCATTTGGCAATTCCAGCGCCTATCTAATAGTTGTCCCAACCGACCAGGACATCCAAAACGTTGAGTCGGTTTACACTGGCGAAGACATTTAATAGACAGGCGACTCAACCAACTGCAACTGCTATTTTTTGGCTACTTTGACCATAGCTGGTCGAATAATGCGACCATCATATAGGTAGCCTGGCCGCAAAATTTCAGTGACTACTTCCTGATCGCCATCGCCACCATCATTTAGAATTGCCTCGTACTGGTTGTAATCAAACACATCGCCAACAGCGACCGACTGTCTTTCCAATTTCAAATCAATCAACATTTTTGCCAGGTTTTTGTGCGCCCCAATGATGCCCTTAGCCCAAGCGTTATCGGACAAGTCGTCTGGAACATTGCTCATAGCTGCGTCCAATACATCGATGATTGGCAACAGCTTCTTAATGACAGACTCCTCGCCCCGCTGACGCGATCGCTCAAGATCAGCCTCGGTATGTTTGCGATAATTTTCAAAATCAGCCCTGGTTCGCTGGACTAGGTTAGTCAACTCCGTTATTTTAGCCTGCTGGTCATTAATAATCTGGATGAGATCTTGATCGGTCGAGTTAGCCACATCGTCAGCTGTAGTTGTCGGATTAACCTGATCTTGAAGTTGTGTTTCATCCGGCTGATTGCTCTGATTATTCTTCTTCCCTACACTCATTTACTCCTCCAACAGATTATTAGTCAATAATTGTTCTAAAATCTTGCCAGTCTGCGACACTAGCATCATCACCCTAGCATAACTTTGTCTAGTCGGACCCAGCACCCCAATATAACTGTTGTCCGAAAACGGCGAGCGAAACTTGCTGACAATTAGCGACACGCCACTATCACGACCAATTGGATTCTCTGACCCAATAAAGACATTCAGAGCCTGGTTCGGTGCCGCCTCACGCAACCATGGTTCTAGATTATCTAGCAATCGAGCCACCGAGCGAACGTGTTCGCCATCCAAGAACTCTGGTTGCGAGAATAAGTTACCAATACCGCTTAGATATAGTTGGTCACCAATTGTTGCTAAACCTAAATTGCGAGTTAACTCGACTAACGAATCAACAGCCGCCCTGATAGCCAAGTCGGCACGACCGCCACTGCCGACCCTAGCCCGAATTGCCTGGGTATATCGTTCATCAGCATGAGTCGGCTTGCGCCCCATTTTAGTTTCTACAATGCTGTTAACGTATAGCCGATAGCCCTTGTCAGTCGGAATGCGTCCAGCTGAGGTATGCGGCTGAGTCAAATAGCCCATTTCCTCTAGCTTAGCCATCTCTGATCGCATTGTTGCTGGTGATACATCAAACAATTTAGCTAGCAGCACACTACCTACCGGGGTAGCCAACTCGGCATATTGCTCAATCACAGCGGCAAGAATTTTTGCCTGACGCTCAGTCATCATAACCGCATTATAGGATAATTAGCACTGTAGCGTCAAGAGTGCTAATAGTTCATCATTATTGCACAACTTCAGTAGTTGAGGACTCAGCTGGCTCAGTCAAGTTCAAACTGTCGTCGCTAATTATTGAGTTATCATATGTTCCCAACTCGTCTAATTCGGACTGATATTTCTTAATTCGATTCTCGAAATCGTTAATGGCTGAATCATTTAGTGGACCACTACTATCATATGGCTGATCATCACTGCTCTTTTCCACCTCCGTTCGAACAGCTTCGTAGCCTGGTCGACTCATGTCCAGCTTGATTGCCCCACTACGGCGATATAATTCTAGGCTGATTAGGGTCATCACCAGTGCTATTACAACACACAGAATAATGAAACAAGCAAACTGATGTGCCACTACAAATTCCCTGACCCTATGGAACTTAGTTACCATCAACTACACTCCTGACATTATCGTTAAACTTGGTCCAGTAATCATCAACTAGCTGATCCAAACTAGCAATTTCATCGTTTAGTTTTGCTCGCTCGTCGCGAACGTTAATTAATTGATTGTAAAAGTCACCAGGATCATCTTGACATTCGGCTACGATTAGCTCGTTTAAATCATCATCGTAATCATTATAGTCATCACGAAAATCAGCCAGCTGGCTATCAAAATCGGAGGTAATTGAGACTAATTCAGGTGCAGAAATTTTATTAGAGGCTAGACGCGAATTCATTGCATAAAACAAATCAAGGACTTCATTATAGATACGCCCCCGATTAATTCTCAGAGCGGCATCCGTTTTCTCAATTTGACTAAGCACTGATTGAATGGACTGACAATTTGCCCGAATCACATTATCAGATGGCACAGCCCCAGCTGGCACTGCAATGTTTGCCAACGTAATTACAACCAAGGAAACATATAGGACAACTTTTTTCACTAGTTCCAGTATAATACAAATAGGCAAATGACAAAACGAAAAATTCTCACTAAATCAGTTCGGCGGCGTTTAGTATCGCTGTTTAGTAGCGCCATCATAGTTATCGGACTAAGTATTCTGGGAGCGTGGGCGTATCAGCTACACATCTCTAGTGTCGATAAAGTTACAATTGAGCAAGCTCAGCCTAACACCGCCCTGGCCGAGTTGAGTAAGCTACCCGTCAAGGAACGCGAAACTGGCGACGATTACGAACGAAGCTTATTCAGTAGCAGTTGGGCCAGCTGGCGCGACTGCAATGTACGTCAAAAAATCCTTAATCGCGACATTCAGAACGCCAAACTTGGGGCTAACGGTTGCACAGTTATCGGTGGCACACTAAATGATCCGTATAGTGGTCAAACAATTGAGCTGACCACTAAATCAGCCGTTTCCAGCAAGGTGCAAATTGACCACGTTGTGGCACTTAGTAATGCCTGGCAAACTGGGGCGCGATACTTAACGGCTGATGAGCGCAAGCAACTAGCCAATGACGACTTAGAGTTAATTGCTGTTAGCAGCAGTGCCAACCAGGATAAATCTGATGGTGATGCCAGCGAGTGGCTACCCGACAACCAGGCTTTTCGCTGCCCATATATCGCTCGACAAATTGCTGTCAAGCTAAAATATAGTCTATGGGTAACCCCGGCGGAAAAATCCGCTATGATCAACGTTTTACAGGATTGCCCCAATGAGCCACTGCCTGCTCAATAGTAGTCGATATGATACAATTGTGCATATGATTATGTTGGTGGGCAAGGACGGTCAAATAATTGAACTGGATGGCGTCAGCGCCATGCCCGAACGTCCGACTGGTCCAATAATTATCGAGTCCACCACTCATGCTGATTTACGACGCTTGGCTGAAAAGTTTTCTCTGGATTATGGCAATCTATCCGACGCCCTAGATATTAACGAGGCCCCTCGCCTAGAGCACCGGAATAACTATGATTATCTGTATTTGCGCTTGCCTAGCGCCAAGGGAAATCGAAATGTCGCCGTCGCCACACGTCCACTCCTGCTAGTTTATAACTCGCACACCCTGATGTTAATTAGTGGCTACAAACTTCAACCAGTTTTGGATGCCAGCCTTATTCACGACCTAAGCCACATTCCCAGCTCTACCGAGGAACTCGTCTATGTGCTAGCCCGCATTATTAATGCCTTTGAATATCATATAAAAATTCAAACCGACGCCATTCATAATGTCGTTGTCAAAATGCAAAAACATCGTCTACAGAACGAGGATTTTGCTAACTTTGTAATGATCGAGGAGCAAATCAATAATTTCATCAGTGCTTTAACACCACTAATTCCACTTTTCAATCGCCTACAGACCGATCGCAGTTTACGCCTATCTGTCGCAGCCAACGATATGCTTACTGATGTTATCTTAGCAGCTCAACAATCTATCAGCATCTGCGATGCCAACACTAAACGTATTACCAATATTCGCGATGCCTATACGACACTTTCCAATGACTCATTAAATCGTGTCATGAAGACACTAACTATTGCCACCCTACTGATTGCCGCCCCTAATTTAGTGTTCAGTATGTACGGCATGAACATTCGTCTACCAATGCAGCACGATGACATTGGCTTTTTGATGGTAATGCTCCTGGCCATACTGCTAGTTATCATCTTCATCATCTGGGGCAAGAAGCATCGCCTCTTTTAGTGCATGCTAAAATAGAGACATGATTATCAATACCACTGACGAAATGGAAACACTAGGTCAACAAATTGGCCGACGACTACGTGGTGGTGAAATAATTGAGCTAGTTGGCGATGTCGGTGCTGGCAAAACCACCTTTACCCGTGGTTTGGCTAAGGGCCTAGCGATTCACGATAATATAACTTCGCCATCATTTACCATTAACTGCAACTACACAGGACGCGATGGGTTGACATTGCGACATTACGATTTTTATCGTTTATCCGACCCCGGCATTATGAATTTGGAATTAAGCGAAGCAATTGTAGACCCCAAGGCTGTCGTCATCATTGAATGGGGTGATAGCATAGTCGACGTCCTGCCCGAGCAACGGCTAGTCATTAATATTAATTACCTACCCAAACAGGGGCGCGAAGTCGCAATTGACTGCCCTGAAAAATTAGCCTATCTAGTTGATTAACTGAATATTGACTTAGTATTATTTGGTGATAAACTAGACTTATTAATGAAAATAAACATAATCGCCAAACGCTGGCTCTGTTTTTTATTGGTTCTTACGGTCAACATCATCACCGCGACAAGCTGCCAAGCTCGGGTTATTGACAACAACCCCGTCACCGACCAGCGCTGGATTATCAGCGAGATCTATCTAGGTGGCGACGATTATAGCGGCGCCTATATTGAAATATACAATAATGACGAACACACCTCCCTAGGCTGGAAAGACTTTGTAATTAATTTGCCTTTTGACATTGATTTACCACCTGTCTACGATTTACACACCTACAAACCCCACGCCTACAAGAAGCTGTCCCTAGACGAGGGCATTATGGGTTGGCTAGCCAAAAAATATATCCAGATCATGTATGGCGACAGCGTCTTTCATGAAATAGAGGACGCCTTGGACGAACAGGATAATTACTCGTATCAACGTTGCCAAACCACCTACGAAGACGGCACGGTCGTTCTATCCAACAAATTTTATTACGGCAAAAAGACACCAGGCAAAGCCATCGAGTGCGAAGACAAATCAATCACCGTCACCAACCCAGATGACGCCATGACCGGCACCTGCGAAAAACTAAAGTTAAATGAGATTGGTAGTTACATGGAGCCAGAGGAACAATTTATCGAGGTTGTTAATAGTGGCACGGAACCGCTCAATCTCGCCAATTGCTACATTGCTAAGAGCAAGGCCAAGAGCGCTGTCCACGCCCAACTGGACGATTACGAGGTTGAGCCTGGTGGTCTATATGTTTTTAACGTTGATCAAACTGATTTGGAATACATCGCCAAAACTAGTGGCATTCTATATCTAATCGATAGTGACGACGAAACAGTTGTCAACTATAAACGCTACAGCAGCGTTAAGGAAGGCGCCAGCATGGCCATTGACAACAATGGTGAATGGCAAATGACTTATCAGATGACACCGGGCGAGGACAACGTCATTGAAGCCTATCCGCCCTGCCCCGAGGGTCAATATCGCGACGAAAATACCCACCGTTGCCGTAATATCCCAGAGGAGGATGACGACAATTCAACCACCAATGGTGATGACGAGCTGGATGAAAATGGATTAAAGCCGTGCAAGGAGGGCTATTATCGTAATCCAGAGACCAACCGGTGCAAAAAGATCCCGACCGACGAGGATGATGAGCTGGAACCTTGTCCAGATGGATACTATCGCAACCCCGAAACAAACCGATGCAAGAAAATTGACAATGGCGAAGATGATTTAGTTCCATGTCGCGAGGGCTATGTCCGTAATCCGGCAACTAATCGTTGTGTCAAAATTAAGGACGATGAGGACGAACTAGAACCCTGCCCAGACGGTTATTATCGCAACCCCGAAACAAACCGATGCAAAAAGATCGATAGTGACGACGAACTAAAACCATGCAAGGACGGCTATGTCCGTAATCCGGCAACTAATCGTTGTGTCAAAATTAAGGACGATGACAAAGACGGCGAGGACACAGATAAGGATGATGATGCTAAATACCCCGTCACCACTACCGACAACGATAACGCAGCAACCAGCACTACCAGTCTCATCATCGTCGTTGCTATAATAACTATAGTCTCATTGGCAATCTTGATTTGGCAATACCGACAGGAGATCGGCCGTTGGTGGCACAGACTATGCAACCGCACTAAGCAGCCAGCCAAGCCGACAGCCACTAAAACTAATCGGCTGCTTGATCAGTCGGACAAGTCCAATACCGATGAGTGGCTAGATAAATTAACTGATAATAGTAAGAAGCAATAGTTTTACAGTATGCGCGTAATCGGCATTGACCCCGGCACTGGCATCTTGGGATTTGGAGTAGTTGACTTTCAGGCCCACAAAAACCCCCAGGTTATTGACGTTGGCGTAGTTGCCACGCCCGCCCACACCAAGTTAAAAGAGCGTCTTTTGGATATCTACAATTCGCTAAATGAAATCATCGAGACTACTCATCCAGACGTCATGTCTATCGAGAAGCTATTCTTTGCCCGCAACATCACTACCGCTATTAGCGTGGCTGAGGCCCGTGGAGTTGTCATTTTAGTAGCAGCCCTCCATAATTTGCCTGTTTTTGAATACACGCCTTTGCAGATTAAGCAAACCCTAACTGGCTATGGGCGAGCCGACAAAAAGCAGGTTCAACAGATGGTTAAACTACATTTAAATATGCAAGAAGTAGTCAAGCCAGATGATGCTGCCGACGCCCTGGCTGCAGCTATCACTCACAGCCTAATGACCAGGGCCGGACTAACCCAAGAGAAAGACCTACAGCTATAGTAAAATATCCATATGATTGCATACATCAAGGGACAAGTCATTGAAAAAACACTTAACACGATCGTTGTCGATGTTATGGGGGTTGGCTATGAAATTTTTGCTACCACCAGAGACACCGAAAGCGCCTCTATTAACAGTGAACAAAAATTCTACACCTATCATTCAGTCAAGGAAAACTCCGAGGAACTTTATGGCTTCTCCACCCTAGCCGCCAAACGCTTGTTTGAAATGTTAATTACTGTCCAGGGAATCGGCCCTAAGGCTGCGCTAGCAATACTCAGCCTGGACGAGGTCGAATCGGTGCGCAATGCTATTGCCACCGCCAATGCCAGTTTCATCGCCAAGGCCAGTGGCGTAGGCAAAAAATCAGCCGAGCGCATTACTGTCGACTTGCGCGACAAGGTCGGACTACCTAGTTATATAGAGCCTAGCAATACGCTATCAAACCAGTCCAACCAACCCCTAGCTGGCGACGAAGCCTTGGATGCCCTAATGGCTCTGGGCTTTAACCTGGCCGACGCCACACTATTTCTCAGCGATGTACCAACCGATTTGCCAACTGGCGAACGCGTTCGCTTAGCACTGAAAAAGCGTAATTAGCCAATCTGTTTTTACTAGTGATAGAATAGTAATCAGCAATGGGTATACAAAGATTAGTTGAGCCAACCGCCCCCGAGCCAGAACAAGCCGGTACCTTTGAGGAGGCACAAGTTGAGTTAACGTTGCGCCCGCAAACTTTTGACGACTACATTGGACAGGATCGCATGAAGCGCAACCTGCGACTCGCCATTGATGCCGCCAAAAAGCGTGGCGAACCGATTGATCACGTCCTACTATATGGGCCACCAGGGTTAGGTAAGACAACCATGGCGGGTGTCATTGCCAACGAAATGGGCACAGGCCTACGCGTCACCTCTGGGCCAGCCATTGAGCGAGCCGGCGACTTAGCCAGTATTCTGACTAACCTACAAGACGGGGATGTGTTGTTTATTGACGAAATTCACCGTTTATCACGAGCAGTCGAGGAAGTTCTTTATTCGGCAATGGAGGACTTTAAATTAGATATCGTAATCGGCAAGGGCCCCGCCGCCCGCTCTGTACGTTTAGACTTGCCTAAGTTTACTGTCATTGGTGCAACTACTAGAACTGGTAGTCTTGCAGCACCACTTCGTGACCGCTTTGGACATTTATTCCATCTAGAATTTTATAAAATTCACGATATCGAGCGCATTATTCAGCGCAGTGCAAAAATCCTAAACACTAAGATTGCCGACGAAGCCGCCAATGCGCTGGCCACACGCAGTCGTCAGACTCCCCGCATCGCCAATCGCTTACTAAAACGTGTTCGCGACTACGCCGACGTTAACGGCGACGGTATTATTGATAAAACCATAACCAACAACGCTCTAAAACTACTAGAAATCGATGATTTGGGATTAGACCCCGCTGATCGACGAATGTTACGTGCCATGTGGGACAATTACAAGGACCATCCCGTAGGGCTTAATACTATTGCCGCTATTACTGGTGATGAGGCTAGCACTATTGAGGACTTTTACGAGCCCTATTTACTCCAGATTGGCTTTATCGAACGCACGCCACGTGGACGCATCGTCACACCTCGAGCTGTCGAACATCTTCGTCAACACCAGGATCACTAAAAAATACCCGCGGTCTCTCTGGCGGGTATTTCGCTAGCTACATCATACTAACGGCTCCAGCTAAAAAACTGAAACTATCGATATATTAGCATAAGCTTGCCAACATGTCAATATTATGCGTTAGTTTTGGAAATATCTGCCTTCTTCTCTACTTTATTTATCATCTTGCCATCAGCATCAACCGTATATTCCAGAACTACGCCAAAGGCCATTTCAAATTTAGCAATCCCTTCATCACTAATACTTTCAATGTACTTAACTAATGCCCTAATTGAATTACCATGAGCAACCAATAATACGTTATCACCCTTCATCAGTTTTGGCACAATGACCTGGCGATACCACGGCACAACGCGATCGTAAACCATATGTAGGGTTTCGCCACCTGGTATTGGCTCGTCGAAGTTGCGTCTAATAGCATTGAACTTCTCCTCGCCTACTCTATCCTTAACCTCCCACTTATTCATTCCGGTATAGTCGCCATAATCCCGCTCATTCAGTTCAGCAACAGACTCGTACGGAGCACCAGCTTGTCCCTGTGTCTTTAGGACACTTTGCATTGTTTCAACAGTCCTCTTTAACTTACTGGTATAAATATCATCAAAATGGATGTCCTTGATCAGTTCACCCATTTTTTCAGCATCGCTGGCACCCTTGTCTGTCAGGCTAACATCCGTCCAACCAGTCCACTTACCTAGCAGATTCCATTCGCTCTCGCCGTGACGCACTAGCACCAATTTACCTGACATATTTTCCTCCTTATCATTTCATTAGATAGCCTCCCGCGAGGGGAGGCTAATTTTTTGGTATTTGGGCATTTAGTAATTTTCAGCCTTGATTTCGTAGTAGGCCTGTGGGGGAGCACAAACTGGGCAAATTTCAGGCGCAGTCGTACCGACAACAATATGTCCACAATTACGACATTGCCAAATCTTTACCGTGCCGCGCTCAAACACCTCGCCCTTTTCAACGTTTTCTAGTAGTTTGCGATAGCGCTCTTCGTGATGCTTTTCAATTTCACCAACCTGGCGGAATTTCTCGGCTAGCTCAGCAAAGCCCTCCTTCTCGGCAGTTTCGGCGAAGCCAGTATACATATCAGTCCACTCATAGTTTTCGCCCTCGGCAGCAGCCTTTAGGTTGGCGGCAGTATCGCCCAGTCCACCCAACTCGCGGAACCACATTTTGGCATGGTAGCGCTCGTTAGCGGCCGTTTCCTCAAAGATGGCTGCAATTTGCTGATACCCCTCTTTGCGAGCAATGCTGGCAAAATAGGTGTATTTATTGCGAGCCTGTGACTCACCAGCAAAAGCTGCCATTAGATTCTTCTCGGTTTCAGTACCAGCATATTTGTTGTCCGCCTTGGCATCTGATGCCTTAGTAGCAACATCTTCAATACTCTCATCTTCCTCGACCATTTCAAACTGACTAGCCGGCTTGCCACAAACTGGACAAACAAAATCCTTGGGTAGTTCATCACCCTCATAGACATAGCCACACTCTTTACACTTCCACTTAGCCATGGGCTCCCCTTTCTCACATTAATTAACTATTCAAATTATACCAGAATTAGCCAACTAGCTGTAGCCCAAAGCACTAATCGTCCCACTGTTCAACCAGTGTAAACCGATGGCCAGCAATCTCAATAATCGATTCGCCAGTCGCCCCCTGTTTGGTCAACTCGCTGGTCACGCCTAATTTACCGAGAATGTCACGCAATCGATTAACGCCAAATTCATTCGCAAAATCAGTTCGCCTGGCAAATCGCTCTATCTTTGCCCCGGTCACTAGATAACTACCATCATCGTTTTTGCTAACCCACCAGGTATTATCCACCTGTTCCTGGCTCAGTTTAATGATTGGTCGCCCAGTATCATTATCATCTGCTACCTTGGCTTGCTCAGCTAAACGGGCTTTCTCATCATTAACAACTGCCACCAGCTTACGTAGCAGCTCTTTAGTTCCCCGATGAGCACTCGATGAGATTGCGTAAATTGGACTATCTGATACCTTTCTGAGTTCATCAATCTGCATAGCCACTATCTCGTCGTCAATCGTATCTATTTTAGTCAGAGCAATTACCTCTGGCTTGGCGGCTAAGTCGGCCGAATAAGCAGCCAATTCGCGACGAATCTTTTGGTAATCGTCAGCCACATCACTGCTCATCGAGTCGATCATATGCAAAATTACCGAGGTTCGTTCCACATGACGCAGAAAGTCATCGCCTAACCCCTTGCCCTGACTGGCTCCCTCAATCAGTCCGGGGATATCGGCAATCAGAATCGATTCACCGTCAATATCGGCCACACCTAAGTTGGGGCGCAAAGTCGTAAATGCATAATTGGCTATTTCAGGTCGAGCGTTAGATACAACCGACAAAAAGGTTGATTTACCAGCATTTGGAAAGCCAACTAAACCAACATCTGCCACCATTTTTAGTTCCAACTGGGCAACGAACTTCTCGCCCTTTTCGCCCAATTCGGCAACGCGAGGAGTTTGCCGCACCGATGACTTAAAGTGAAAGTTACCAAAGCCACCGGCTCCACCACTGGCAACAACGGCTCGTTGGCCACTTTCAATCAATTCAGTTAACATTGCCCCACCACGATAAACAACCGTACCAACTGGCACCTTGACCAATTTATCCTCGCCATCGGCACCGTGCTTTTTTTGCTTACCACCCGGGCCACCATCACCCGTTCTTAGTTCAGGCTAAAATCGAAAAACAGCCAACGTATTTACGTTGTTGTCAGCAACAAAGACAACGTCCCCACCTCGGCCACCATCACCACCATCTGGACCACCTTTATCAACATATTTCTCGTGACGAAAGCTGACGGCGCCATTACCACCGTCACCCGCTGCCACAAAAACCTCGGCTGTATCTGCAAACATATAGCTATTCTATCAGATTATGCTGTAAACTATTAGATATGAATCAGGCTTTATCGGACAAACTAAAAACCCTGCCCAACTCGCCAGGCGTCTATTTTCATAAGGATAAGAATGGTGAGGTCATTTATGTTGGTAAGGCCGCCGTTTTAAAGAATCGCGTTCGACAGTATTTCAATAATAGTCCCAAGGATAACAAAACAACTAAACTAGTCCAAAATATCGCCATGACTGATTGGATTGAAACAGATTCTGAAATTGATGCTCTGTTTTTAGAAAACGAAATGATTAAGCGTTACAAGCCCAAATTCAATATCTTGCTACGCGACGACAAAAACAATTCCTATGTTCGCATCAATTTTAAGGACGAATGGCCAACCGTCACCCTTACCAGAGTCCCGCTCGATGATGGCGCTGAATATATTGGCCCATTTTACGGTAGTGCACCAGTCAAAAAGGCTCTGCGCTATTTGCGTCGCTCTTTTCCCTACCTAACCAAAAGTAGCGAGCGTGATTCAGCGTTGCTTAGACAACTACATCTAACCCCCGCCGACGACAGCAAATCATATAAAGCTGACCTACACAACTTAGCTCGCTATCTCCGAGGTGAACGCATTAAAATTCAACGTGAGCTTGAACATGAAATGAAGGCGGCATCACGCAACCTTGATTTCGAGCGAGCCACTGAATTGCGCAATAAGTTAACTAGCCTAAACGAGCTCCGACGACAAATCATCTTTGGACGAGATGAGTTTATGGACATTAGTAAAGACAAGGCCCTATTTGGCGCTCAGCAACTGTTTGGCCTAGATAATCCACCTCGTCGCATCGAGGGCTATGACATATCTCACCAGGGTGGACAAGATGTCGTTGGGTCGATGGTCGTCTTTACCAACGGCGTCGCCGATAAGAGAGAATATCGTAAATTCAAAATCAGCCACAATAAAAATGATGATTTTGCCGCTATGGCCGAGGTAATGACACGACGCTTTTCCCCCAGACATATCAGCTGGGGAATGCCCGATTTAATTGTTGTAGATGGTGGAGCGCCGCAAATTAACGCAGTGTGTGACAAGGTGCTAGATTTGCCCATTATTGGTATGGCCAAGGATAACGACGAAATTATTGTCAGCAAAACCAATAGTCACATCAGTCTAAGCAAAATCGAGGAATTAGCAACTAGCGAATCGCACAACATAGCTATCGTGGATCATGGCGAATTCTATTCGATTAATCTTCACGTTGGTGCCCAACATTCAGCCGGCCATTCATTTACTTTTCTAGGCAGCGCCGAGATAAACCCCTACACCGATTTACTAAAACTACTACAACGATTACGCGATGAGTCGCATCGCTTTGCAATTACCTATCATCAAAGCCTAAAGCGCAAACGACAAACAAGCGGAGAATTGGACAATATTCCTGGCGTGGGGCCAATAACTAAGCGTAAATTATTACGCCATTTTGGCTCAGTAACCAAGATTAAAACTGCCGACGAAAATGAATTAGCCAAGGTAGTTGGCACTAAGTTGGCGCACATTATCCATGAGTCCCTTGTGCTATAATAGACACGTGGAAAAAACACTCTCTTTCGTAATGCGGTGGTTTCTATGCTCATTAGGGCTATGGATTGCCGTGCAACTATTCGGTTACGATACGCTTAACTCCGTTCCCATGTCAGTCGCAACATTTCTATTGGCTGGACTAATTTTTTCGGCCGTCAACGCCGTTATTAAACCGATAATTACACTACTATCAATACCATTCGTTCTAGTGACGATGGGCCTGTTCACGCTGATTATTAACGGCTTTATGGTCTGGCTCACCATTGCCATCTCGCCAAATATCCATATGAGTTTTGGCTGGGCAATTGTTAGCAGTTTAATCCTAAGTCTGATAAACTATCTGTTAAATAGTTTGAACTCAGTTGACACGGACGAGGAGGAATTATGAGTGTTGGTGAAATTCTAGATATTGTTATGATCGCTAGTGCCTGTCTAATGATGCTGGCAATCCTATTGCAGTCGCGCGGAGCATCGCTAGGCGCTGGATTTGGCGCTAGTGGCGAATTATTCACAACTAGACGTGGGCTGGAAAAGAACCTTTACGATACAACCATTATTCTGGCCGTCGTTTTCGTGGGTAGCTTACTAGCCAGCTTAATGATTTAACTATTATTTTTAATGAACAAAAGCAACAATCAGGACGTTAGACCAGCCGGCAAAGAGACAACCAAGGCTCCTAGCTCGCACTCTAGGCAAGCTCAATCAGTCACACCCAAGGCTGACGGAGCGACTACTCGGCAAACCAGGGCTAAACGACGTAGTGGATTTCGTCCTGACAAACTAGCACGTCAAACCAGACGAAAACTTGATAAAACCACTGCTCATATTGTTAAGCATGGCAAAAAATTCATCGTCGAACGATGGGATCATATTCGAATGGCTCGTCGCAATGTTGTTTTGTGGCTAGTTTTAATGCTAGCCCTAATTATAGGCAGTTTTGTCCAGGTAATTTATTACAACAATCAGGACATAACCGTGGCGGCCGCCAATGGCGGAACATATGCCGAGGGAACAACCGACAAATTAACTACCATTAGTCCACTTTACGCCACTACCAACACAGAAAAGGCGGCTAGCCAACTGGTCTATCTGTCCCTATTATCCTACGACGAAGCCAATAAACTACGTGGCAGCCTAGCCGAATCATGGTCACACGACGATACGGGCAAGGTCTGGACCGTTAAATTAAAGCCATCATTGACCTGGACTGACGGCGAGGCGTTGAATGCCGATGACATCATCTACACCGTCAAGTTAATGCAGAACCCAGATATCAATAGTACCCTAGCTAGTAGTTGGAGTGGTATTAAGGCAACCAAAATCGACGATCTAACAGTTGCCTTTACTTTATCTAGCCCGCTAATGGCCTTTGATGCGTCGCTTACTTTTGGCATTCTACCTGAACACATTTTGAACAACAAAACGGCAATAGAAATTGCCAGTTTGTTTAGCGAGCAACCTGAATCAATAGTTGGATCAGGTCCATTTATGTTAAATAACATTGAAACGACCGACGACAATAGCATTTGGCATTTCGACCCCAACGATCACTATTATGGAGCCACACCCAAGCTCGACGAGCTATCGATTCGCACCTACAGTGATAACCAAACAATGATGGCTGGACTTGAACGTGGCGAAATCAACGCTGTTAGCAACGCCAATACCCAGGACATTGCCGAAGTTGACACCCATAAATTCAAGGTAGTTCAGCTCAAGACGGCCGACGGCGTCTTTGCAATCTTTAATAATAGTGGCGAACTAACTAGCGATCAAACAATTCGCAATGCTTTGCGACTGGCACTCAATAGAGACGCCATTCGCAATGGTGGCGTCAGCGACGACGGCAATATTCAACCACCAACCGACCTAGAGACTCCTATTGCCACTGGCGTCTACGATTCTATCGATCAATTAAAGCAACCAGATTACAACGCCGAACAGGCCAAAGCTGAGCTAGAGCAAACTGGCTGGACACTATCAGAGGGGGCAAAATATCGCACTAAGAATGGTCAAGAGTTGACTATTCGGATCGTTACCATCGCAGGCACCAACTATCAAGATGTCGCCCAAATGATTGCCAACCAATGGAAAGAAATTGGCGTTAACGCTACTGTTGAAGCCGTTGACGCGACTCAGGCTCAGCAAGGTTACCTAGTACCCCGCAATTATGACGTGCTGGTTTATCAGTTGCACCTTGGGGCTGACCCCGATATGTTTGCCTATTGGTCATCAACTCAGGCAACGCCAACTGGCCTCAATTTAGCCAATTACAGCTCTCGGCGAGCAGAAATTGCCTTGGCTAACGGTCGCACTAACCCCAACCCATCAGCCCGTGAATCTCGTTATATCGCCTTTGTCGACCAATGGCTGCAGGATAATCCAGCCATTGCCTTGTACCAGCCCAGTTTCTTCTATGTCATGGATAAAAACATTAATTCACTCTCAACTGGTGGCTCGTTGATTGATGCCAGCAATCGTTTTCAAAATGTGAGCAATTGGACCGTCAATACAACGCCAGTTATGGCAACACCCTAACTACTAGTCCGACTATCTGGCTGTGCTAAAATTAAGATTATGAATAACGATGCAAATGACAACCCAGATATTCCATCAGCACCAGACCATTTAACACCGGCCGAACAGGCCGACCACGATCGTAGCGTCCATGATTATCCGGATATTCACTTTTCGCCAACTGAATATGTTGTCATTGACGTTCAACGGTCGCCTATTGGAATTGTTCGTATCTGGTTATTTGCTCTGTTGGTTTTTATTGCCATGGGAACTATTACTATCCTATTACACCAAACCTCCCCTATCGCCATTAGCCCGCTAGTCGGAGTAGGCTTAATTATTACAACCATCGCAATGTCGCTACTGGTTGGGCTGATTGGCACTAGGATTTATCGTAACAATACATTCATTGTCACTAACGAACGAGTTATCGCTAATATCCAACCCACGCCATTCGCCAAACGCACGCAAAATGTCGAGCTAGAGCATATCGAGGACTGCAGCCTAACTCAATCTAATCCAGCCCACCATGTATTCAACTACGGCACAATTCGCCTTAGTACTGTTGGTGACGAGCAAACCTACATTTTTACCTACGTCGATAATCCGCAAGAGCAATTTCGTATCATTAACCACGTTGTTCAACAGGTTGACGAGGGTGAGCCAACCAAATACCACCGTCGACGACGCCATTAGACGAACACTAACAGTGGACAATCGGTCTAGTTATCACTCTTCTTCTGATAGTCAGCCTCGGTTTCTAGGTCGGCTGACAGGGTAAATGATTTACATTTGCCATCGTTATCACAATCGGCTGGCAGATAGTGATACTCGCATTGGCCATCAGTTTTCTGCTGGTTATCATCACCAGTGTAAACACAGGTATCACCCTCTAAAGTGTAGCCCGATGGATCGGTAAATAGTGTTGGATCAACCGTTGGTAGCTGCTCGCGACTGATCGTTCGTGGATAATAGCCATTTTCAGCATAAAATCCCTCGGTCAGTGAATAATACATAGCATTAATTGCTGTTTTGCGCTCCTGATCGCGGCTAGCCTTCTCCAGGCCATTGCGCTGAACGATAAAGAACACAGCCAGCACAATTAGCACCACTACTACTATCGCTACCTCAATTACTGTAAAGCCTTTTTCTCGTTTCATTACAGCCATTTTAGCACACTAACTAGTCATGTTGCCCAAACAAAAAGTCTAGCCACTGGTCCAGATTTGATTTTTCAACCACCGCTCGACCATCCGTTACTTCGCTGGCGCTATGTTCAATTCTGGGTAATATAACCATATGTTCACCAGGTTGTGCCTTACCGAGTAGCGATCGCGCCGATAACTCCAAATATTCATCGGTCTGATAGTACATTTGCTCTAATCGCAGATTTTCATTTTCCAGCTCGGTCACCTGATTATCTAAAACAGCGTTATCAACTTGTCGTTGCAAATTATAATTGTTATTTAGCACCTGAATTGTTGACATAATCCAAACCAACACCGCCACGATAACTACAGCCATAATAATTCGGTTGCTTGTCCAAAACCCGGTCAGTTTTTGTTTTATTCTGTCAAACACCCCTATATTATATCACCCATATGCTATAATACGATGAGTCGGGGCATAGCTCAGTGGTTAGAGCAGTCGGCTCATAACCGATTGGTCGCTGGTTCAAACCCAGCTGCCCCGACCAGGTATTATTGTATTAGTTCACTGCTGATTGTTTGATTTATCACCCAGTTGTCTAATTTTGTCAATGCGCTCTTGCAATGCCCTGATACGGCGCCTAGCCTGTGCCTCGGCTCGCAACGCCCTGGTTAGTCTAGGTTGCACTGGGCAATTATCATTGGCTTCGTCCACCTGTCGGTCGTATTCAGCCACTTCATCCAGATATTCATCAGATTGACATAGTTCATCCAACGCCCGCTTAGTCTCGCCCAGTAGCGAGGATAGATATGCTATATAGGCGCTACGCACGGCCGGCATATTCTTAAGATCATATTTTGGTGGAAAAACGTCCGCCAGATCACCATAGGCGGGACTACTCATATCTAGTTCACGTTTTGCAGAACGGTTCGGCCGACTATTTGGACGACTATTTTTCTGTGGTTTGTGTGGCGATGCTCCAGTCGCTGCCATTGCCATCCCAGCCACAGCGTGCTCCTTCTGTTGTCGCGACCGTGTGTGAAAATCGCCACAATCGGCATCATCAGTATCGACAGTATCGGCAACATCAGCATCAATACCATCATCTATGTCATCGTGATTGGCATCATCAAAATATGTTTGATCAAGCTCGCCGGCAAAGTCATCAACTGGACAAATCTCCCCCTCGTCGTTCTCAACCCAGTCGCCGTTGTTGCCACCATTCCAGTGTAGATCTTGCACTTCGCCTCTTCCCATAATTACATTGTACCACAGTAAAAGAGAGCCCATTCGGACTCTCTTTTACTTAGTAGCATCTAATAATTTAAGCAACCTTCTTCAGTGTTGGGAAGCCATTGCGTGGATTCTCAGTCACTGTGCGACCCTCAGGTAGCTGCTCGATCGCCTGCTCTTTGCCGCTCTTGCCACCAATCTGCTTCGAGAAGAAGTAGATAGTCTGGGCGCGGTCACCACGTAGAACTACGTCCTTCTTGTGCAGATAGTAGGTCACCCCCTTAGAGTTGACAAATTGGTAAGCTGCCATCTTTGAATTCCTCCTTGTTAACTTACACTTTACAGGTTATATTATCGCTTATCTACTGTCAACCCCTGTAAATACTCTAGTCGGCTAACGGCAACAACGCTGAATAACTTTACGGATAATCACCACTAATAACGCTAGTGTTAAAATGGCCATATCTATTACAAATAGTAATAGGCATATGCCCGCTAGATCGGCACTCCACCGAGCTGGAGCATATTCAACATAATACAAATCTGGATCTGGGGCTACGTCGTCAGCCACTGCAAGGGATGTAGTGGCGTTTAACCCGACTTGTGTCGCCACGCAACTAGCCCACGCCCGATACCCATAATTAGTCAACTGTGGCCGACAAGCCTCTGTGGCCTGTTGGTAAACATCGGTACTGATCTCAGGTGGTTTTGACGCCTCCATCGCCTGTTCAGCCGCCTGATTATACAGAGTTTGCAGGGCAATCCGCCCCGTTGCCGTATTCATATGATGAGCCACATAATTTTGCAAGTCTTTAGCAGCTTCCTGGACTAGCTCGACCTCACCCGATTTATCAGTTTGCACCAACTGATCACGCAACTTGGCCATATTTAAGTTGTTTTGACGCAAAAACCAGGCCGACAAGAGAGCTAGGATAATTGCCACCAGCACTAAGCTACTCCACAGCCAGAAAGACCGGTGGTTCCGAACGACGGGCATCTGCAAGATTGAACCACCAGCCGAGTCAGCACTAGCCCCAGTACGGCGCCTACGAAACACTAGATTCCCACCCTTCATCTCTATTTTCACTGATGTAATTATACCACAAGCTGAATAACCGCCAGGCTATCACGTATCTCAAATCGGCTGATTTTAACACTATTGCATCGACGCCATTCGTCAACCGCAATGGCAACGCCGGGTAGCTGTGGATTTGTGTAGTCATCGACAACCACCACCGCTCCTGGTGTCAACTTGTTTTGGCATAGACGAAAACTATCAACAATACTGTCATAATAGTCACCATCCAGATAAGCAAAACATATTTCTGGTGGCAAATCGGCATCAGTTAAATCACTAAACCAACCTTTTTTAATAATTGGTCTAGGCAGGTTGGCGTGAGCAAAATTGCGCAACACCTCCGCCTTAGTCGCTGCCAGCTCACCCACCTGAAAACTATCGCCCAATTGAACATCATCTTTGGGGGATTTTTCGGGCAACCCCTGAAAAGAGTCATACAGCCACAACTTTTTATTTGATAAGCACTCCTTTAACAAGCGCGCCAAAAACAGACTGGTTGTTCCCTTGTAGCAACCCAGCTCAACCACATCGCCAACTACGCCGCTAGATAGCACTTGTTGCAACTGGCTTAAGACGATAGTTATTTCCTGCTTGCTGACCTGATCGGATACTAACGAATACTTAGCAACTAACTTAGCTATATCAATCACGCCCCAAGTATATCAAAGATCATCTATTCATATGGTAAAATTATGTAGTGGCGAACAAAATTAAACAAACACTCAAAAACTATTGGCTTTTATGGACGACTATCAGTGTTGGCATAGTCGGCCTAGCCCTGCAACTGTTTGGCAACGCCTGTTTTCGCGTCCCCACCCCAAAGGGGTTGAATACACTAGTGCCAATAGTCACATGCCCCGTGAGAGATTTTGTTGCACCAATAACTATTATTTTAATTGCTTGGCTAGCGATTCTCGTCACCATGATAAAGACTCGCGAAATGGTTCGTGGTCTACGTCAGGGCAACTTTGGTATCGACATTCTGGCCATTGTTGCCATCGCGGCCTGTTTAATCACTCAGGAATTTTGGGCAGCCTATATCATCATTCTGATGCTTAGCAGTGGTGAGACGCTAGAAAAATTAGCTGATCGCCGTGCTCGACACGAACTATCAGCACTAATCAAACGACGCCCTCAGTCAGCCCACCTGGTTATAGACGACACAATCAGTAACGTTCCCCTGGCAAAAATCAAACTAGGCGACCGATTACTAGTCAAAGAGAATGAGGTAATTCCGGTTGATGGCGTATTGACTTCCAGCCACGCCACCATAGACGAAAGTTCCCTAACTGGTGAGTCGATGCCTGTTGATAAATCGACTGGCGACAAAATTATTTCTGGAACAATATGCCAAACAAACAAAATCTACATCACCGCCACCAGTACAGCCGCAAATTCCTACTACAGCCAAATCATCCACTTAGTCGAGGAGGCCGAGGCTCGACCATCACATTTTGTCAACCTGGCTAATCGTTACGCTGTGCCATTTACCATCGCATCTTTGATCATAGCCAGCCTGGCATGGTATATGTCAAACGACTTTAATCGCTTTGCCGAGGTATTAGTAGTTGCCTCTCCCTGCCCGCTTATCCTAGCAGCACCGATCGCCTTTGTCTCCGGGATGAGCCGTTGCTCCAAGCGCGGGATCATCGTCAAAGGTGGCGACACATTAGAACAAATCGCCAGAGCCGATGTTTTTGCCTTTGATAAAACCGGCACCATCACCACCGATCGCGTTCAGATTGACCATATCGATAGCACTCGTGGCTATACACCACAAATGATTGTTGCCATAGTTGCCGCTGTCGAGGCTAACAGCACCCACATTCTAGCTAGTAGCGTCATTAATTATGCGAATACGCACAATATCAGACCCGCTCCCGCCCATAGCATTCGCGAGTCCACTGGCGGGGGCGTTTTTGCTACAATTGACCATCGCCGTATTGTCGCTGGTAACCAAGCCTTTTTGGAGAGCAATAAAATAACCGGCATTCCAACCAACCTGCACAATCAGACATCAGTTTTGGTTGCAGTCAACGGTAAATACATTGGGGCAATTTATTTTACTGACACCGTTCGCCGTGGGTCCAAATCAGCCATCAGTCGTCTTCGACACCTAGGCGTACACGACGTCATTATGCTGACTGGCGACCGCCAACAAACTGCCGAAAGAATTGGCCATGCTGTTGGCATTGATAAAATTTATAGCCAATTGTCTCCGACCGACAAGGTTAAAATTATCGATAACTATCGACAAAACGGTCGACGCGTCGCCATGGTCGGCGACGGCATTAATGATGCACCAGTTCTAGCTACGGCTAATGTTGGTGTCGCAATGGGCGTTATGGGATCCACTGTTGCTGGGGAGACTGCCGATGCTATCATCACCAGTAGTTACATCAGCCGTATCGCCGAACTAAGATTCATCTCTAAACGCACTATGACTATTGCCAAACAATCCGTCGTCGCAGGCATTATCATCTGCCTAAGCCTAGAGGTCGTAGCCCTATTTGGCTTTATCCCAGCCATTGCAGGCGCTTTTCTGCAAGAAGCGATTGATGTCTTGACGATGCTAAATGCACTCAGGGCCAACAAATAACGTTGTTATACGTGCTACACTCATTCAGGCAACTTCATGATTTTTGTTATAAAATAGAAAGTTGATTAAGTAGCACAAATAGGTCGTCGCCGACTGGATAAACCAGTCCGATTTATTTTGCACACAAGGATTAGAAATATTAGTAATTAACAGAAGGGGTTTCTATATGCGAAAAGTTTTCAAGTATCTGGCACCCTACTGGTGGCAAATTATTCTAGTTATAATTTTCACCTATGCCAACGTATGGGGGTCACTGCAGCTACCGACGCTAATGTCCAATATCGTTAATAAGGGGATCTTGAACAACGACCAGGCCTACATCATCAGTACGGGGTTGCGTATGTTATTGGTTGCCGCCGTTGCCGCTACAGCCGCAATCGTCACCGGGTTTCTGGCTAGTCGCATTGCTACCGGCTTCGCCCGCAAATTACGCTTAGCCACCTTTGAAAAAATTGAGAGCTTCTCGCTAAACGAAATCAACAAATTTTCGACAGCAAGCCTGATTACTCGTTCTACCAACGACATTCAGCAAATCCAGCAGGTCGCCTTTATGGTTTTGCGCATCGCCGTACAAGCCCCACTAATGGCTATTGGAGCAGTCTTTAGCGCCCTACGAACCGCCCCTAATATGGCCTGGATTATGGCTCTAGCCGCTGGTGTACTGTTAATTTTAGTGACATCCATCTTTTGTTTGGTTATTCCTAAATTTAAAATTCAACAGAAGTTAATCGACCAGTTAAACCTAGTCGCTCGCGAGAATCTAACTGGACTACGGGTGATTCGTGCCTTTAATAACGAAGCAATTGAGGAGCGCAAGTTCAACAAAGTCAACCGCAGCATCAGCAAACTGGGCGTCTGGGTCAACCGTGTCATCAGTCTAATGCAACCCGGCATGACACTAATTATCAGCTTTACCATGCTGGGCATTATCTGGATTGGTGCCCATTTGGTAGTGGACGGCAATTTGGAAGTTGGCAGCATGATGGCCTTTATGCAGTATGCCCTACAGGTCATTACTAGTTTCCTAATGTTAATTATGATTATGGTTATGCTGCCACGCGCCCAGGTCTCGATTAACCGTGTCAACGAAATTCTTGATACCGAGGTCTCCATTAAAGAGCCGGCTCATCCCGAGGCCATCGACCCCGACCAGCGTGGCATCGTGGAATTTCGACACGTCACCTTCACCTATCCCGGGGCTGAATCACCCGTTCTAAACGACATCAACTTTATTGCCAAACCTGGGGAGGTCACTGCCTTTATTGGCTCGACCGGTAGTGGCAAATCGACCCTTGTCAATCTAATTCCCCGACTCTACGACGTCACCTCTGGACAAGTTCTAATCAGTGGTCGCGATGTGCGTAAACTGAGCCACCGAGACATCGTTAACGCCCTGGGTTTTGTCCCCCAAAAAGGCATTCTGTTTAGCGGAACCGTTGAGAGCAATATCAAGTATGCTAGTTCTAAAATTTCAGACCAAGCCATGCATGACGCAGCCGCCACGGCCCAGGCTGATTTTATCAAAGATCTTGAGGGTGGTTATCACGCTCATATTGCCCAGGGTGGTAGCAACGTCAGTGGCGGTCAAAAACAGCGCCTGTCAATTGCCCGCGCCCTAGCCAAAGACCCAGATATTCTGGTCTTTGACGATAGTTTTAGCGCCCTTGACTACAAGACCGATGCCGCCCTGCGCAAAGAACTGGCAGAAAAAGAAAAGGACAAAACTATTCTAATAGTTGCCCAGCGCATTTCTACCATTCGACACGCCAATCAAATCATTGTTCTAGATGACGGGGCGGTCGTCGGTGTCGGCACACACGAACAGTTATTGAATAGCTGCGATGTTTATCGAGAGATTGCCAGTTCACAGTTCAGCGAAGAAGAAATGAAGAAAGAGTTAAAGGAGGCAAAGAATGCCAAATAAAAACGAGAAGGCCGCCAAGGCTGCTCCAGCTGGTGGACACGGCCCTGCTGTCACTAGACCAATCGAAAAGGCTAAGGACTTTGGCGGGACAATGCGCAAACTAATCGCCACATTAAAGGAGTTTTACCTACAGATTATCGCTATCGTTGTTTTTGTAATCGCCAGCGTTGTGTTATCAATTATCAGCCCCAAGCTATTGGGTAATATCACCAACCAAATCACCGACGACTACATGGCCATGAAGGTCTGGGACGGCATTCATGAGCAACTGCCCGATGGAGTAAGTCTGCCAGATGGAACTACCGTTAGCGACCTAGTTGAAATGGCAACCAAATCAGGTCAGGTCAGCCAGTTCACCGAGGCTAACCAGCAATTGGACTCACTAACTGATAGCCAGCGCGACAAGTTAATGAACCTAGATCTAGCTAAGCGACCTAGCATCAACTTTGATGTAATCGCCAAAATCGCCCTGTGGCTAATTGCCATTTACGTTATGAGCGCCCTGTTTAATTACATCGAATCGTGGATCGTCACCAACATCACCCAGCGAGTTGCCTATCGCTTCCGACGTGATATTAGTCAAAAGATTAACCGGATGCCCCTACGTTATTTCGACAGCCATCCCTTTGGCGATGTGCTATCTCGTATCACCAATGACGTCGATATGGTTTCACAAAACCTATCCCAGGTTATTTCACAGGTTGTTTATTGTGTTGCCACAATCATTGGTATCTTGGCGATGATGATCTCTATCAGCCTAACAATGACCGCCATTGTGTTGGTAACCATTCCACTCAGTGCTATAGCCATTAGTCAGATAGTCAAACACAGCCAAAAGTACTTCAAGCAACAGCAAGATGTCTTAGGTCGCCTGAATGGTCATATCGAGGAAGTCTATGCTGGCCATAGCATAGTTAAAATTTTCGGTAGCGAACGAAAAGTCACCGATCGCTTTGCCCGATATAATAATGGTCTATATCAATCAGCCTGGAAGTCGCAGTTTATTAGTGGCTTAATCTTTCCGACGATGCACTTTATTGGTAACCTGGGCTACGTTGCCACAACCGTCCTAGGCGGTAGCCTAGTACTAAAGGGCTATATTCAGGTTGGCGATGTGCAGGCCTTTATTCAATATATCCAACAGTTTAACCAGCCAGTTATGCAAATCGCCAACATTTCCAGTGTCATTCAATCGACAGTTGCGGCTGCTGAACGCGTCTTTGAGTTTTTGGAACAGCCCGACGAAGAGATTACTTGGGAGGGGGAGGGCGAAATCTTAGACAATGTGACTGGTCAAGTGACGTTCGATCATATTAAATTCGGCTATGACGAGGATCGCACGATTATTCACGACTTTAGCGCCAATGTCCAACCAGGGCAAAAAATCGCCATCGTTGGCCCGACTGGCGCAGGCAAGACGACCATGATTAACCTGCTAATGCGTTTTTACGATCCTGACAGCGGTTCAATTAAGCTCGACGGCATAGATACAACCAAAGTTTCTCGCCATAACGTTCGCAAAAACTTTGGTATGGTATTGCAGGACACTTGGTTGTTTAGTGGCACCGTTAAGGAAAATCTATTATATGGCAAGCCTGACGCCAGCGAGAGTGAGTTAAGGGCTGCCGTTAAGGCCGCTAGGGCCGACCATGTTATTCAGGCCTTGCCGCAGGGCTACAACACAATGCTAGACGAAAACGCTAATAACGTTTCAGCCGGCGAAAAGCAGCTTCTGACTATCGCCAGGGCAATGCTCGCCAACGCCCCCATCCTGATTCTAGACGAGGCTACCAGTAATGTCGATACGCGTACCGAGACATTAATTCAGGACGCCATGGATAAACTAATGGAGGGTCGCACCTCGTTCATCATTGCCCATCGCCTAAGCACGATTCGCAATGCCGACTTAATCCTAGTGCTTAACCACGGCGATATTATCGAATCTGGTAATCACAAATCGTTAATGAAGCAAAACGGTTTTTACGCCAACCTTTACAACTCTCAATTCGCCCAATAAATAATAGTAGTCCTCGCCCCCGCCACTACTCGCACACCTTGTCGTGTATAATCTATCTATGGACGACAAGATTATTGCGATTAAAAATTGGCTTGGTAGTGGCACTATCAACATTTTTGGCATTCAGTTCTCAGGCAAGGATACCCTGGCCGTACCGCTAGCTAAAAAACTAGGCGCCGTATTTATTAGCAGTGGCGACCTGATTAGGGCGGCGGCTAACAGTGAACACGACCAGCGATTACGGCAGGCCGCTATTGATAGCCAAACTGGCATCTTAACGCCAACCGATGAATTTCGCGCCCTGATTGTGCCCCATCTCAAGGATGAGCGTCTAACTGGCAAGCCTTTAGTATTGGGGTCAGTTGGTCGCTGGATTGGCGAGGAAGAACCAGTTATGGAGGCGCTGAATGAGGGTGGCCACCCTACCAAAGCCGTAATTGTACTACATATCCCCGACGAGGAAATTTGGCGGCGCTGGGAAATCGTCAAGCACACCCGTAATGGTGGACGAGCTGACGACCAGGATCGTCAGCATGTTCAACGACGCCTAGATGAATTCCAGGAAAAGACTTTACCCGTCATTGATAAGTATACTGAGCTGGGATTGGTTATCGACATTGACGCCACCGGCACCATCGAAAACACTTTCAATTTGGCCATTGACGGGTTGTATAGACGGGCTATCGGGTCGACTAACGACGCCACCTAAATCAGCACTGTTTTCAATGCTATCCGAGCTTTCATTGGCGTCGGAACTAACGTCGCTAACCCCGTTAGCGTCACTAGAATTATCTGGCTGGCTATCATCTTTAGCGGCGTTTTCGTTATCATCCGTTATTGCTACATCATCACCATCGGTAGTATTATCGACATCACTTTCGCCATCATCTTGAGCATCGCTCTTGGTTGAAGCATTCTCTATGTTATTGACTTTGTCGATAGTATCATCCGGGTTTTCATCTGATGTCTGCGCGTCATTGACGTCACCCTCATCGCTGACAATCTCATCGTCTATGATTGATATTAATGGGACATCTACTCGTTTCGACACAATATGTCGCCCATTATCGATTTGACCCTTGACGCCATTCCACTCTGCCCTACCACCATAGGCAGTGGTGGCTATAACCTGGTAATTACCAGGATTAGTCATACTAGCCGTTGAGACCAACAGGTAGCATCCATTAGCAGTGCAACTTCTGGTCAGTGGCCTCTCGCCACTATCTATCACCCCATTATTATTAAAATCCACCCCTAGATCAGCTCTATCTAGATGTTTACCGGTAATCTTTATTAAATAGGCTGGATGAGTTAACTGGTTAGTTATATCCACAACACCCAAGGTCTGTCCACCCCAAGCAAGAATACGGTTATCAGCAGTGACAGCATGGTTAGTACGGCCTAGCGCAACATCCGTAATCTGATACTCGCCTAGTATCTGGGTTGGCTTATTAATGACTTCGCCACCAGCTATACCTAATTTCCCACCATTATTGTCACCCCAAACATACAGTCGACCATCACTAGTCCAAGCAGCCACGGATTTGCCGCTGGCAGTTATGCCGACAATACGCTCAGTTGAGTTCTTAGACTGCATCACTAAATTGGCCCCATTCTTAGCTAATCCACCAACACCCAACTGGCCATAGTCGTTAGCACCAAAGGTATACAGAAATGTTTGGCCAGTTATCTCATCAACCGCTAGGGCAACCGAGAAATTATCACCAGCCGCTACTTGAATAAATCGTCTATGCTCATCATGATAAAGATCACTGAGATAATCGTCACCACTATCTGGCTTGGTTATGTCATGGGGACGCACAGCGTCTGAGTTGGTATTAAAGCCCAATCGACCGTCATTGCCACCGAATGCACCCCAGGTAAACACCCTGCCAGCATTTGTTGTTGCAATAGCATGAGCCGCCCCAGCCGCTACTTGAACGAACTTTTCATCCTTATCGACATTTAGCGGATAACTACCGTCACTAACATCATTTACCACTTTACTGCCAATATCAGTGTGTTCGTCGCCACGTTGTCCATTAGTGTTGACTCCCCAGGTAGACATATTTTTCTTAGCTCTAGTCCGCACGGCATCGACCGATACACCAAAGCCATCGCCCAACACTGCCATTTGCGACTGACGGTTGTCTGACCCTAGATTGTAGTATCTACTTTGCTGGGGCTTATACACCCAATTAGAATTATCATCAATCGGCAATCGAAAATCACTATTGTCGCCCCAGCCATAGATATACCCCTGATTACTGGTTGCCAGATAACTCCGTCCATTGGCGGCAATACCCGTCAGATGATCAACCAACGTAACATCCGGAAAGCCCTTAACTATAACGGGTGCATCCGTCGTGTCAAATATTTTATTGCCGGACAAGTCATATAACGGCGTATCACCCCACAGATAAACCGTCCCGTCATCCGCCAGCATTAACGACGAAGTATCAGTGCTAGCCATATCTACCACTGACATATTGGGTTTAATAATCATTGTCGGAGCATCGACGCCAGTAATTTCCGGTTGATAGTAATAAGTGAGCTGGTGACCACTATCAACTGTTTGTTCACCATCGGTAAATAATATTTCAAACGTGCCACCATCGTCCTGACCAGCCAATTCCACACTATATTCTGGCAATTGGCAGATCGCCAGATCATTGTTATCTTGGTCGATAGTTAAATCGGCACACTTCTCGGACGACACCACTTGGCCGTCCCGATTAAAATCTACCCCAATGTCATTGATTTCCCCTAACTTAGTGCCAACCATATTCAAGCTACAATCACTGCCAATGGCACAACGTCCCGTTTCAACACGCAATATTGTCGGTGTCTTTGGCTCTCTGGCTGTCAAGTTATACTGCAACCTAATTTGATAGGTATCCGCCACAGTTCCACTGTTAATATTGACGCCATAATAGATCCGATATTCATCACCAGAATTATCACCATCCGGATATTCACCAACGTTGCTCAATAAAACACCCTGATTTATCAAACCATGCCACAATTCAGACTCTGCACTATCTGGATATTCAGTCGCTAATCCCCACGAGTTGTTGGCTAGCCCACCGCCGACGGTCTGCTTAATTACTCCACCATTACCACCCCTTAGCGCCATTTGATCATTGTCACCCAGGGCCATTAACGACAAATCATAGCCCATGTGGTAGTTAGACCTCACGGTCACCGTCTGCCAGTCATAAACATAATGCTCGTCAAACGGATTGGCTACCATTAGATTTAGCCCAGAATTAGCAACGGCTAGGCCAAGACCATAATCGCCATCTGGCACGCCGGGCAGGCTTGACTCTGCTGACGTCATCGGTGAATTGGACGCATAACCAGCTACTGATAGTATGACCGCAACACTAATCACTACCCACCGACACAGCTTAGATATCCCCAGCATTTTTATAGTATTTTTTGTATTATTTATTCAGACTAAATTATGCTAACACATAGCGTATTCTAAGTAAAGCAGCCAGATTTGGCACTATATGCCATGCTATAATATCAGTATGAAAACAATGCGACGACTAGTGTTAATGGTAGCTGGTTTGATGGTTCTGTGCAGTGGTAGCCTAGCCTGGATAAACGGTCAGATGCCCATTAACGCCAGCTTTGGCGCTATGTTATCCCAGGCCATTACAACTATCTTTGGCGGCTCTGTCACCATTAGTATTGCACTATTAAATCAAATTTCCATGGCAGCCGTACTGTTTGTTGTCGGCGTTATTATCTTGGTCGCCGCCGTACTGGGCTCCAGGGCAATCGCTATCGTCGGGGCAGCTATCTCGGCACTAATTGTGGCGATGTGGATTATTGCAACCAACATTAGCCTAGATGGACTAATCAACAACTTTACCCGACTAGGTGCTGGCACCAATTTGGTTATTATCAGTATTGTCACCACTCTACTGGTCGTTCTGCTGCCAAAACTACACAAACCTAGCAAATCAGCCGAATAGCCAACTCATTGTGTTGCGGTTATATCACATATGATATAATTTCTATATCATGACGGAGGATTATCGCACCAAAATCGGCAAACTTATTTCCGAATTACGCATCAATCACGGCCTAACCCAATCACAGCTAGCCGAGGAACTAGGCACGTCACAGTCAGCCATTAATCGCATTGAACGTGGCGCCCAAAATGTCAGCCTAGAAATTATCGCCCGAATTTCCGATGTATTAAATGGTGAAATTATTTCACTGGGCAATTCCAGCAAACTAAACCTGCGTATTCATGGTGGACATCAATTAGGTGGTGAGATTACCGTCAACACCAGCAAAAACGCTGGTGTCGGTCTGTTGTGTGCCTCGTTATTGAACAGGGGCAAAACGACTCTGCGACACGTTGCTCGTATCGAAGAGGTCAATCGCATTATTGAGGTATTAAACTCAATTGGCGTTAAAACTCGATGGCTAAACAAACAAAACGATCTAGAAATCATTCCACCAGCCAAACTACGACTGGATCAGATGGACATTGACGCCGCCAAGCGGACTCGGTCAATTTTGATGTTCCTAGGACCATTACTGCACCAATATAACGACTTTAAGTTGCCATTTGCTGGTGGTTGCTCACTGGGCGTTCGCACGGTTAAACCACATCTGGTTGGTCTTAGCGCCTTTGGCATGAATGTTGAGGTACCAACAGGGGTAGATTATTATCACGCAACTGTACAGGCTAAGCAACCAGATCACGACATCGTTCTCATTGAGCGCGGCGATACCGCCACTGAAAACATCATTATGGCAGCCGCCCTGTGCCCTGGTGAAACGGTTATCCGCAATGCCAGTCCCAACTATATGGTACAGGACGTTTGCTTCTATTTGCAAAAGTTAGGCGTACAGATCGACGGCATTGGCACAACCGTATTGAGAATTCGCGGCAAAAGCCATATTAACCAGAACGTCGAATACTATGTCAGCGAGGATCCAATTGAGGCTATGAGTTTTATCGCTGCTGGCGTCATTACACACTCAGAGATTACAATTAAACGCGCCCCCATTGAGTTTTTAGAGCTAGAGTTAGCCACTCTGCATCAAATGGGATTGGATTTTACCCTTAGTCCAGAATATAAATCAGCTAACAACCAAACTAGGTTAGTTGACATCCAATTAAAGCGCCCTAGACTGACTGCACCACAGGACAAGATTGCCGCCCTGCCATTTCCCGGCATTAACCAGGATAATTTGCCATTCCTAGCCCTAATTGCCACAGCCGCCGATGGGCGAACCTTAATCCACGACTGGGCCTACGAAAATCGGGCTATTTATCTGACCGAATTAAACCGATTAAACGCCAACATTGAACTAGTAGACCCACATCGCGTCTATGTCACCGGCCCGACCAAGTGGAAGGCAGCCGATATAATCGCCCCACCGGCACTACGCCCCAGTGTAGTTATCCTGCTGGCGATGCTCGCCGCCCCCGGCACCTCAACATTGCGCGATGTCTACAATATTAATCGGGGCTACCAGGATTTCTACAATCGACTGAACTCACTAGGCGCCAAAATTGAAACATTCCGGGAAATCTGATATAGTATCTGCTACGTGGCGTCTGTAGCTCAGTTGGTTAGAGCGCTGGATTGTGGCTCCGGAGGTCGCAGGTTCGAGTCCTGTTAGACGCCCCACGAAATAGTGTTTTATATTTAATACCACCCATGATTATGGGTGGTATTGCTATTTTTTAGCCGGTTGGTCGTCGGGCGAACAACCGTCGCCAGACGAGTTATTTTTATAGCCTATTAACCAATGCTATTAATACTTAAATCAAACATATGCGTCGTCGCCAGATACGCCTCTCAGGTGGCTGAAGCAAAAATGTTCAGCCAGCTAGTTTTAAGGTTCGTTATTAACAAAACAACTACTTTGTCTTTATACTACCGTCTATTATCTCTACTCTTCCAGTGTCTACAAAGTGCCGCTTGAAATGATTTTTGTAAATCCTGTCAGCCTGAGATGTGTAACGCCTCTTTTTAAAAACACTTGTATTAATCTCTCTAAAAATATCTTCGGGGGCGAAACCGTTCTTGTATGGCAAAATTTCTTCTATTATCCTCGGAATATAGTCATATCGTTCCATAACATATAGGCTATCCCAGCCATCATTGTTGCTCCAACCATTAAATCTAATAGTTCCATCTCCGTGAGCCACGCGCAACCTAGATGCCCATGAATTATAAATTTTCGCAAGGATGGCATCGACATCCACGGATTTAGTTTTTATGGCCAATTCTCCCTCATGTTGATTATACATCAGATCGATACCAGACTCCCTCTTGTCGTAATTAACAATTGCATTTTGAACTGCGTCAAATAAACGTTTTTTGGCGTTTTCGTTATCACGGAACCAATCAGTTGACCAGATTCTATAAAATTTCCAGCCGTTATTTTCGAGAACCTTCTGCCTCAGGATATCTCTATCTCGAGCCGTCTTACTGCTATGATAAGCAGCGCCATCACACTCAATTGCTAGTACATACCTCCCCTCGATCTTCGGATGAATAACAGCCATGTCAATTCTATATCCAGACGAGCCCACTTGCGTTTTAAGTTTATAACCTTTGCTAACTAAACTGTTGTATACGTCTTCCTCAAACTTAGAGTCAAATACTGGTGAATTGTCTTCACTACTTAGCTCATCGCCTAGCAACGCCGACACTCCGTGCTCGGCGTAATCAATAAAATCGCGAATTAGTTTTCGTTGAGGATTATTCTCAACTCCCCGAATCTCATTTGACCGAAACGACGAAACCACAGTCATGGAGCGTCGTGCACGAGATATAGCAACGTTCAACCTTCTCTCGCCTCCACTTGCTGCTAAAGGACCAAAGCGCATAGCAAAAGTACCCGTTTTATCCTTCCCATATCCACAGGATATGATGATCCTATCTCTTTCGTCGCCCTGTACTCGTTCGAGATTTTTAACAAAGAATGGCTCTGAACTACTGTCGCTAAAGAAAAACTCGCACTCTGGATGCGCATCTCTAAGTTTATTAACAGCTTCGTTAACCGCATTTTCTTGGGCTTTACCAAAAGTCACAACACCCAGAGAGCGATTAGGCTGAGTCTTTATATGATCAAAAATAGCTTTTGCGACCATCTCA
The DNA here is from genome assembly GCA_944391325.1 of uncultured Candidatus Saccharibacteria bacterium. Classification (GTDB taxonomy): domain Bacteria; phylum Patescibacteriota; class Saccharimonadia; order Saccharimonadales; family Saccharimonadaceae; genus Nanoperiomorbus. Next base: position 4,316 of record CALXTC010000016.1, on the reverse strand, counting down.
GCCTCCGGTTTGTTCCCATTTCTGCTTTCCCAAATACCATCCTTGCAGTAAGTAAATGAGATTCCCAGATCCCCCGTCGCAAAAGGAGCAGGAAAAGTAGCTAAACGGCTATTGTAGAACTTATTATTTGAAAATGTAATTAGAGACTCATCTTTGCTACGATAGTGCCAGTTCAAATACACGTCAGGAAATGCTGCTGACATTTCGTCAAGTATTGACTCAAGGCTGTCCATCTGAGAGGCTTCTTCATCATACACATCATCATCGTCATTCATAGCATCGAAGAAGCTTGTGGGAGGCATTTGCTTAGAGTCTCCAGCAACAATAACTTGACCACCTCGAATAATAGACGTGATTGCATACTCAGGCTTAACTTGGGACGCTTCATCAAATATAACAACATCAAACTTCCATTTTGGATTCATACCAAAGTACGAAGAAACAGTAAGAGGAGACATCATCATGCACGGCTTTAATGCTGGTAGCACGACCGGAAGATTCTTAATAAGTGTACGGGTGGGCATTAAGCGGGTTTTCTTCTTTAGCTCTCGCTGTAGTAGTTGTATTTCGCCACCATGCGCCTGATTCGTAAAAAGTGAAAAATTGGGCATTCTAGAAACCAACTCACACTTAATCCTAGCTGCAGAAATTTCAAGAATTTTCTTATCGTATTTGCGAAACTCATTAACATCGGCACTATGTTCGATATAACTATATCCTGAATACTCTTTATCAAAGTCTGTTTTCTCGAGAGAAAGAATCAAAAACCTCTTCTTGAATACATTAACAACTTCGCTTGCCTTAAACGCATTGTCACTGCCTTCAATTTTATCTATAAAATCGCTTAACTTATATTTGCTTAGAAGATTAGCTCGCGTTTTTGTATAATGCTGGTATTCTTGAAGTGAGTCAAAGTCAAGTTCTTCAAGCAGTTGGAGAATACTAGCTTTCTTCAGTTCTGCCGAGGCTTTAAGTTTATCAAATGCGGTTTTAATCTTATTGTCGAGAGCCAAGGCTTCCTTCTCGCAGTCAGACACCTTGGCTGTATTTGTATTGCAACTAACTAGTGCATGCAGAGCATTAACGTAGTCTCTATATCTCATCTTTTTTAGACTATATTCGCTCAGCCTATTAATTAGCTTCTTATAATCACTAGAGAATCTGCTTAGGAATGAGCTGTATTTATTTACAAGTTTCTTGTAATCGTCGGCTGGATCACTTAGGTCCATAAACTTTTGAGAAAAACCATCGGTAATCTTTGCCCTATTGTCTGAATTATCTTTTTTAAGTTCTCTAATTCTTTTGTTGATGTCATTAATTTGCCTCTGACATGTCAGAATATTGTTAACTAGATTATCCAGGTCTGCATGTTTAGCTTGCGAAAATGGAATCGTGTCTAAAAGATCAAATAACTCCTTACTTGTTGACGCAACATTATTCAAGTCAAGCGCCTCGATTTTTTCAGACAACACAGATGCTGTGATATTTCCAATTTTTTCTTGGATCTCACGCCTAGTCGAGTTATTAAACTCGCCCAAGTAATATTGCCAGTAGTTTTTGGCAAAATGGCCTGTGTCGTCTATAAAGCTTCTACCATATTCGTCAACCGCATAGAAAAGATCTGCTACCTCAGTATTGTAGTCGGCGTCCCAATCAAAGTCCTCTGGCATATCAAACACTAAGTCTTTAGTAGAACGCAAATTGTCGATTTCTCCCATGAGTACATATGGAGTTGTCCCGTCGTCGAATTTCTCATGCAGCTTATTCGTATAAGAATTTAGCCGATTTCGCTTTTTATCTAGATCATCGTAAATCTTAAATACTTCATCAGCAACGCAAACTTTTTTAGATGAAAACGACAGCGAACTCGATATTTGATTGCGAACATCTTGTTTCTTTGTCTTGGAGTTATGTAAAATTAAGCAGAAGTCAGCTAAGCCTTTCTTTTGGAGCTTATGATAAACAACGTCAAGCGCAGCCTGCTTCTCCGAGACAAAGAGTACCTTTTTCCCCAGGTAAAGCATTTCAGCAATAATGTTTGTTATCGTTTGGCTTTTACCAGTACCGGGAGGCCCCTGAATCACAAAGCTCTCACCTTTTTTGGCGCGGTAAACAGCTTCCGACTGCGATGAATCCATCTCATATATATTCAAGTTATCTACCGCTTTAACTTTCTCTAGGTCTGGTTCATCAGGTTCATACATGAACCCTTCATCCTGCAATTCACTTCCCGCCAAGACTCGGCAAAAAGGACTGCCTACAACAAGCTCCTTGTTTTTATCGAGATCATTCCAAATAACAAGGTTTTGAAAATTAAAGGTATCAATAACAACACCTTCCTCAATGGTCCAGTTTGATTCGCAGGCAATCTGCCTGCCAAGGCCAGATAGATAGCTAGCAAATGATAAGCATGATTCAGAATCTGACGGAAAGTCAGGGACAACAACATTAAAGTCTGTCTCGAGTTTTCTCTTTATAATTGGATTAAGGGATATTTGCTCGTCGGTGTTTAACAGCACCTTAAACGGCGCACGCCTTCCTTCCTGCTCAATTTTAATCGGAACAAGCACCAGTGGCGACCTAATCTTTGTTTGTGAATCTTCGCGTTCGTACCACTCAAGAAAGCCAACAGCAATATAGCCGATATTAAGTCCCCTTTCTTCGCTCTCTTGTTTTATTTTTTTATAAATACAGGACAATGCTTTCGTGCGACTATTAATAAGATCTGACTCGTCATCATAATTAAGGTCATTGTCACGATTTTTCTTGCTCTCTATAGAATCAGCCTCTGCTGCAAATTCCCAAACCTCCCCATTAAAAGCCAGTGCATCAACTTTGCTCAGGACGTCATCAACAGTCTCATCAAAAACATTTTTGTCAAGTTTTAACGACCCAGTGCGGTACGGCTTATACCACAGCAAACGGTTCCGTTTGGTCATATCTAGCAAGGACTTTTTCCAGTCCTCAATCCTACAGTTAATATTATTTTCTATACGCCCCATTTGACTACTTTAGGTACGTTTACCTTGCTCCCAAATTAAAGGTTACCTCTGTTTATTGTAGCACGCAAGCTCACAGAAATGAATCATGCTCCCGTCATACAACCAGACTGACCTAGGTTTAATTTACTGGCGGCCCCTACACTGTAGAGATTAAGAATAGCAAGCATCAATGAGGCCTATTTAGTCATTAAGCAACTTCATATAAAGTAACGGGTATGGGTCGCCCTGTTCGTCTAAATCAGTGCGCTTATACACTTTCAAACCCATATGCTCATAGAAACCCCTAGCCTGCTGGTTTTGCTCATTAACCGCCAATTCTTTAACGCCATAGTTTTCGATACCATAGTTGATTAATTTTTTGCCAATTCCCCGGCCTCGCTCGTCCGGTGATACGAACAGTATTTCCAACGACTCATTGGCGACACCCGTAAAGGCAACTGGCTGCTTTAATTCATTTGTAGCTATCACTAGATGCTTAACGCCACTCAGTGCTTGTGGAACATATTCCTTGATTTTTTCTATCTCGCTCTCTGACAAAAATAGATGAGTAGCGCGAACTGACCCCTCCCATACAGCTAGCAGGCTAGACACTAGCTCTGGCGTTCTACTCGCAACTTCAAATATTTGCACCATTACTCCTTAATCGGTTTGTCATCTGGCGAACAACCGTCGCCACCCTGTAGGTCACGGTGCTGAATAACCTCGTAAATGCCAACTAGCAATAGAATGCCATAGCCGACAGCCATAGCTGGCGAATTATAGTAAACGAAATATGGCACATATAACGCCCCGGTCACGACGCCGGCAATCCTAATTAAGCCCATGCGGGGTTGCCAGGCGGCATAGGTGCGAACCATCGCCCCAATGGTTGGTAGTAACGAGATTGGTCCAGCCCAGGTAAAGATACAACTACCAACAATAAACAGCTCAAAAACAATCAGCATAGCCAGATAAACCGCCCGACCAAACTTGTCCTTGTAAATAAATAGTGCCGAGCGAACCACATCTACCACCTCGGCGATAGCCGCCGTCATTGCCCCAATTAATAGGTCGTAAATTAATTGTAGAGCACAACTCGACCCCTGGATAAAGATTGATAATTTGCGTCGCTTGACGCAAATACTGATGATTATCAGGATCAGAACACCAATACTAAACACCGTCTCTAGAATATCCATAGTGGTAATATCATAACATGAATTAATATTTGAATATTTATCCTTGCCAACCATATAATGATGTCGGTGTCGGTCGAAGTAGTGTTTGACTCCATTCCGGTTTGCTTATGTGTGATAAAGAAGCAATAGAAGTGCA
>CALXTC010000015.1 GCA_944391325.1 uncultured Candidatus Saccharibacteria bacterium | reverse complement strand
TTATTGTCTTGTCATAATTTTTAATTGCTTGTTTGACGCGATCATAGGCCTTTTCGTTAGCCTTGATATCCTGCATTTCCATTTCGGAAGTATCGTCATCGGAATTAGGCCTACCATTGCCGGCAGCTAGAATTATCTTATAGTCCTTGAATATAGGATGATTCCTAAGCAGTTTTTCCATGGCTTTTGCGGACGCAACGCGATTGCCTACCAACCAGAAGGTATGTTTTAACTCATTACGTAGCTCTGGGGTAGAGAATGGGTATTTTTCATTCGAGGTAAGCTGATCTAGGAAAGTCAGAATTTCTTGTTCGTGATAGAAATTACCATTTGGATCAGTTGAGAACATCTCGTTAAGTTCAAAGGCGTAGTCGAAGTTTTCTTCGTCGCCTAAATCTACGCCAGTATTGAGGCGATTAGCGATCATGTCCGACATTTTATATGTAAATAATCTCAGATCTGGAAGATTGGTATGGTCGCCGGAATCATTTCCGTACTTTAGTTCGCGCTCTTTTGCGCGTTGTTCATCGATATATGTCCAGTTGAAAATTTGTTCTTTGCTGAAGTATCCGTCAGCAATTGCTCTGAATGGTGTGCCGGAGAGATGCAATGTAAATTTGCGCTTTATTTTATCGAATGCCTTATCGGTGCGTTCCGTATCGACGCCCTCATGTGCTTCATCTACAATAAGTAAATCCCATTTTAAATCTGCAACCCATTCGAGCTTGTTATAACCTCCACCAAACACCTTAGCGCCTTTAAGGTCTTGGAGGCTTAAGAAAGTTATCTGGCCGTCATTTTCGGATGGGTTGGCACGATTGAGAAATTCGCCCCTCGTTAACGTCTTGCGATTCTTTAATGAGTCGGCGGTAGAAATAAAATAATAACCCTCAATAAAATGTTCGAAGTCGTCAAACCATGAGTTTGCGATTGCTGGGCGATTCGTAACGATGAGAACATTTTTAGCGCCAAATCGTTTTGCGAAATCGTATGAGGTAAGAGTTTTTCCAAAACGAGGCTTCGCATTCCAAAGATACTTCGCCTTTGGGTTCGGTAAAGAAAAGTCAGTGGTCAGATGTTCTTTTGCGTAATCTAGTGTCTCTAATACAGCCCGTTCCTGCTCATCGCGTAAGGTATATGTTTTTTCTGCCGTCTTAAAAATCGAATAGTCGTTTGAGGCATATGCGTCAAAAAGTTCCTTTGACTTTTCTGGTGTTCCGTCGAAATAAAACCATTCTTCGCCTAGTCCGCCGTCGTCTTGTCTTTGACTTTGCGGGATCTCGTTTTTGACATAATATTTATGGAGTTCTTTATCTGTGAAGAATTTAGATTCGTCGGAACCAAAAACAGAGCTAGTGCTCCAAAGCTTACGATAATTCAGTTTAATTGCGGCGGTCTGCGTCTGTTCACGTATGCGTTCGTCTACGTCTTTGCGTTCCGTATAGCCAACTTTTTGCCAACCATCATGATCATGCAACTCAGGTAGTTCATAAGAATAAATTTGAGGGTAAATTTTCTTTACGGTTTTTACCCGTTTTTTATCATTTGTCTCCATAAAAGAGAGTATTCCTTCCGCAATTAACTTATAAATATCCTTACTATAAATTATACTATATATGGAGCGTTTATGCGCCTCGTGATGTTAAGTATCGTGGCCATTCGTCCGCTCGTCAAAATTACCAAAATATGATATAATATGTAATTGGATACAGAGTATTCGCGCCGCTCTCGTGGCGAAATTTGATAGTAACTAAGGCAATTATTTGCTCGGCATTCCAATCTGGGCTAGTCGATCCGTCGATTATATTTCGATATAAGTTATAATAGAATCAACGAAAAAGTTGCGCTCAATGGCTCCGCATAGGAGTCAATAACTCCTATGTAAAAGTAGGAGCTTTTTGTGAGTTCCACTAGTGCGCCTTTTCCGGAAAGGTGTCACGCAATAATATCAACTTTAACTCTCGCGGAGGTACGAGATATGTATTTTTGCGAGCTTCTTAAGGAGCGGTATTCATGGGAATTCAGAGCGTCAATGACATTGTCAATGATCTTTCCTTTAAGAGGAAATACAATGTCAATGACAATGTAGGTAGTCGCAAGACTCCAGCGGAGGTTGATCGAATTGCAGATAAAAGTTCAGCGCAGGTCTTCGTAATGGAGAACTATGTAATATGGAGCGATCGCAAATTAAGGACGGCATAGATAGTTTTACTGTCATTGGGAAAGGCGACAAGCCTCGCGTATGTTTTATTGATCCTGTTGCTCATAGATATATTGACGAGTATCTCGCGCTTCGCGATGATCCGCGCCCGGCGCTCTTTGTTTCCGAACAGCAGAAGGGTCGAGAGAAAATAAACCCGCGTGGTTCAAGTGGTAGTTAAAAATGCGGCCATCAAAGCAGGTCTGGAGAAGAATGTTCATCCGCACACGCTCCACGCTCCGTCATTCATTTGCAATTGATTTGCTCAGGAATAATACAAATATTGTCTATGTGAAGTAGTTGCTTGGCCATGCCAGTATTCAGGTCACAATGACATATGCTCATGTCGTAAATGAGGATCTTCGCCAGATCCATCGCCTGAAGCATACTATCGTTCACGCCTAGAGCTCACACATAAAAAAGTCGTGAAATCCACGACTTTTTTGATTCATTTCACGGCTTATTCACAAATGTATGGCATAATGGGACTTAGGGAAAAGCATCCCAATGTAAGTTAACAAGAAGGCTCGTGGATTGCACGAGTTTTGATTGTTTGTAGGAGTCAATAGACTTCCCCTTTTCATACGTCATCGGTCGATGATAACCGTGGTGAGGAAGGGGTCTTGAGTTCAAATCTCGAAGGCGGCTCCATATAGGTCAAATGGTTTATTGTCGGGTGAGCAATTTCGCCTTTTTTATTTGCTAACGGTATACATATAGTATTTCGGTCGTTGTACAGTAAACAGATTTGGTGATACCTGCAGTTTATGGTAAGATATAACACGATATGGCTAAGAGTAATAGTAAGTCTAAGCGCAAGCTGATTGGTATTGTTAGTCCAGATGGCAAGACTCGTCTATATACAACGGTTAACCCACAGAATCGCACTAACAAGAGTCAGGGCAAGCTAACGCTAAAGAAATACAACCCAAAGACTAGGCAGCACGAAGTCTTTACCGAGACAAAGAAAAATCTTGGTCGCAACGAAGTAAAGCCAAAGAAGCACTAGTTAATTGGTTCACCTAAAACAGTCCCAACGATGGGGCTGTTTTAGCATAGACTGGTTGAATGCTTTATTGGCTAAATGAAATTCTGAGCATTTGTTACAAAGCCGTTGTAAAATGCCCTACAGATTATTATCGAGATTTATGCTGCTATCAATATGCTTGGCTAGCCAGATTGAGATACGTAATTGCTTGTCCAAATCAGTTAACTCGATAGGTCGGTGATGATTATATGTGTATAGCCTATTGTCATTAATTTCGATATCGGTATCGGAGAGGTTTAGCGATAGCATCGCCTGAGCCTCGGGTGAAAAGAATTTCTGGACTGATTGTATATCCTGCGGGCTAATGTAGACGGCAAATTTGTGGGCAAAGTCATCAGCAATAACGCGCCCTAAGCTGTCTAGGTTAATTTCATACATGCGCAAATACGATGCTAGGGAGGAATCGTCGTTCGATGGCTTGCCTTTACTGCCAATAATAAAATGAGGTATATGTCGTTGTTTCAGGTCAACCTGGCAGATAGTCCAGGTGCGGTTAACACGTCGGCTGTCCGGTAAATAGACATCGTGGCTGCGTTGTAGTAATTGGACATTGTATCCAGCAACTGTGCCGGTAGTGTAATTGTCATCAATTTGCTCAGGTGATGCAGTCATACCCCTGACTGGGATGTAATCATCAACCTCATCTGGTATAACAGTTCCATAATAGGTCAGACCATACTCGCTGGCTAACTTGCCAAACACTGGTCGGTCGTGCTTGCTGGGCTTAAAATTCATTGGTTACTCCTGACTGACTATCAGTGATTAGTTTTTGTAGGGATACTGCCATTTGGTATAGTGGGTCATTGTCTTGATGATTCGTAGTTGTGATATTTGGGGATTGAGTATCAATCGGCTCCATATTTTCACGTATATCCTCAGCTGCGGTTTGTAGTTTTATAACACTATCGGTGTCATTTAGTTGTTCGCAAACAGCCGCCGCCAACATCAGAGCATTATGAACCAATACTGATATTTTGCTACCACTAACGATTTGGTCATTGTCATCGAACGATGGTAGTGGCTGTTTAGTAATTGGGTCAATGTAATCAGCTAGGAAGTTTGCTAACGGTAGGCCAATCTTGTTCCAGCGCTTTTTCCAATCGGCTGGTATTGATTTCTTGCCTGATGTAGATCTAATAATCGAAACGAGCGTTGTAATAAAGTTAGCCGTGTCAGTTAAGTTGATTGGACTGACCTGCGTATCGCCACTATCTGCATAATAGTAATTATTTGGACCAGCTGAACCGTCGGACTCATAGGTTGGTAGCAGATACGTGTCGCGACTGACTATGGGTGCAAAGAAATCACAAATTCGTCCAGCGTCAATATCCAGGCCGTAATCTGCAAAAGTTTTAGCAACCGTGATAGCTGTGACTGGTGCGACGACGTTATTGAAATTGCCCACAGTCGTGACGGCGCCGTTGTTTAACATTGAGCTACGTAGTTGAACAAGCCCATTGATAACATCGTATCGTTTTGCCGGGTCAATACTGTCTTTGATTATCTCGACAGATGGTTGAATCCATTCTAACCAGTGGGCTGCTGTTCGCTTAGTTCTAGTGTTGGCGCCCTCATGGGTAAATCGATGTAGGTTGCCACCAGCGACAGCCATAGAATCGCCGGCAGATAAATAATAATCGACGTATGCAGAGTCGTGTGGCTCGAGAGTAATATCAAAGCCAATAATTGAGTCGGTCAGACCATAGTCGTGGCGATTGCCAGCTAATGTTCCATCGGCGGCATCACACCAGACACCGCTCATATAACCATTATCATACTTGCCATAGCGTCCAATGCTGAACTCTTTAAAGCCTGACGGATTGTTGCAACATTGACCAGAAACTAGGAAGTTGCGTTGGCCAAAGTAATGCAGGATAGTGGGCAGGCCTAGCCCCTTAATGATATTACCTGGCACATACATAGCCGTGTCCTGTCGGCGATTGACGCCGCTAATATCAAAACTCTGGTGCAGGAATAGTTTGATGTTACGACGACGGCCAGATAGATTAACGACATGGATATTACGGGCAAAAACATCTAGTTCGGCGTCGACATAGTCCTGAATTTCTAGGCGAATATCTAGCCATAGGTTGTTAGCGATTGTTCGGCCAATCAAACGACCGGGGTAATAATCCTGTCTGACCTTCCAGGCCCCATCATCTATCCAGTGAATGGCCTCTTCGCTGTATATGCCAATTTTGTGTTTATTGCCACCATAGCCTAAATAATTGGTTGTATCGGTTTCGGGGTAATAGACGCCTTGAACCTGGCCGTAGTTGTCCAAGGCTACGGTCATACTGCCATTGCTGAGTATGATTTGTTTAGACATCTAACACCCCCCCTAATTAAACAATCTACCAATTATTTTGTATCAATGTTGTTGATTTTGTTGACGATTTTCAATGATGCGATAGCGCAAATCGCGCAGAACATTCATGTAAACCAGAAATGCATCATATGGCGACTTGTATGGCGAGAAGTAGGCATGCACGTCCCCATCGTTCCAGTATTTAGTGCTCATATAATAGACGTGGTCAGATGTGGTTAGTCGTCGCCAATCGCCGATGATATTGATATCGCCAGTAGCCATTACTGATGGAGCCAGCGAGTAAATGTAGTGCGATGCCTCTTGCTGCATGCGGTTGCCTAGCCATGCGCTTAGGTCGCGTTCAGAGTCTGCCCAGGTGGTTGTATACGGAACGTCTAGGGCGTCGGCTGGTTCGGCTGATTCGGCAGCCTCGGTGATAGTCATAAATTTATGACCTTTTTTATCCAACCAAGCCTTTGGCAGAGCCTTTAGAAAGTCGAAGATGCCAGTATCGGCCCACTGATGTTCGCCGAATGTTTCGTAATCGATAAACAAATTGACCAAATCGCCATCAGCCTCGTCTAACCATTTAACATATTTATCAACGGTTAGCGGATACTCTGACCAGCCACGATTTGAAAACCTAAAGGCAACATCGTCGCTGAGCTTGTAGTTCTTTAACAAGAGTCGCGTGGTTGATGAATTGGTTGGCTGATAGACATAGTTTGGACTACGCCAGCCTAACACCTTATCCCAGCCCTCGGCTAAAACTGCCTTGTAGCCGTGGATGTCAGCCCACTTACCTAGGTCATTATTGTAGGCTAGTTCGGTGTTGCGAAATGCCGTTGGAGTAACGCCAAATATTTCCTGGATTTTTTCGGCGTGCAACGCAACCTGCCGATCAAATTCGGCGCGATTGTAAAAGAAGGCTAGGCTGTGATAATACGTTTCACCAATCACCTCAACACGACCTGTTTGAACCAGTTCCCGGAAGCTATCCAGTAGTTCGGGCATATACTGTTCGCATTGTTCAATAAAGGTGCCAGTAATTGAAATACTAAGCTTAAAGTCGGGATACTTCTTGAGTAGTTCCAACAGAATACGATTGGTAGGTAGGTATGATTTATTGGCAACCTTGCGTAGAATGCTGGCATTATTCGTGCCAGAATGTGGAGCAGCGGTAAAGTAGTTGTGGTCAGCGCCAGTATCAAAGGCAGTATATTCCCTAATTCTCCATGGTTGGTGAACATGCAAATATAATTGGATTGACTTAGCCACGACTCTTTACCTCCTTTTTATGACCACTACGTCGGCTACGTTTGTGATTAGCGATGACACGGTTGTATTGACCCAATAACTTGCGGGCAACATCGCCCCAGTTGCAATTCAAATACTCAGCCTTAACGCCCTCGACTAGCGATAAATGCAGGGCAGGTGATAGCGAAACTCCAACGATCTGATCGGCTAACTTGCGGGTGTCCCAGTAATCAAAGCGTAGAACATTGTTCAGCACCTCGCCAACACCACAGGTTTTAGAGAGTAAAATTGCTGTATCGTAGTAGGCTGCCTCTAGTGGTGTTAAGCCGAACGGTTCACTGATTGATGGCATAACGAACATATCGGCGATTTCGTATAACTCACGGAAGCGTATGCCCCTAATGAAGCCAGTAAATATAACCCGATCGGATATACCTAGGTCGGCGGCTAATTCAATTAGCTGGTCACGTAGCTCGCCACTGCCACTAATAACAAAGATTAACTTTGGATTCTTGCTGATTGCCAGCGCAGCTGCCTCTACCAGATAGGAAAGTCCCTTTTGGACAGTTAGGCGACCAATGTTGACAACGATTTTATAGCCCAACTGCTGCATTTTTTTGATGTATAGATAGTTGTCGGTTTCCAAACTGACGTGAGACAGTTCGTTGGGATCAATAGAGTTATGGACAACCTCAATCTTATCAGCTGGAATGCCGTAATTGCTGACGATAATGTCCTTGGTTATTTGTGAAACAGCAAAAATTCGGTCAGCCGCCTGCATGCCAAAATATTCAATATCGTGAATGAGTGGATTGCCACTATGTCCACCAGCGCGATCAAACTCGGTAGCATGGACGTGGACAACCAGCGGGGAGCCAGTTACACTCTTAGCCCTAACACCAGCCTCCATAGTTAGCCAATCATGAGCGTGGATGATGCTGGGCTGCATATTGTCATGGCGCACCATGTTCTCGACCTTGTCGGCGTACTGATGGGTGGCGGCCACAAATCCCTTGCCATATGCCCTAGCGTGACGACACTTTCGGTCACCACCACACCAAATACAGTTGCCTGAATAGGCGCCCATAGCAATGTAATTGCCATTCTCGTCAACGGCAGGTGGCACGTCGGATGCGGAAATGACATTCATAAACTTGTCAGCCTCGGAATGGTCGGCCTTGTATGGTAGGACAAAGTCAATATCCGCCCCCTCATCGGCCAAGGCCTTGGCCATTTGGAAGCAGGCTACACCTAAGCCACCGCTATTATGGGGAGGTAGTTCCCAGCCTAACATTAATAACTTCATTAAATATCTACCCTTTTGCTCTCACTTGTTAATTCACAATTTAGTATAAACAAAAGCGTCATGAATGTAAAGCATTGCGTATTGCTGTTAATCGTTGACTATATGTCAACAAATACAGGTAAAAGAATGATTGCAGAAACGTCAGCGGGTCGGGAAATTTGCACAACGTGTAGACAATATTACTACAAACGACAGATAAAAAATTGCCTGGCAAATTCTAATACTTGCAAGTCGCTTGAAAAACGGCGATTATTTATATATCATTTATGTGAATTCGTACGGGCATAGCTCAGTTGGTAGAGCACAGGTCTCCAAAACCTGGTGTCGGGGGTTCGAATCCCTCTGCCCGTGCCATTTGTCGCCATGTGCGGCGATTTTTTATTTTGTTCATCATAGGTGCTAGTGGTATTATAGTGCCAGATTAATTAGGAGGGACATTTACGTATGGAGACATTAACGCTGTCTAGCCCAATGATTATTGAGGTTGTTGGCTTACCTGGCTCGGGCAAATCATTCTTTGCCAATCAGTTC
>CALXTC010000014.1 GCA_944391325.1 uncultured Candidatus Saccharibacteria bacterium | reverse complement strand
GCAAATAGCCCCGCATGCGCGGGGCTGAAAATTTCTGGTTGGGATGGAGGGATTCGAACCCCCGAATCACGGGACCAAAACCCGTTGCCTTACCACTTGGCCACATCCCATCGGGCGATGGCTAATTCGCGTATGAATTATAACAAATGCACTAACCTTCCGCAATGATTTTTATAATCCGACCCGCATCTATGGATGCGTGAACGCCAACGGAGCAATCCGGCCCGAGCCATCAGCATAGATAGCCATTAGGCTTCCGTCTTCATCGACGATACCAGCGCACTGCAAGTTGCGCAGAGCAAGCTGACGGGCACTCTCTGGATCAGTTCTAACTAATTCCTCGAACTTTTTATGGCGCTCGTCTTGCCAGCGCTTGATCTCATTTGCTGCTAGCGACATCATAATCACCAACCCCTAGGTACGACTGTAAATAGTTAGCATAATTATACTATAATAATTATCGACATAATTTATCCATAATATAGTCATTCGTCTATGAAGTTATCTAAAAGTTTTGAACTAGGCCTAGCCATTATCCTGATAGTTGCACAGCAACCAGATAATTCAGCGATACCAGCTACGAAAATCGCCAATCAGCTACAATCATCAGTAACCTATAGCCAAAAATTACTACGTAAACTAGTTATTGCCGGTTTAATCAAGGCTACTCCTGGCAATAACGGCGGCTTCATACTGGCAAAATCACCAGCCGATATCACATTGGCAGACATTGTTGTCGCACTCGACGGGAATATATCTAGCTATCAGCCATCGGGTGTAGTTGATGCTGTTTCAAATAGTTCTAACCTTGTTGCCAACCAAGCCTTTCATACCGCCGACTTAGTATGGCATCAAGTCTTATCTCAGACTAGTCTAGCCAGCCTATTGTGTTAGACTAACCATAAGTTATTTGCTAAAATAATCTGCAGAATGAAGAGTGGGCAAGTAAATATTAAAAAGAGCTTCAATGACCCGTCTATTGAGGACGTAGCTGAGTTTTATCAGGCGATTGATCGACGTAGTTTAATCCATAAAATTAGCGCCAGCCGACCATATGTCTACACGACAATGGAGGTTTATGACGCCGTCAATGGTATTCGTGGTGCTGGCGGGCTAGGTGTTCTAGCCGCTGATACACGTCGAGTGGCCGAGGATTTGGAAATTCCATTTGTTATGCTGACGCCGTTTTATCGCGAGGAGCGTCATCAAAAGATGGACGATCTGGTTCCGCACGATGAATACACCACCAGAACTCCCGAACAAGAGGGTTTTTCCAAGGTCGGCGAAGCAAACTTACGCATCAAGAACCAGCCAGACGCAGTATTAGACATTTATCAAAAGGTTCTAGGTAGCACGCGTTTTCTATGCATGACCGAGGAGCATTTTGGGCCGCTGTATTGCGGCGATCCATCTGGCGACCATCGTCTATATCAAATGGCAGCGCTAGGCTTCGGTGGCTATTCAGCATTAAAGTTGGCCCAATTAAAACCCGCCGTCATTCAACTGAACGAAACAGCCACCATCTTTGCGGCCATCGCCCGGCTTGACGAGTTGTGCAGTAACGGCATGAACATCTACGAGGCAATTGTCTATGTTCGCAAGCATACCCTATACACCAATCACACCTTGGTGCAGGCGGCTGAATCGCAATTTAGTTATGATCAGTTCGAGCGCTTTATCTTTCCAAACATTAAATCGCCGGCATTAAAACATTATGTGGGCGGTTTATTCCGCGATGGCTATCTAAAACTAAGTAGCCTGACTATCGAGTTAGCCGAGGCTAAAAATGGCGTATCTAAGCTACACGCCCGAGTTGCCGATTATCGTGACCTGTCGGGCGAAAAGGTTCATTTTGCCGCTATTACTAATGGCATTCACCTACAGACATGGGTGATGCCCGAGATTCTTCATTTTTACAAAAACAGCGGTATTATCGACAAATTTAACATGCCTGGACGCGTCACCACCGATCAGATCCGCCAAATCTTTCGTGCAAATACCGGTGGGCTACGCAAACTAAAACGAGTTGGACGCCAACAGTTAAATGCTGAGCTACAACATCGTTGCGATCAATACGGCAACAAAGTTGTCATACCCGAGGATGCGTTGTTGTTTGAATTCAAGCGCCGCTTTGTCGAGTATAAGCGACCATGGATGCCATTCGAGGACATTAATAGGCTAAAAAGAATCTTGGTCGATAACGACGCTCACTACATTATGGCTGGCATGATCGCAGGTAATGTATCCAGAAATGACTCGACCTATCAACGACTTGAGGCTATGCTACAACGCATTAGCGACGACCCCGTGCTTCGCGAGCGAGTCCACTATATTACCGACTATGACGAAAATCTAGCCAGGGCAATGAGTTTTGGCTCTGACATCACCATTAATGTTCCCGTTGTCGGACTAGAGGCTTGTGGCACATCATTTATGAAGGATTTAGCCAACCTGACGCTACTAGTTGCCACCAATGATGGCGGGGTGGCCGACGCCAATCCACCGGTTGCCCTATTGGTTGAAGGTGATAGTTATAGCGAGGAAATCGAGTCGCTATATAATCGCATGCAATTAGCTGCCGCAATCTGCCGCAACAACGATCGCTGGAGTGATGCTACCGCCAGTATCCTAGCTGGATATTTATCAACCATATGTGGCACCAGGATGATGCGTGATTATTTGCGCTTTTTGTTCAAACCTGCCGAATAGAACAGTGAATTGCAGCGCCTGATATAATTAAAGTAGATATGTAGATAATTAATCCTATATAGGACAATGTATGGATGAGAACAAAGCAAGTAAGCCAACGTCAGAAAGTAGCAATCAACCCGACAATCCATTCGGCACACCAACACATCAACCAATCGTCGAACAGATTAAACAAAAGGCCAACACTGATAAACACCTAGAACCGACGCCCTCTGGCATGCCCAGCGAAAGCTTTGTCCAGCGCGTTTTACCATTCAATAAAAAGGCCAAAGGCAGTCGCTTTCGCACTAGAACCATTGTTATTGTGACGATTGTGGCTATCGTAGCGTTTGCCATAGTATCGTCGTTCATATCAAACATAACGTCCGACATTCGGCACCAGAGTTACTACAATAGTCTTAGTGACGAGGGGAAGTTAGCCGAACAAATTGACGACATCTACAGTGATAAAATCGGATATTTGTATTTATCGTTTGAAGAATACTCGACATCGTCAGCCAGCGTCCTACGCGATGCTGACAATAACATTGAAGAGTTGGATAGCGCTGAACCTGGTTCGGAGATATTTGCAGGTGTAATTGATAATTCCATCATAACCAGCAATGAGATTACGAAGCAGTATTTAACTGACCTAATTAATGTATATGATGAAACAATTGCTCAACTAAAGGTGATAGCCAATGATTATCGCCAGCTAGTGACGATAACGGCCTCGATAAATCGCTATTATGATTTTGCTCAAAACCCGGATCAGATTTACATGGAAGAAATGACCAATGCTTTGAAACGAATTATTGCCGATTCCGCCGATATCCAACTAAATTATACTGGCGCCCAAACTTACCTAAACCAGCTATCAATAGCAGCCAACAATATTATCGCTGACTATGAACTGTCTGGCTCAGGACGGCTAAATCTCCAACTGGGCGATTGGAACGACTTTGCTCAGGCGT
>CALXTC010000013.1 GCA_944391325.1 uncultured Candidatus Saccharibacteria bacterium | reverse complement strand
CAGTAAAATCAGTCGTCGTTTTGACATCAACTATGTCATTAGCAATTACACAAAGTTTGTAGCGCGTGACATACGAATTGACTTCGGACGAATTGGCGAACGAGGACAGGAACTTGATATGCAACTGCTAGATGAGCAAATCGACATTTTGTCTAGCAATGGGGCCACAGCCAAGGATATTTTGTCTCTTACTGACAATTGGTCTGGAGTGACAGCGCATATCATCGACAGCTTGATAGCTATGGCGGGCCACGACGAAGAGGCCCTGAATAGACTCTCGTACAAGTTGCGCTATGAGCTCGATGATGTAACTCAGTTGCGACTTCTTCACGCAGGCGCTGATCCTCTTCAGGTCATCACTACGCTCCAAAGCCCCGAACTAGCTCGGGGTGACTTGCTAGCAGCCGGATTGGATCCGACCGTCATAGTCCGGTATGCCAACAAACGATCCCGTCGCTAATTACGCTAGCCAGGCCAATTCGCTAGTTGCAGGGCAATGCATTACTCGGCTGTCGGCCGCCAGAGCCATCTTTCATTTCTACTGCAGCTCCTCCACATGCGTGGGGCTGCTTTCCGTATTAAATAGTCATATATGCTAAAATAACAGTAGTTAGATGGCCGAGTTCAAGCTGCATACCAAATACCAACCAACAGGCGACCAACCAGCCGCCATTGCTACGTTGACCGACGGAATTTTACGTGGCGAAAAGTATCAAACATTAATGGGCGTGACTGGCTCTGGTAAGACTTTTACCATGGCCAATCTTATCCAGAACACTGGTAAAACAACCTTGGTGCTAGCCCACAACAAAACTCTGGCCGCCCAGCTATTTTCCGAGTTCAAGCAATTCTTTCCCGAGAACGAGGTTCATTATTTCGTCTCTTATTTTGACTATTACCAACCAGAGGCCTACATTGCCAGTAGTGACACTTACATCGAAAAGGACTCTCGCATTAACGAGGAGATTGATCGCCTGCGTCACGCCGCCACCAGCGCGCTATTGACACGCAAGGATGTCATTATCGTGGCCAGTGTCAGTTGTATTTACGGCATTGGTTCACCAGCTGACTATTCCGAAATGTCCATTGACTTAACCGTAGGGCAACGCTATCGCCAGGATAAATTTATTCGCCATCTCAACGATATCCAATATCATCGTAATGACATGGACTTCGCCAGGGGGAATTTCCGGGTTCGTGGAGACACTATCGACATTTATCCGTCAGGGCGCGAAACGGCCTATCGCATTGAATTCTTTGGCGACGAGGTTGAGCGCATTTTAGAGATTGACCCACTAACTGGAGAAGTGTTGGACTATCCTAGGGAAATTCGCATTTTCCCAACCAGCCACTATGTCACTCCTGAACAGCGCATGCAGGGGGTTGTTGACAATATTAAAAAGGAATACGAACAACGAGTTAAATATTTTGATGATCACCAAAAATACCTAGAGGCACAACGATTAACCCAGCGCATCAAGTATGACCTAGAAATGCTTAGCCAGACTGGCTTTGTCAAGGGTATCGAAAACTACAGCCGCTACCTCACCAATCGAGCACCGGGTGAGCAGCCAGCCACACTGCTAGATTACTTCCCAGATGATTTTTTGATGTTAATCGACGAGTCCCACATGACTATCCCCCAGGTCAGAGGAATGTACAATGGCGACAAGGCACGCAAGGAAACTTTAGTGGAATACGGTTTTCGACTGCCGTCAGCCCTAGACAACCGACCATTAACCTTTAGCGAGTTTGAAGGACATATCAACCAAGTGGTTTTCGTAAGTGCCACGCCAGGTGAATATGAATTAAAACATTCACCCAAGCCAGTCGAGCAAGTCATTCGGCCAACTGGGCTGTTAGACCCTGAGATTGAGGTCAGACCAAGTGAGCATCAGGTTGACGATTTAATGAACGAAATCCAGCTTCGCATTCAAAAGGGGCAGCGAACCTTGGTGACGACTCTGACCAAGCGAATGGCCGAGGACTTAACCGAATTTTTAATTGAGGCTGGCGTCAAGACTGCCTACATCCATAGCGACGTTGACACGCTAGAGCGTAGCGATATTCTACGCGAATTGCGCGAGGGCGTTTATGACGTGTTGGTCGGCATCAACCTGCTGCGCGAGGGGTTGGATCTACCCGAAGTTAGTCTGGTTGCTATCATTGACGTCGACAAGGAAGGATTTCTGCGTTCCGAACCAGCCCTAATCCAGACCATCGGTCGAGCAGCGCGCCATGTTGAGGGCAAGGTAATAATGTATGGCGACAAGATGACCGCCGCCATGAACTACGCAATCAGCGAGACCAACCGACGTCGTCAAATACAATCGCAGTATAATCACGAACACAACATAACACCCCATTCAGTTAACAAGGCTATCGATGAGGGCTTGCGCGCCATTATTCCAGTAGATGAAACTAAAAAGAAGCACAAACTTAATCTTAATAAGATTCCCGTTGACGAGTATCGAAACTTAATCGACGACCTGACTGCTCAGATGCAACTAGCTGCCGCTAATCTAGAATTCGAAAAAGCAGCTGATCTGCGCGACACAATCAACGAGATTAACGAACGCCTACAGAAATACGCTAAATAACAAACAAATGTTGCAGTTCCTACCAGTCACATATATAATTAGGACATAAGCATAATAAAGTGAGGGAAGTATGGAAAAGAAGAACTCTTCATCAATCACCGATATTGTGATTACCTATGGTGTAACCATTATATCGATCATCGCAGCATTCACCCTAGCCACCTATAGTGTTGCCGGGGCAATTGCTATGTTCGCAGACGAGGTTATTAGTTTGCCTAGCATCTTTGGTGTGTTCGGTGGCAATAGCACCATATCACTAGTCACCACATCAGCATTAAGCGTCCTATTTGCCGTGGTCGCTCATCTAGGCATGGGCAAGGTATCATCATCCAAGGATGCTGCAGCCCTAGTTGCTAGCGACAACTACCAAATGATTAATAAAATTGCCAAGGCCTTTTGCTTTATCACGGCAGCTTTGGCCGGTGTGGCAGCTGTAGCGGTTCTGCTAGCCACTATCCTAACCATCAGCGATTATACGCCATGGAAGTCGCGCTTTGTCGGCACTATCATACCTTTGCTATTCATCGGCGCTGGTTTGGCTGGTGCAGGTATTGTTATTAACAAGTTCATTAAGGCTGCAATTAAACCAAATGTTTTGGCCATGATTGCCCTAGGAATGGCCATATTTGGTATCGTCCTAGCCTGCATTGCTGTTTTAGTCGATGCCCACGTCAGCAAAACTCCAACATCAACTATCCGTAGCGTTTACGAGTCAATTCTTGATTAGCGCACGTTAATGCTAGAAAAATCCTAATTAGATGCTACAATGGCCACAGTCATCACTCGGATTATAGGTGACTGTGGCTATTATCATGAAGGCTACGTATTATTTAGAAACGAAGCATACAGATTATGCCATTGCTCACATATTTGAGCATGCGTACATGAATCAGCTATACAAGTTCCTTGCTAATAATGGCCATAAATATATCAGTATTACTGGCAGACAATGCAGAGCAACAACCTATCTAACCAAGATTTTATTGCAATTCGACGTAGACGACGAGCTTGACAACTTAATCCAGCCCTTCATCGCAGATAAGCATGCTTTTAGCGCCCATGATATTCAAATTAGCACGATGCAGGTTGAGTGCGAAAAAGGTTACAGATACAAACTCGGTTTCGACCAGCTTATAGAAAAATGCAACTCTCTGGGGTCATGTCAGTTTAAAAACCTCAGCGACTACACCGATATTACTTACAGCAATTTAACCGATGTCGATAGCATCGGCAACATGATAGAGCCAGAGCAAGTACCGCAGGACTTTGTCCTAAAAATAATTAATTTGTGCATAGATAGACCAACTATAACTGATAGAGTAGTATTAGTAGCCATCGCTGATGTATTAGCCGAGTTGTTGCATATCGCAATTGATAATCTGGGTGGCTACATTCATGGAACATGTAATTTTCATGACTGCACAGATGATGCAATTTTATTCAAAGCCAATGCAGTGTTTCACAAAACAACACCGACCAGCGACCTAGGGCACGATATTGATGTATTACTAAAAGAACTAATGGCGTCCTATGCCGACAAGATGGCCCACACCTTTAAATACTTCTTCAATAACCCAATGTCGATAGACTATGCATACAACTACTTAGGCGTCCTAGGATCCAGCGATAACTTGCAACAAGTCATTACAGCTAAGAATATTAAGAAAACTCTAGAACATCTGTATGTTGATAGTGTCGTAGACGATGATACCGACGAGAATACCTTCGATTACGACAACATCGCCAATTATCTATTGCGCTAGATACTATTTATAGCTAATAGCATTAACAACAGCCACAAGATTAGTTAGTTATTCTTTGCTATAATAATAGCCAATGAGTGTAAGTTTAGACGAGGTGCGCCATCTAGCGGCGCTAAGTGAAATACAGTTAAGTGATAGTGAATTAGAGTCGCTGGCAACAGACATAGGCAATATAGTCGGCTATATCAACCAACTAGACGAGCTTGACACCGACCAGGTTGAGCCAACTTTTCAGCTAACTGGATTACAGAATGTCTGGCGAGACGATAAAATCGAGCCTCAGTTGTCGCGCGAGAAACTATTAAACCTAGCGCCAGACACAGAGAATAATCAAGTAAAGGTGCCAAAGGTATTGTAATGACTAGCTTAATTAACGAGATTGTAAATAATATTAAATCGGGCCAGACTACCGCCAGGGCAGAGGTAGAGAAGGCTCTGCGAGCAGCCCAAGATAACGACGAGTTGCACGCACTACTAGAAACATTCGACGACGAGGCACTGCATCGGGCTGACGAAATTGACGCCAAGATTAGGCGCGGCGAACAAGTTGGTCGACTAGCCGGCGTCCCATACGTGGCCAAG
The DNA here is from genome assembly GCA_944391325.1 of uncultured Candidatus Saccharibacteria bacterium. Classification (GTDB taxonomy): domain Bacteria; phylum Patescibacteriota; class Saccharimonadia; order Saccharimonadales; family Saccharimonadaceae; genus Nanoperiomorbus. The sequence continues at coordinate 50,782 of CALXTC010000013.1, read as the reverse complement.
GATAATTTCTTAACCACGATTGGTCACACCACGGCTGCCGCCAAAATTTTAGAAAATTTCGAATCGCCTATTGACGCCACGGCTATTGAACGATTAGACAACGAAGATGCCATTTTAATCGGCAAGGCCAATCTTGACGCTTTTGCCCATGGTGGCTCAACGGAAAATAGCGCCTTTGGCCCAACGCACAACGCCGTTGATTTTGAACGTGTTGCTGGCGGTTCTAGTGGTGGCTCGGCCGTTGCCGTTGCAGCAGGCATCGTCCCATTTGCCTTGGGCTCCGACACGGGTGGTTCGATTCGTCAACCGGGTAGCTTTAACGGTGTAGTCGGCTACAAGCCAACCTATGGCATGATTAGTCGCTATGGCGTTGTCGCTATGGCTAGCTCAACCGACGTCGTTGGACCATTAACTAGAACCGTCGAGGATGCCGAACTTGTCTCGGATATCTTGGCTGGGCAGGACGGACATGACAGCACTGTTCACGACAACTATTTCCAACCAATAACCGATAACAGCCAGAGGTCCTACACTATCGGCGTAATCAAGGACTTTATGGGCGAGGGTGTTGACGCTGACGTCGTTAACCAGACCCAAGCCGTTATCAACAGGTTAGAGCAGGCTGGACATACAGTGCGTCAGGTTAGTTTGCCAATGGCTAAATACGCCCTAGCCATTTATTACATTGTCGTTCCAGCCGAATTATCATCTAACCTAGCTCGCTATGACGGTGTTCGCTATGGTGTTCGCTCTGACAAGGCCAAATCACTGGATGATGTATACGGGCTAAGTCGTAGTGCCGGCTTTATGCCAGAGAACAAACGACGTATTATGATTGGCTCGTATGTGCTGAGTAGCGGCTACTTTGACGCCTACTATCTAAAGGCTCAAAAGGCTCGTACCCTATTAATTAACGAATTCAACAAGTTGTTTGACGAATGCGATTTCTTGATCTGTCCAACCGCCCCCACACCCGCCTTTAAATTGGGTGAGAATACCAGCGACCCGTTAAAGATGTATTTGGCCGACGCTATGACCGTTCCCGCATCATTAGCTGGACTACCCGCTATATCAGTTCCATGCGGCGAAAGTGATAGTGGCTTGCCGATTGGCGTGCAATTAATTGGCCGGCAAAAGGACGACGCCAAACTATTGGCATTCGCTAAGGAAGTTGAGAGGTTGTAAATGCCAGGATTTAATAGTGCAATTGTCATAATGTTAATCGTTATTGCCATTGTTGGCTTTGCCATACTGGCAATCCTAGCCCTGACACGTGGACATGGTAAAAAACTACTAAACAAGGACTATTACCGAACAGCTTGGCTAGAAATTGAAAACAATATCAATCATGACAACAACGCCTCGTATCAGTTTGCCATTCTGAGTGCTGATAAATTACTAGACAAAGCTCTACGAGAAAGTGGTGTTGCCGGCAATACTATGGGCGATAGGCTTAAGCAATCAGACAAATTATTCCAAGACATCAACGGCGTATGGGCAGCACACAAAATGCGCAACCGTATTGCCCACGAGGTCAACGGCAATGTCAATAAGGTTGTTGCCAAGCGCATGCTGACAATTTATAAAAACGCCCTAAAGGATTTAGGGGCAATTTAAGGAGAAGTTATGAGTGAACTAGGAAACGCTGGCGAGCACGGCACTGAGATTGACGGCGACATCAATCGCTATTTAGTCGACGGTTATTTACCAACTATTGGTATTGAGTGCCACGTGCAATTGAACACTAGCACTAAGTTATTCAGTAGCGTCGATAATGACGCCCGCGAGGCCGAGCCGAACAGCAAAGTCAGCACAATTGACTACGCCCTACCTGGCATGTTGCCTTATTTAAACCACGAGGCTATCGTCAAGGCCGTTCGAGCTGGCAAAGCTCTAGGTAGTCAGATCGCCCACGTTAGCCATTTCGATCGCAAGCACTATTTTTATCCCGACCTGCCCAAGGGCTATCAGATTAGCCAGATGTATCAGCCATTGATTCTAGGTGGACGAGTCGATTTACCAACCGGTGAGCACGTTCGCATCCACCATGCCCACGTCGAGGAAGATGCCGGCAAGCTAACACACATGAGTGATCACTCGTTAGTAGACCTAAATCGTGCTGGCACGCCGCTAATTGAAATCGTTGCCGAACCAGATATTCACTCGGCAGCCATGGCTAGAGCCTATACCGAGGAACTACACCTATTAATGACTTACGCCGACGTCACTATTGGCGACCTATATCATGGCAATATGCGGTTTGACGTTAACATCTCCGTCGCCAAACCCGACGAGCCATTGGGAGTTCGCACCGAGATCAAGAACTTAAATTCATTCAGGGCAGTTGAGCGTGCCGTTGATTACGAAATAAAGCGACAAATCACTATCCTGAAACAAGGTGGGGCAGTTGAGCAGCAAACACGTGGCTGGTCAGATGCCGAGGGCAAAACCACCGTTCAACGTAGCAAGGAAAATGCCCAGGATTATCGGTATATGCCCGATGCCGACATTCCACCAATCGTATTGACAGACGCAGATATTGCCACGATGCAGGCCGACTTTCCAGTTATGCCAGCTGAGTATCGCCGTAAATTCAGTTCCATAGGTGTTGACGAGGGGGTAGTTCGGGTACTGCTTAATAATCAACAGGTTGCCATCTTGATCAATGAAGTGTTAGATGGCTCCAACCAAACCATAGCTAAACGCATTGCCAATCTATTCGCCAGTTGTCTGCCAGTAGACAACGATGAGAACAGCGGCAATCAGCAGACAGAGTTAAATCTACCATCAGCCACCAACTTAGTAAAGTTGGCCCAAATGCTGGATGACAAAAAGGTATCATCAACTGCCGGCAAAGAAATCTTCGCCGAATTGCTAAAACACGACACCGACCCAATGCAGATTGCCGAGGACAAGAAATTACTACAGGTTAGCGATGAGGGCGCTATCGAAAAAATTGTCGACGGAGTCATTGACGACCCAGCCTGCGCCAAGGCTGTTGCCGATTTTAAGGCTGGCCAGGAAAAAGTAATTGGCTTCTTGGTTGGGCAAGTGATGAAGAAGTCCAAGGGGCAGGCTAACCCATCCTTAGCTCAACAAATTCTACGTCAGAAATTGCAGTGATAGTAGAGGTACATAATATAAATAGACGCCCATTGTGGCGTCTATTTTTTGATATCGCCTCGCCGCCTACCATCGGCCTCTATTTTTAATAATGCAACCTTTCGCTCAATACCGCCAGCATACCCAGTTGGATCACCATTACTCCCCACAACTCGATGACAGGGAATGATTAATGATATGTGATTGCGACCCACAGCCGAGCCAACTGCCCGAGCGGACATTTTAGGTACGCCACGCTCAGCCGCCAGTTTCTCAGCGATTTGGCCGTATGTTACAATCTGGCCATATGGAATAGTTAACAAAATTCGCCAAACTGACCGCTGAAAATCCGTACCGATCATATGAAGTTGTGGCGTAAAGTCAGGATTGTGACCAGCAAAATAGGCGTCCAGCCAGCGTCTCACCTCGTTAAACACAGGTAAATTAGCGGTTTGCTCACAACCAGTCAAAAATGTGGCAAAGTGCCTTTGCTGCTCAAACCATAGCCCCGTTAGACCGCCATCGTCTGCCGACAACAGAATATTTCCCAATAGTGAAGAGTAGTAGTTGATATATTGCAATGGAACATCCATTTAACGCCTACTCTGCTAGCATACTAGAACGTTGTAGTACAACACCACCGCTAATATCGTCTAGGCTAAAAACGTCCTCACCATTATCCGACAGGAAAGCTGGCAAACGACCACTAACGATATGCTCGTCGTTCTGCCCATCAAATTCAATCATCGTAATAACGCCATTGCGGACATCTAGTAGGTGATAATCATCTAACCACTCCGGCTCGCCCTCTCGCTCCATCTCAAACGAATAGTTTTCCGTGGTTTCAATATCATAACTAACTACCTTATGTCCACGTCCAGCTAGAACAAATCGGCCGTTACGACTCATTTCCATCCAGTCAATACCGCCAGGACTACTGAGATAAGCAATATCAGTCGACACGTTATCTGGTGATTGAGTCAGGCTGCCTAATGGATCAGGATAAATCGCCACTGTCTCGCCGCGAGCTATCGCCAAGTAGTCAACATCATTAACTCGGGAAAAATCTATCATCGTTTTATCGTCGTCATCATAACTTTTAATGTCGTTGACCTTGCCATCGTCATAAATCGAGACAGTCTGTGTTGTTTTATCATCAGCAGCCACCTTCGACACAAAGGCAATTCGGCTATTGCTGTATAGCACATAGTCAGCGACATTAGTTGCCAACGGAGCTGAAATTGAGTTATTGCCATAATCAATTTTACGCAAATCGCTGCCGGTTAGAGCAAATATCACATCACCACTGGTGCCAGAAAAATGTGGCTGCGACAGGTTCATTCCAAAGTCGTGCGTCAAGTTACGTGTTTCGCGATCTTGACGGTCATATTCAAGATGCTCAACCTGACCATCACCATAGCGATGCTCAATCAAGATATTGCGAGAATCGTTATCCCACTCTAGAAGTTTATAGACTTGGTTATCTCCGTCAGATAACTTTTCTGAATCAAGCTCAACATCCTCGTATTTAACATTTTCAGGGTCATCAATATTCATTAAAACCATATCACCAGCTGTAGCATTAGTCAGAACGACCGCCCACTTGCGATCAGGCGATTGGATAATATCCTCAACACTGGCAAATGTATGAATCGACTCAGTTCGCACATTGTTAGGAACCAGGCGAACATAATCTAACCATCGAACCGTGCTAGGCAGGGAAGTAATTGTTTTGCTCCAGTCACGATATCCATTGCGCGACATTTTAACAACCGTTTCACCCGTCTCGACATTAGATCTAGTTGGCGTTCGTGCGGTTAGTCGCTCACCATTCACATCAACCGACGCCCCTGTCGGAAAGGTATTAAATTGCAATAAGGCTACCTGCGATAAGCCTTTTTGTAAGTCAAAGCGGTATCCCATCGCCCAACCAATGCAAATTATTACGCCAACAACAGTTGCCAGCGCCATTGCGCCATATGTAAAGAAGCGAACGGCAGTTTGTTTGCGTCGACGAGCGACCACAGAATCGATATTTTTAGGTTCAGGTGATGTTTTTTTAGCCATAGTCATATACCTATTAATTAGCATTATCTTAAACAAACGACGACATATTTTCAAGCACTTGCGCTTTGCAAACATAACCGTTAAAATACTTGATAAGAAAAGAAAGAGAGGGATATGGGGATAGTTATTATTAATGGTAAAAAATACGACTCAGTAACTGGCTTAATGATAAATGATCAGGGGCCAGTGCACACCGCCAGCATACCTGATCCGGTGATAGCACAAACCGCTAACAACACAATGCCGGAATGGATTGCCAGTTATGTCGACAAGGTTAGCGCCACGCGACAGGTGGCCGACACCCAGGCTCACAGCCATGCGAACACCGATAACGCTAATAATACCGAGCACTCCGTCGTTGAGCCATCAACCAGGCTAGTTAGCAAGATTTCCGTTGACGTCGCCCCTACACGCACAGTTGCACAGTCTGCTCGCCGAAATGTCACCGCATCCAACACATTAAATCGTCGCTTTGTCAAAAAACCTCTCAGCGAATCTGGCGACTACGCCGAATCGCTAGCCCAGCGGCAACTTAGATTAAGACAAGAGGCTAAACAAGCCGTCGCCCCAATTGACATCCCCGAAAACGCTCAACTAGATGCAGCCAATATGGCCAACAAAGATTTTGTACCAATCCTGACCAAACGTCAGGCAGATAGGTTAAATCGATTATCTAATCAGCCATCATTATCCGAAAGGGTAGCCAATGCAGAAAAACAGCGTCAAGAACAACAAGCCGGCGAGAATATCACCGTTAAGGTTAAACCAGCTGTTCGGCTAACTCCAGCACAAACAGCCGACAACTACGATGACGATGTCTTGAACGAGCGCCTAAGTCAACTAAGTCAGATTTTACAGAACGCGCAGGATGTTGATGCAAAGATGACTGGACGCAAATCAGCCAAACGCTCTCGCAACAAGCAAAAAACGACTCACGCCAAGTCGCATCGCAAGTTTCAGATGCCCGCTATTTTTGCAACAGCTGGCGCTATGGCTATCGTAGTTGGCATCGGTTTCTATATCGCTATGCCATCTATTTCCGTAAAGATGGCTGCCAACAAGGCTGGTATTGACGCAAAAACTCCATATACTCCCGCTGGTTTTACGATTGACGGAGAAGTCGCCTACCAAACTGGTCGCATTACCATTAATTATCGTAGCAAGAGCGGTGGTGACGGCTACTCAGTAACACAGGAAAAGAACGACGCCAGCAATGCACAAGGCGAGACCAGTGTCTATAACAATAATTATCAGACAATGCAGGCGGGCGATACAACAGTTTATCGCTATCGCGATATGGTCACCTGGACGGACGACGGCATGCGATACACCATCAACACCAATGACTACCTAGACAGCGATGACATTACCAACATCGTCAACAGTCTATAGTCAGTGGTATAATTGCCTATTATGAAGCAGGCCAACCAGCTAGCCCTGTCGTTTTCTGCAGACTTGCAGGCTGTTAAGCGCGCCCAATCGGATCATATCAAACAGGGCGACGACGAAACATTGCACGTCCAAACGACTGGGGCCAGTCTGACTGAACTTTACGAGAGTCTGCGCAATGCTAGCCAGAATTCCGAGGAAAATCTCCAGCTAACTCACGCTATCAATCGCTACATAGAGCGCTTTTTTATGATTGATAGCCCTAGCCATCTAAAACATTCAGGCGAGGTTCTAATAACCGAATTAACAATGGCCGGTTATTTAGCTAATGATTCCATTCAACTTTCCACCGTTGACCATATTAGCGATCTATTGCGTCAGGGCGTTAGCCTAAAAAATCGTCTACACAAGACCTACACTAGAACCCAAATCGATCGTTGGGTAATTGCTCCAATCGCCGTTCGAATCGAGGGGCTACTAAGAGATCATAGCAAAGAGCAGGCATTGATCAATCTGGCATTCAACTATTTCCTATCAGCAATCAACATTGAGCAGATAACTGGTGGCGAGCGACCGGATGCCTACGAGGCGACCCTGTACATGGCCGTCCAGAAAGCATTGTTAGGTAGTGAAGAGGCGGCGATTCGACTGAATTTAATGGATCGCTACGGTGTAGTAGCCGCCCAATATGCTAACTACGCTCGATTTAACACGCAAATTGATGAGGCAATTGAATCAAAACTGTTCGACACCTTGACCAGGATAGTCAACCGACATGGAGCGGTTTTTCGAATTATTAACGACGCCAGCCAATGCGATGACTCTTTTGACCAGCACGTTCTGACTGAAAAAACCTTTCTAGGACCATACGACGCCGCCATTCAGGCGGCCTACAAACATGTCAACCAGGGTGTTAATCGTGGAATTATTCGCAGCGTCATATTTCTAATTATCACTAAGTTCATTATCGGCATCGCTGCTGAGGTGCCATACGACTTGGTCGTCCACGGTCAGGTAATGTGGTTACCGTTGGCCGTCAACCTACTATTGCCACCTATCTATATGATCTTACTGCGACTAACCCTAACTATGCCTGATAGTCGCAATACCAGGGCGCTAAACCACGAGGCTAGCCGAATTTTGTATCAGCCACTGCCAAAACGACCATTTATTAACGGCTACAAGCGCCATTTCAGTGGCATATACAACGTCATCTATGCGTTGCTAATTATCGCCGTGTTTATTGGTGTAGGCTGGTTATTGGTGCAGTTTGCCCACTTCGAGTGGATCCATCTAATAATCTTCTTTGTCTTTATTAGTACGGCTAGCTACCTGGGCTTTAGGTTAAGCCGGCAAATTCGTAAAATCGAGGTAGGGGACGAGGCGCAGACTACAGCCAGCATTCTACGAGACTTTATTTACATGCCATTCGTAGCCGTTGGGCAAAAGATTAGCGAAACATACTCTAAACTAAACATCATTTCGCGTGCTATGGATATGTTCATAGAATTACCACTAAAAACTATCATCGGTTTTTTGCGTCGTTGGGGTAATTTCATGTCCACCAAACGGGACGATTTGTAGTAATATTGCAGTAGTGGCATAAAATAATTGTAAAAAATCCACATAAAAGTATTGACATTTTTCAAATTAGTGCTATAATACATACCACGCTCAGGTTGACTGAGTCGCAAATTCCAAGAATAGAAAGGATGTGGTTCCAATGGACTGTTAGGCTCGGCATTGCTTTCCTGTTGCACTATTAATCGAATCCGGTGCGACAACCACAATGTCGAAAGACTCTTTTGAATATAATGTGAAATCACTGTCCCGGAACATCGGTTTACTAGGCTGCACGCATGTGGCTGGTAACCACCCATAGCGATGGAGGAGCGATGTACACATCTGGCTTCATCTAGTGGCATAACAGTCACCAACGATAATTTAATTGCGAAGTCGCTCACGATGCCTTTTAGGAGGGCGTTATGTTTACTTCCGGCTTCACCTAGGTACCTCTAGGCAACGCACCAGTGGGAACGAGGATACCCGCCCGAATAGCTCGTGACGAGTAGTGATTGTCGACGACGACAGGTTTTTTAATGGAAAAACCTGTCAGCACCGCCGCCATTCGTCGCTCAACAGCGAGAAGCCAAGCAGGCTTTTACAACGCGCGAACACGCCTCACCGCCCACGACCACATCCCCCATAGCAGGAGACCCCTGCACACCCCAACGGGGGCGACATCAGTCGCCCCCGTATTCTTGTTATAAGCTTTATGATAAATCTAACTATCGTGTCAAACAGAAAACTTCCCCTTGTTGCCATCGTTGGTCGGACTAACGCCGGCAAATCATCTATGCGATGCAGGGCAAGAGGTAGCCTCAGAGTTCCTCTTGGACGATACTGTTACGGGCGAACACGTCCACATCGGGCTAGACGAGAATGGCGAGGTCATCTTCGAGTCCCGCCGCAACCATAACGATAGCTAGCCCAATCTCGGGTCGCCCAGTGTGCTGAGCGACCCGTTTTTACTCCATATCGACTTGTCCATCCGAATCGGCAACTACCTCAGAACAGGACTCGTATATCGCGTCGATCTTACTCATAAATGTATCTTTTGCTGGAAAGTCTGATAAATGGCCAACTTCATAAATCACCGCCGGCCATTCTACGGATGGGTTATCACACATCCACTGGACGATGTTATCCACCTCCTCGAGGGAAGCGACCTCTTGTATCTCACCAATAACTCGCTCCTTAAGTAGCTTGCTGTTAGCCTGCTCAATGTTGCGACAGCCAGCAACCTCTTTATTCTTCATGTGGCTATTATACCACTCCATCTTATGATATAATCTAACTATCATGTCAAATAGAAAACTGCCTATTGTTGCCATCGTTGGTCGGGCTAACGCTGGCAAATCATCTATCTTTAATCGGCTAGTCGGTCGACAGGATGCTATCGTAGCTCGCGAAGCTGGCACTACTCGCGACTCAATTTATCGTCGCATTGACAACCGCGAGGGTTCATACATTTTGGTCGATACTGCTGGGTTAAAAGATGACCCACAGGATGACTTTGAGGCTAGCATTCAGGACCAGGTCGATGACGCCATTGCCAGCGCTGACCTGATTTTACTAATGAAAGATTCCACTGAGGACGCCACCCAAGATGATCGCGAATTAGCCAAACGTATCCTAAAATCTGGCAAGCCAGTTGTTCTAGTCCTAAATAAAATCGACCTAGCCGAACACTTCCCACTAGAAAACTTTCTACGTCTAGGCATCAAGGACATTATCCAAACCAGCGCAGAGCACAACCAGGGCATTGGTCGACTTAGCCACGCCATCATGGAGCGAATCCCGCACGTTAGTGCCAAGGCTATTGATGACCGAATTAAGGTCGCCCTAATCGGTCGACCCAACGCCGGCAAATCATACCTATTCAACACCTTAGCTGGTAAGCAACAAGCGATGGTCGCCAATATCGCCGGCACAACCCGCGACGTTAATCGCATCGACGTTAAATATCACGGCAAAACAATCGAACTTCTTGACACAGCCGGCGTCCGTCGCAAGGGCAAAATAGAGCAGGGGATTGAACGCTTTAGCGTCCTACGAACCATCAGCGCCATTGAGGAGGCAGATATTTGTCTATTGTTAATGGATGTCAACGAACTAAACACCTCACTTGACACTAAATTAGCCGGTGAAATTATAAAGGCTGGCAAGGGCTTAATTATAGTAGTTAGTAAGTGGGACTCAGTCATTGGCAAGGACGCCTATACTCGTGACGCCCTGGCGCCAATTATCACTAGGACTTTTGACTTCGCCCCCTGGGCACCACTTATTTTTACTTCATCAACTACCGGTCAGAACGTTGCTAAGATTTACGACTTAATTATGTCCATTAATAGCGAACGCCACCGCACAATTACCACCAGCCAACTAAACGATTGTCTACATCGTGCCATAATGCGCCACAAGCCAGCTGGGCTAAAGAACACTCACCCACGGCTACGCTATGTTGTCCAAACCGACGTCAATCCACCATGGTTTGTGATTTATGGCAGCAATCTAAAATACTTGCACTGGTCATACAAACGCTACCTAGAGACCCAGTTTCGCGAAAACTTCGGCTTTAATGGCACGCCAATCAAGTTCAGCTTTCGCGATGAAAAACAACTTAAGTCCAATCGCGAACGCCTCGCCGCCGGCAAGGACGCCATCGACAACAAATCCGGCACCAATAAGATTAATTTATAAGCGAGTAGCCCAAGGCCTCCCTTGAGATACAAGGGAGGCAGATGAGCGCGGCTCATCGGTAGGTTTAATCATAAAAAATAAAAACTACGGACTATTAATTCATGGTAAAATAGCTCCATAAGGAGAAAGCGAGATGTCTCAAACAACTAAGAATAAACCAAAAACTGTTAGCAAATACAAGACGAGTGACAAGCAAGTTAATCGTGCCGCAAAAATTATCGTAAGCGATATCAATAAGCGCTACGGCAAGTTATTGAAGAAGTTGGCTCGCGAGTGAGAATACCAAACAAACTTTTACTATATACGATATTTAACAACAAAGCTATGTTGTCGTCGCTTATTGACGTGACAGAATCTATGTGGCCACCAAGCGACAGAAATATAGACCATCTGTACGAATTGATCAGACGTGCAGCATCGAGCTACTTTGGGTGCGATATATACCCTACTATCAATGAAAAAGTTGCGAATATTTTGTACGTTATTGCTAAAAACCATGATTTTGAAAACGGCAATAAGCGGACAGCCATAGTTGTTTCACACACAACAATGATGGTAAACGGAATCTATATCATAATTGAGCCAGACGAACTATATCACACAGTCATTGAGGTTGTCGAAAGTGTACCACGAGATAAGGACAGCGTAATTGCAGCGCTGTCCAATCAGCTAAAAAGCAGCACAAAAAGCATGCCAAGACCATTCGACAATGAGACTCTGGAGAAAATTTCAGAAATTACTTAGTTTGGTCTATTCATTGCAAATAGATAGAGTGTTTAGCTAGCCACTTGCATCAACTATACACTCGGTGTATAGTTAAATTATGCATGCACAAAATTGCCTACTTGGATTTTTGAGTCAGGGTCCAAACTACGGCTATGAATTAAAAAAAATGTATGACTCATTATTCGGTCGGGATAAGCCAATCTTACCTGGGCAAATCTACTCAACATTAAGTCGCCTTGAGCGAGATGGTAAAGTCGAAGAGGTCGAAGACGCCGAAAAATCTGCTGGCCCTAGTCGTGTTAAATATCAAATCACAGGCAAGGGTAGCGAGTATTTTCAAAAGTGGCTGGACGAACCAGAAAAGGTTAATCCACATCTACAAACAACTATGTACTTCAAGGTTGTTCTGGCGCTAATGAGCAACCAGGACGCCACCAAGTTTCTGGATTCCCAACGTCATTCACATATCGCCGAGATGCGCCAGTTGACCAAGGTACGCAATGAGACAGATGACTTAGCCACTACGCTACTAATCGACAACACCATCTTTCATATCGAGGCAGACTTGCGCTGGATGGAACTAGCCCACAGCCGAATTAATCAACTACGGGAGGAACTATGCAAAACAAAGGCATAAATTCTAGCGACGTCATAATCAAAGCAGACGACATTAAAAAGTCTTATGGTGAAACGCACGCTATGCGTGGTATCTCGCTAGAAATTAAACGGGGCGAAGTACTAGCCATCATGGGACCATCGGGCTCAGGTAAATCAACGCTGTTACATACCCTAGCGGGAATTATCAAACCCGATAGTGGCAAGGTCTATTTCAGTGGTTCGCGTATCGACAATCTAAACGACCATGGACGCACTATGCTTAGACGGACTAAATTTGGCTTCGTATTCCAATTTTCACAACTAGTTCCCGAATTAACCGCCATAGACAACGTCGCCGTTCCATTACTGCTAAACGGAATACCCCGGGGCGAAGCCTACCATCGAGCCGAGCAGTGGTTAAACAAAGTCGGCATCGCCGACGCCAAGCTAAATCACCTGGCCAACCAACTATCTGGTGGACAAATCCAGCGGGTCGCTATCGCCCGTGCCATGGTCATTAATCCTGAGGTTCTCTTTGCCGATGCGCCAACCGGTAGCCTAGATAGCCTCAACTCCGAGCTGGTTATGAAGATGTTTATTAAAACAGCTAAGGAAAACGGTACGACTGTTGTTATGGTGACGCATGAGCCAACCATCGCCGCTTACGCCGACCGCGAAATTATCGTCCGTGACGGTAGGGTTGAAGCTTAATATAAGGGGTTTGTTATGAGTATCAATTTGTTGATGTTAAAAAGCTCTTTCCAAACAGGGTGGAAGAGAATGGCATTAATTGCCGGTTCAGTTGCAGTCGGCGTGTTAATCTTATTCTGCTTTACGGCTGTGTTCAATGCTGTCACTGACATGGAGCACGTAGCCTGGATGAACGATCTTAGTGATCACGACTCACCGGGGCGAGAGCCCATCGACGGAGTAGACCCCGTCTATGTAGCCATGATGGGTGGCGATACACTGGATGGTCGATTTGTTCAAATAGTCGACATGCAAAAAGGTGGCGATAATACGCCTAATATCGTCAATAACCTACCAGCTCCCAACCCTGGTGAATTCTACGCTTCACCAGCCTTAGCCGACTATATTGCCGAACATCCCGATGAGCATTTGGAATATCGCTACGGCACGTTAATTGGTGAATTACCCGAATCAATCATACCCAGTCGCGATGACTTTTATGTTGTTCGTGGTGTCAATTATCCAATTCGCGACGGCAATATATATCTGTGGGATGATAGTAGTGACTCAGAACTAGCTAGCACTGGCACACCAATCCAGGATTTAGCTCACTACGACTTCAGCAATTACGCTGTTGATGACTATTTTGATTCAGCTAGTTATAACATTAGCAAGGCGGTAATCTATGCTGGCATCATCATTTTGTTGTTCCCAGTCATCATGCTAGTATCAATTGCCACTCGCCTAGGTAGCGTCCAGCGCGAACAACGATATGCCGCCCTGCGCCTAATTGGAACTACCAATGGTCAGATAACTGGCATCATCGCCACCGAGTCATTTATCTCAACGATAATTGGCATAGTGGTTGGTTGGCTGTCATACCTGTTAGTGCATCCGTTGCTATACAATTTCACCTTATCGGAAAGCCGGCCATGGCCCAGCGCTATCACCGTCACTGCCAGCCAATCATTCATCATTGCTGGCTTAACGCTAGTGATGTCACTATTTGCTAACTGGTGGGGTATGCGACATGTTCGCACTTCGCCACTAGGTATTAGCCAAAAACAGCGCGTCGAAAAGAAACCGGGCTGGTGGCGCCTTTTGCCACTACTAATCAGTCTAGGCGTTCTAATCTATATGACGGTTCACGAGCCACAGGACGCTGACGAGGCGATCCAGATGATTAATATATTTCTACTGCTGATTGTTGCTATGATGTTTAGTCTGGTCATCGTTACACCATGGCTAACCTATCGTCTGTCGCAACTAGTCAGCCGCTTAACCAAACGGCCAACCATTTTAATCGGGGCTAAATACGTCAAGGCTCATGCCAGGGCAGTGGCTCGCAGCGTTAGTGGAGTAGTGTTGGCGCTATTTGCTGGCAGTTTCTACATCCTGGGTACCAGTGGCGTCGCCGCGTTAGAAGCCAAAAGCATCGACAATAATGGCTATTCAATCCTGCGCGACAACACAGCCATCATACAGGGGCTAACTAGCGATCAAGCCAATCAGCTAAGCCGAGGATTAGCTGAGCATAATACTGACTTTGCGATGATGTCTAGAACCAGCACATTTGACCAAATTGGCGACTACGTAGCTGGCGAATGCCTGGCGCTAAATAATTATATTGACGGCCTAGACTGTGGTCAGGGTAAGCTAGCGGCTATTGATTTTTACCTAGCAACCAGTGATGCTCGCCAGATAATCTATGCCAATGATAGCGATGAACTAAATGCAAAAATCCGCGACAATATCGAGCGAATCTATACTGCTAACGACCAGGATACAGACGTCGACAAACTAATGCGTCAACGTGGTGACACCTATATTTCCAACGTAGCCAGTGATGACACTGAAAAACTGCGCAGCGCTATAGCCAAGCTGGCTGGTGGCAGTCAACCAACCGGCACCATCAAGGTCAACAGCGCCGCTGAGGCAAAAACGCCCGACATCAACCCGGCTATCGAAAGCCTAGCAGGTCTAGCTTATGGCGGCATGGCCGTGACGATGGCGGTGGCAATCATCAGCATCACCGTATCGACAATTGGCAGTCTATTGGAACGTCGACGATCAATGTATATGTTGCGCCTCAGTGGTATGCAGGTTAGCGAGCTAGAACACATGGTGATGATTGAATCGCTAATACCACTGATAATTATGTCGCTAGTTTCTGCGGGTATCGGTGCATGGGGCGGGGTAGTCTTTACCAATATTGGGTCGTCAACTCTACGCCCAACTATTACGCCAACTTACATCCTTGTTGTTATTGGGTCGCTAGTCATTGCAGCAATCGTTATTCGGTTAGTTCTGCCCATGATTAATCGCTTAACTAGCCCCGAAGCTAACCAGACCGAATAGCCACCCATAACATAAAAATTGACTTATCGCACGTTTTGTGGTTAAATGTAATTCCGTTGTCAGCTCAAATCAGAGTTGATAATTGCACATCAAACTCTAGTAGTTAGGAGAAGACATGTCCGAACGAAACGGCACGATCAACACGCCAGATGGCAACCGGATTACCATTAACGTCCTAGACAACCCTCACGGAGCCATCATCAATCTCTATGGCAAGCTGGGTGTGATAGCCGACTTCGACGAGTCGAAGATAAGTTTTCAGCCCAGCAACCGCGACCACGATGGCAACTACAATTTGGGGAGCCTTGTTGACAAGGTCAACCACCCCGAAACCGTACGCTTCATCACCGCAATGCGTGATTACTACGTGGGCAGGGACATCGAGCAGTTCCGTCTACACGCAACTGTCGACTGGTCGAACGACCAGGAGGGCACACTGACCATCAGCGTCTATTCCCGTCGACTGGTTACCGACTTGGGCAAGAATGTTGAGGAAATCAGTCGTGAATACGCCAAGCATGCGTGGAAGCTGGCCTGCGCGATCTATCAGCACCAGACAGAGAACTAAGGAGAGTACCATGTACGAGTTCAAAAAGCGCGTCGCTGGCGACGCTTGGCCGATCGCTCTGATTTTCGTTTCGAGCCTCCTGTGCGTAGCAGCCTTTCCCTACGGGCTCGCCTCGCCCTGTGGCATCATCGGCAGCCTGTTGGCTATCACGGCTGTCGTCATAGCCTATATGAGGCCGGGCAGCTGGAATCGTAGCTATTATGTTTCGATGGCAACGTTTCCCATCATGGCCTTTGCCATATTGTGTGCCACGACTATTCTTGGCAGGTTGCCCATAGCGTCAATCTGGTTTATGCTTCTAACTACGATCGGCATCGCCTTGCTGGCAATATTAGCCCACTATCACCTCAGCCAGAGGATACTGGGGCAGCTAGAAGCCATCGAGAGGCGTCGTGCCATTAGGTAGTCATCAGACCACCAAAGACTTACAGGAAGCGGGCCCGCACATGCGGGCCCCTAATTCTTTTATCCTACCTTAACGATCAATAATGTAATCCAGCACGATAGGCATCCCTGTAGACACCTTCATCATTTTCCCATGCATTCGGTTCGTACATTGTGCCAACAAACCATATTTCACCATTTTGCCGATCACGAATAACATACATAAATGGTCGATCAAGATCGATAATCATAGGTGGCACGACTTCTTTCACCATAACCGCCCCCATTCTTATGCTTACTACGGTAACGGCCGCCGCGCGAACACCCTTTTCGCCAAAATCAATATGCGTCTTGTGGATAACATTAGACACGCCAAACGGCTGACCGTCCGACGCCGGGGTAATCATCGGTGTAAAATCAGCGACATCACTAAATACCCTGTCTATGCCTAATGTCATCAGATCATTAACCAGGTCGGCACTAAAATCAAACGAGAACTTTGGTACATTTATTATCAAATCACCCTGATATGCCGAAGCTGGAGTCAACTTACTGGTAATATCATCAAACTCCGTCGAGCTGAAATCTTGAATATAATCAGCTAAATTCCCATTCGGCATGATTGCCACAAATTCCATACTGGTGGAATCATATGGTTGCAAGACCATAGACAATGCCGTTAATCTGTCGTCTTGATAGTACGAAACAGCATCGCCATAGGTTTTTTGATGCATGGTAGTAGCCGTCATCTTGCTGCCGTCGCTCATATAAAAATCTTGACCATGCGTCCCCGACTCTTCGAACGGATCTCTCCAGGCCATATCGATAGCCAGAGTATTGATCAACATCGCTTTATTTAGTGGACTAGAGACAGCATTGTCACTAAGGGTATTTTTGATTTGCCCCATAGTTTTTCCCTCTATCCAGCCGTTGACATTGGTAGCATTGGCAAAATCGTCCAGAATAATTTCAGCATCATAGCTCCCAACCAATCTATCCTGATATGATTGCTTAATTCGCGTCGCAAATGTATTACGAATATAAAACGCATTAGCAAAGGCGATTACATTGTCCAAATTACCGTATTTAGGAAGTGGCGTTTCACCTAGGATACTAGCAATCTGCTCGTGTGTTTCACCGGCAGTAGCATCAGCCAACATACTCAACGCATAACGAACCGACAGCGGGCTTAGCATTACGTTTTTTGGCGTTTTGCTTTCCAGTCGTAGTAGCCTAAAGCCTAAATCATTTGACATAGTTACCTCCCATACACGATCGCAAATTACTGTTATGTCATTAATAATTATCGTACAACCAAAGAACATATGCAAACACGACGTGAAGCGGCGTGGCACACTCTAACGCACTTGAGCGTGCTAAATATTGCTATAATACCATCATGATTACGTACTATACCGACGGTAGCGCCAGTCCCAACCCAGGACCCGGTGGATTCGCCGTTATACGCGACGGTAGGCCATATCTAATTGGTGGCGAAAGCAATGATTCACTGGTCAACCGCGACCAGACCACCAATATTCGTATGGAGGCAACGGCCATCTTGACGGCTATGCACGATGCTAATGGGCAGCCATGCCAGATTACTACTGATAGCGAATTCTGGATTAACGTTTTAACCAAATGGGCACCAAGTTGGGCAAAGAACGGTTGGCGTAAAAAGAGTGGTGAAATTAAAAATCTTGATTTAGTCAAGCAACTTTACGACCTTTATGACCCAACAACTATCAAACTAGTCTGGACACGCGGCCACGCAGGAACAGAACTCAACGAGCTGGCCGATCAGTGGGCTAATCGTGCTCGCGAGATGAAATTAACTAATCCAATTCTAGTAGACCAGCTGTAGTACATCACCACAACATTATATTACCGGCCATTTTTGCTTATGGTATAATTACCCCTATGGATAATACCGATGAACAGAATCTAGATCGGGTGGGGACAACAGACAACAACATAGCCGACAGCACATCTGCCGCGAATAATGCGGATAACAAAGAACAGATAGCCACAACCGCAGATACTCAATTTGACATCTTTGCCTGGGCTAATCATCTGAGTCGCATTAAAAATGACCTGGACGTTGATTTGTTTTTGGTTAACAAACATTACACGGTTTATCATCTGGCCATTACAAACGACCTAAAACCGCAAATTGGCCCTGTTTTTGTACTAGAGGTATTGAATGAGATTGAAAAGGGTGCGGGGTTAGGCTTGGAAATTCGCGAGTTCGAAAAATCAGAGACCGAGCCGGGCGTCCTGTTATATTCTACACGCAAGCAAGTCAGCAACGCCGACCACGTCCTAAATGTTATTGAACACGAGCGTAGCAGTATTGAAAACTTCAATGAATATGATCATGAATTCAAGAACATTAAAATGATTATCGCTAAATTCACCCATAGCGACATCGATCCATTTTATGTTTGCAAACAAGTATCAGGTAGCAGCAGTCTAAATGAACGAACCGCCTGGGAGATTGGCGAGGATGGCAAACTGGAGCAATTCAGTGCCGCTGCTGCCTTTAAGGTGCCAACCGACAACCAAGTACTGATTGCAGGCAACAACAAGAATGAATTCGGCGAACTAAATCAGCAAATTTTTGCCTTTGCTCCTAAAAAGTTTGAGGCAATGTTTGGCTACAACTACAAAAAACAGGCCATAGCCGATAAAAAGGTCGAGCAAATTCTATCTCGCTATAACCTGAACTTCCCCGAAGGCCAAGATTTGAATACCATGGTTGCTGGCAAGCCAAAACTAATTAATAAACTGCAGAATCTTGAACTAGGCACCAAAACACAAGATGAACTGGTCAGTTATGGCGAGGAAATGGGTCTAGATCTAATGACGACAGACGATGGCGCTATTATCATTATGGATAGCAAGGATATCGATACGTTTGTTGGGCTACTAAATGACGACTTTATGACCAGCGATTTAACTGGGCTAAAATACGAAATAAAGAGCAAAAAACTACTAGAAGAACGCAATGACTAGTCAACCTACGCCACCGTCATTAGACGTCAGTCCTCTGGACAAGCCGTTTACAAAACACGACTTCACCAATGATGAACTACTGACTACTGGGCTAATAGCCAACACCGACGGCATCGTTCGAGGCCACGAATATGAAAGATCAATAGATTCATGGTCATACCAGGCTCTTTCGTATAAACTGGCTAAATTCGCCCTAGCCAACAGTGGATTTGAATACCGTTATCATAACAACAGCCTAATTTACAAAATTCCACCTAGTTATTTCCTAGATGGAATTAATGCGGGGCGAATGTATAGCTTTGTAATTTGGCCAGATAAGTCCATTCGGCTAGCCCTGTATGATATTACCCCAAGCGATGGACTACGTAGTTACCCGACCTATGGCATAACCCCACAGGCCGAAACCAACTCGCTATTAGTCGCTATCGTTAAGTTGAATTGTGTTGGACCAAAAATCATTGTCACGGGCGACGACTCATTTATCGCCAGGCAATCCATGCAGACAATTCAGACTGAGGGAGCATTTAGTAAATTCTATCGATTGGAAATTCCACGTCATAGCCATATCGACGCACTACAAATCATTACACCCGACGTCATGGAAGATATGCTGAATTTCAGTAGCGACAACAACGCATTTACCAACTATCGAGCAAACTTTGAAATCAATGGCGACCATCTATACATCATAACCAGCCCCCTAGCTATCAGCTCGTCAGCCAAGTTCAACAAATTTGTTGGTGATATTGCCAGGCTTAAGGATGAAATAAATGACCAGTTGTCCGTCTATCGTAAAACTAGCCATCATCAGCCAATGAGACTGACAACGGTGGCTAAATACCGCCGAAGACACGGTCGAAGTATATTGATGAGCATATCCGCTTCATCTATATTTTTAATTATTGCGAGCCTACTGTCTGTACTTCTGATACTCTGGCTTGATTAATAGGTGTGTTATTATGGTAGTAGTCAAGTGACACCATAGGGGCTGTCACACACTGCACGTTAAATGGAGGAAACTATGGTTGAAAAGCAACAGACAACTACAACTCGTCCGTACGAGCGACCGACTACGGCAATTATCACCGACGCTGGCTTTGCCAGTCGGTTCCTACCGTGGACCAAAACCAACCCTAAGGCGATGGCGCCCATGGGGAACAAGCCG
This sequence comes from uncultured Candidatus Saccharibacteria bacterium, assembly GCA_944391325.1. Taxonomy (GTDB): domain Bacteria; phylum Patescibacteriota; class Saccharimonadia; order Saccharimonadales; family Saccharimonadaceae; genus Nanoperiomorbus. Next base: position 30,458 of record CALXTC010000013.1, on the reverse strand, counting down.
ATCATGCAGCTGGTGGTCGAAGAGTGCGCTACGGCTGGCATCGACAACATCATCATTGTTACGACCACCGAGGGAAAACCCATCTACGAGGACTACTTCGGCAACGCCGTTACCACTGTTAAGAAACAGCTGAAGGCACAGGGCAAACTAAATCGCTACGCCGAGGTTGAGCAGGTTCTGGACCTACCGAAGATCTGCGTCATTACTCAGGACCCAGCCCTGCCGTATGGCAACGGCTCGCCCATCGTCAGCGCCAAGGACTATATCGCCAGGAACGAAGCCTTTATCGTCTGCTATAGCGACGACATCGTACTTGGTTCGTCCGACGTGGCAACACTGTTGAAGTCGTTCGACCAGCACCCTGACGCCAGTGCCATCATCATGACCCAGGAGGTGCCGCGCACCGAGGTGAACAAGTATGGCATCGTCAGTTTGCAGAGTACAGATGAGGTCTATGGCAGTAATCTGCTGGACAACATCATCGAGAAGCCCAGCATTAGCGAGGCGCCGTCAACTCTTGCCAGCTACGGTCGCTATTTGCTGACACCGCGTGTTTTCGATTATTTGCGGCCGAGCGCTACTGGCAAAGATGGCGAGCTGTGGACGGTCGACGCCATCACCCAGATGGCTAAGGATGACATGGCCTCGCCCTCGGCGCGTAGCACTGTCTACGTCGAACGGACCAAGGGGCAGTGGCGCACTACTGGTGACCCGAAGAACTACTTCATGGCTCAGCTAGAGTACGTCCTTGAGAACGAGGATTACGCCGGCGCCGTCCGCGAGTTTGTCGCCAACCACTAGACACTCCACACACCACACCAACGACCCTGTGGGCAATCGTGCCCCAGGGTCGTTTCTGCTAACTTGACCTCATGACACTATTGATAGATAATTATAAGCATCATGGTAAAAACAACAAAAAAGTCATCAAAAAGCACCAAAAGAACAGCCATGGAGGCGGACGCCAAGGCTAAGGTAGCCAAATTAAGGGAAATGGAGGCTGAGCATAATTACAGCCAACGTGGTCGCAAGGCTTTATTGATTGCGTCACTATTCTTTAATTTAACCTGTATAGTCACCATTTATGCCATTATTCAACAGTATTATTAAAAAATTTAGTAATCAAAAAGCCCGTCGAGCAGCAAGGGTGGGCATCGCTTCTCAAACGGGCTTTTTGACCTCTCGACGCACCACACTGGCTGTCAGCTAAACCGACAAGCGTGACCCACCTCACGTCAACGGGGTCCGCCGGTCAAGAGGGTTAGATACGTGCCGACTTGTTATCCTAACGAATAACGGAAAGTGGAGGGTAGATACTTTCGGTCCGCACGTAGCCTAACACATTCGTGTTAAAATAGGGGGTATTAGGTGCTAGCAGATACGTCAGACGGACATATCCGCATAACGTCAATCATTGTAGCACTCATTTTTTATTTTGTCAACTATTTTGTAAGAAAAATGTCGAATATCAAGAAAATCTCGCCTCTGGACAATGAATTTCTCCAGCGTACAACAGTTATTGACAAGCCTGCATCTTGCTTATGGCATATGGGAAAGATACCCGTAGTCCAGCCAACAGTTGCCGTTGTCGGTAGTCGCAAACCGACCAGTTATGGGCGAGCAGTTAGCCAACAAATCGTTAGTGAACTAGCTAGGCATGGCGTCATTATCGTCAGCGGACTAGCTATCGGCCACGATAGTATTGCCCACAAAACTTGCCTAGAGGCCGGTGGTACTACTGTAGCAGTCATTGGCAATGGACTAAATGATATTCATCCCCATAGCAATCAACAATTAGCTGCAGAGATTATCAACAATAATGGAGCTATTATTAGCGAATATCCACCAGACGAACCAGTCTATCCATCACACTTTTTAGAGCGTAATCGACTAATCAGCGCCCTGGCCGACATTGTCGTCATTGTCGAGGCCGGGGAACGATCGGGCACTCTTAACACGGCCTCGCACGCCCTATCTCAGGGTAAGGATGTTATGGCGGTTCCAGGCAATATTACCTCACCACTTAGCCGTGGCTGCAATCGGTTAATTGCCCAAGGCGCTACGCCAGTCCTGTCAGCTCAAGATATTCTAGATCGATTAGATATTACCAACCAGCCTTTAGTCAAACAGACCACTAATCATATTCGGTTCGACTCACCCGACGCACAGCAATTATATGACTTAATTTTAGCTGGTGAAATGGACGGCGATAAACTACTTCAACAGAGCCATCTATCGGCCAGTGAATTTTCCATGGCCATCACCATGCTAGAGCTTAATGGCTATATTAAATCGCTCGGCAACAACAAGTACGCTATCAAATAACCTCGTTCATCAATACGCAACATTGACAACTCTAAATTTTTATACTATCATATCTAAACTGCCTATCAGGGCAGTCTGATGTCATCATTTGACATCAGTCGCACCTATACAATCGGAGGTTAACTTGCAACGCAGGCTGATTAAACGCCCCACAGATCGCTGGCACTAATGCGTGTCAGCGACCCGAATTATCCAACCACTTAGATAAACTAAGGAGCGATAGCATTGTCAGAGGTCAATGGGCGCGTCGCACTGCGACAGCCCCAAATCAACATGCGCGAGCGTGATGTCATCGGCTGCCATGAAACTCAGTTTCCGTTGGAGCAGTTTGCTAGCGCCAAGTCGCTCGACTTTGACGAACTGAAGCACTGGACTAGTCGCCTGAACAAGGCTAGCAGCGCCACACTAACTGCGGTTAGTATGCCGGGTGGCACTGTCGACATTGCCATCAAGGCTGGCACAGTCACAGCTAGCCCGACTAGAAGTAAAGTTCGTGGCAAGCAGTATGACTACAGCAAGTGCGACGCTTGTCTGTCGATGCTAGGCTACATCGTAACGGCAAATGGTCTTGGTCGACAGGTTTGCGTATCGTTGAGCATCACCACAGACGACGGTTGCAGCTACATACCGTTTGACGGCGCGGCCGCCTAAACTTCCATGCACCACCAACCTACAGGAGAGCAAATTGGGTAAGCCGAAAAAACCGCAAATGTCCACTACGCGACGCAGCTCGTGGGAGCTACAGAAAGGCAACAAGCTGATCAAGCCCGTCCTGCTCTATGGCAGTGGCTTGACGGCAAAGCAGATTGGCGAAGTTGATCATGCCACCAAGGGCAAAATCGCTGCCGTCTGCAATGAAAACAGTCTAAAGCGCATCGACATGACCGACATCAGTCAGGCTAGCGACCTCGATGTCGTCGGGATCGGGCGAGAAATCCGGGACTGCCTAGTCGCAAACCCCGGCACTATTCTGGTGGCAATGGTCGCCAAGAGTGACGGTGGTATCAACTCGAGTCGCGAGGCTCTGTGCAACGCCATGGATAACGGCACTCTTCGCAGCATTTGCTTCAAGCCGCCCACTCAGGGGAATGGCGCCGTTGAGATTAAGGCTAACGGCAAACTTGTCCTAAACGAGTGGACGGTAGCTGGCACCGATCAGACGGTCAGCCTAGTAATCCATCCGAACGACTGTTTCGACAAAAGTCGTCACGTTGGCGACAATGGTCATCCGACCGGCAGCGTGACCATGCACGTCGTGAAGGTTCACGCTTAGTACGCGTCAGTCGCACCACCACAGCAGGTTAGCCCACTCAGGCCCTAGGGAACTGGTTTTGTCCCTAGGGCCTATTTCGTTGTGGTATACTTTATCAGACATGGTAGCAAAAAGCATAAAGAATTTAGTCATCGTTGAGTCGCCAGCCAAGGCAAAGAAAATTAGTGGCTACTTAGGTGATGATTACACCGTTATGGCCAGCGTTGGGCACATTCGCTCAATCGCCAAAAAGGCGCCAAAAGGGCAAAAGCCAATCGACACTGCCCATAACTTTGAAACGATTTACGAAATCGACCCTGAAAAAAGGAGCGTCGTCAAGGAATTAAAGCAGGCTGTTAAACAGGCCGAAACAGTTTGGCTAGCATCCGATGAAGATCGCGAGGGTGAGGCCATTGCCTGGCATCTATGCCAAGTTTTGGGCTTAGATCCGGCCAAGACTAACCGCATTACTTATCACGAAATAACCAAGCCGGCCATTCAAGAAGCCATTAAGCATCCTCGACATATTGATATGGACCTGGTGCATGCTCAACAGGCTCGCCAAATCCTTGACCGGCTAGTTGGCTTTGAACTCAGCCCTGTAGTTTGGCGAAAGGTGCCAGGTGGTAAATCGGCTGGACGCGTTCAATCACCAGCCGTACGACTATTAGTCGAGCGCGAGCGTGAAATAGCCACCTTCACACCAACTGAAACTTATAAGACTACAGCATTATTTAGCCATAACGATAACGAGTTCAAGGCGTCACTGAACCACGATTTTAATACCGAGCAGGAAGCCAGTAATTTTTTGAATAGCTTGGGCGATAGCACATTTACTGTAGCCAATGTCGCTAAAACGACTGGAACACGCAAGCCATTGCCACCGTTTACAACTAGTACGCTGCAACAGGACGCCAACTCTCGCCTAGGACTTAGCACCAGTGCTACCATGACGATTGCTCAGCGCTTGTATCAGAGTGGATATATCACCTACATGCGCACTGACTCAGTCAACCTCAGCAGTCAAGCCTTGGCTCAGGCTAGCGAATTTATCAAGTCAACCTATGGCGAAAACTATCATCAAGTGCGCACGTTTCGCACTAAAACGGCTGGCGCCCAGGAGGCCCATGAGGCTATTCGCCCAACCGATCTAACTAAGACAACCGTTCCAGGTGACGAACGCACTAAAAAGCTATACAGCCTCATTCGTAATCGCACTCTCGCCACGCAGATGGCCGACGCTAAGATTGATCGCACTACGGCCACCATAGATATTAGTGGGCATGACGAAAAGTTTGTCGCCAAGGGCGAAGTAGTCGCTTTCGATGGGTTTCTAAAAGTTTACGGCACCAGTAAAGACGAGTTACTACCTAACTTAACTACTGGTGATGCACTCTCGGCGATTTCTGTCACAGCCAGGCAAACATTTAGTCGACCACCGTCTCGTTATACCGAGGGTTCGTTAGTTAAGAAGCTGGAGGAGTTGGAGATTGGACGTCCGTCCACCTATGCCACAATTCTGACTAATATTCAATCTCGTGGTTACGCTGTCAAGGGCGATAGCGACGGTGTAGAGCGCCAAGTTATTGAGCTGGTATGGCAAAATGGCCAGCTAGACCGACATATAACTACCGAAAAAACTGGTTCGACCAAGGGGAAGTTAGTCCCGACTGATGCTGGAATGGTTGTCGCCGACTTTCTAAACGACTATTTCAACGACATTGTTGACTACGACTTCACAGCAAAAGTCGAGAAAGAGTTGGATGAAATCGCCGAAAATAAACTGGACAAGGTCAAGATGTTGCGCGACTTTTATGACCCATTCCATGCCAAAATAAAGGATAGTTCCCAAATCGACCGCAGTGTCGTCGCTGGACAGCGTCTAGTCGGTATCGACCCCCACGATAATCAGCCAATCTACGCCCGATTAGGACGTTACGGGGCAATGTTGCAAAAGGGTGACAGTAATCAGCCAGACGCCAAGATCACCTTTGCCAATATGCCGACCGGCGCCACAGTAGACAGCGTCACCTTAGATCAGGCGCTGCAGATGTTCAGCCTACCACGAACGGTCGGCAAAACGGCCGACGGGCAGGAAATCATTGCTAATATCGGCCGATTTGGTCCATATATCAAGGTTGGTAAACTATTTGTCAGCATCAAGCCTGAGTCACCTTTTGAAATTACCGAGGCCAAGGCCCGCGAACTATATCAGGCCAAGCTAGATGCCGAAGCAGCCAAGCACATTGCACAGTGGGGTGATATACAGATTCTAAATGGTCGATATGGGCCATACATTACCGATGGAACCAAAAATGTTAAAATCCCCAAGGATATTGAGCCACAGTCGATTACCGAGGAGCAGGCTAAGGAAATCCTAGCCAAGGCGCCAACAAAGCCAACTCGTCGCCGACGCACAACCAAAAAGAAATAACAAATTGTATGCTAACATAGTGATTAATAGTCAGCCCAACTATCGAACCATACAGGGAGGTGAGATGTAGTTTTACTTACTCGCAGCACTAGGAAAGGTGGTCACTATGAGCAAACCGCAAGGCAGCACGCACGTACACTGTTACCCAATCACCCTCGATGATGCTGACCAGCTGATGGTGGTAGCGACCGGCTTGCCGTGCTCGACCGTCAGGCAGCCAGTCTACATAGACGCCACAGCCAAGCTGAGTCACAACTTCGGCGCTGTCACGTACGAAGAAATCGAGGAGTCGCTACATCGCTACGTCAGCAGCGTCATCGCCGGCCACAGCAAGCAAGCCGACAGTCAGCTGGTCGACATTTTGACGAGGTGCTTGGTAAGTCTGTACGAACAAAGGCTCAAGCCGACCCTATGGGTTCAAGTCGTCGACTCCATAATCGTCATCTGGTGCGACATGCAGTTTGACTATTACGAGCATGCCGACGAGGACAAAATCGATATCGCCAACTACGATTGGTTGGGGATTGTTTGTGGTGAAATTACGTCTATCATCACAGACAGCATCAATCCTGCCGACACGGCCACCGTACATGGGTTGCTCATCGTTGACCCTGATTCTTGCTATCTGGTCCACGAAGATGATGAGGTCCCTAGAGCCGTCAAGCGAGTTCTCGAGAATGATGACTACGTTTTTCCGGCCGAACCGGTCGACTAGCCCCTTACGCGCCCGCCCAAAGCGGGCGCATTTTCATTACCACCGTTTATGTTATTATCGTAGTAATAGCAATCGCTATTGAACATCCAAAAATAGAAGGGAGTCGTTTACGGGACCGCCAACTATCTAGTAACTGGAGGTAATCATGGAACGCTCAATCAAAGTTACGCCGATGGACTGCTTTGAAACCTATATGTTCAGAATTGACGGCTGGGGGTCGCGCAGTGTTCGCAACTACTGCATCGAGCAGCAGTCCGAGTTCGAGATGTTGGAAGAGCTCGAAAACGCAGAAGCTGGCGACTGGGTCAGTGGTAGCGACTATTTTGACGCGCAAGACAGTGCTCCCGTCACCAGCGAGGACATTTGTTGGCTGATAGGCCTGTATGTGAACGACCTGGAGGCTGGAGAGTTGCTTTACGTTGTGCTCAACGAGCTCTATCGTAGTGGCTATCAGGCTAAGATGACCATAGTTTGCGATGACGGCGAGACCGTCTATCTGCGACATGACTACATCGACGACGAGACCATCGCTCCGGGCGACGAAGGCAAGTGGGCCACGGTTGTCTGCAATGCCATTGGTCAGTACTTCCACGAGGCCGGCGACATACTCACCGTTGATGGAATGCAAACGATGGTTTCTGTTGCTTGCGCCATGAACCTGGCGTAGTTCAACGCCTAGTCACTGGTGAACCTGTATCGCTGCCACGGAACGCACACTCCGTGGGAGTGATTTCCTACCTTGTTAGGAGGTCGGCATGTGGTTTGACAATATGATCCACGTCACTCGCACCATCGCCCTGGATAACGGGGTAATGATGGTCGGCGTCAACGGCTGCCACCTGAACGAGTCGCTAGATATTTATCTGGATGCCTCTACCATCCTGGATGACTACCAGCCAGACGGGCGGGGCGACACAGGCGAAACTGTCGATGACTTTGTCTACGCAAAGCTTATACCAGTCGTCAAGAATGAATTTCTGGCCGAAATGCTCGATGAGCTCCTGATAGAGTTAATGTTTAGCAGCTATACCGATGTTCGTGTCCAAACAGTCGGCGATTGGCTGTTGTTCACCCACCCAGTTGGCCGATGTGGCGACGAGCAAGGCGTGTCCGACGACGTTCTAGAGTGGCTCAACAATGTCAGAGACATCGTTGATGGCCATCTCAACTATCTAAACTGTTACGAGGATGGTCCAGCTCACAACGTCAGTTGCGTGTGCAGCTATCGACTGCAGATCTTTGACTCGAGCGGTGATCCCCACGACGCCCCTCTACCATTGTTCCGTTCGCTACGAGCGGCGACAAACCTGCTATACCCAATGTCGGAAGCCTTAGTAGCACTACCACGCGCAGCGTAGTCGCAGCCAGTCACGGAATAGACCAACGGCCCTCGTCAAGTTTTTGGCGAGGGCCTTGTTTTACCATAATAATGCTTATGCTTAAATGCCTATACATTTTTCTTGCACGAAAATAAAGTTTGTCGTATAATATGCGTATTCATTTACAAATACGTACACAAAATATTTAGGCTATGTTTAGATGTGGAAAGGAGCAGTTAAGTGGTCGACGCGCCCGATATTAAGGCAAAATTGGACAATGCAATACAGTCTATTTTGTCAACCATTGAGCGGCCTCGCGAGGCTGACATAATTACCAGGCGATACGGCCTAGATGGTGAGCGTGAGACCCTAGAACAAGTTGGCGAAACCCTAAATATCACTCGCGAGCGCGTTCGTCAAATCGAAAAAGCAACCTTAATCCGCATTAAACTTAGCCTTGACGACGGTAAAAATTCCTTGTTTAACGATGTCGAAATGGATATCGTTAAAGCCCTACATGAAATGGGGCGGGCTGCCAAGGTTGATGATCTAGCGATCAAATTGACCGGTGACAGTAGCAGCAAAACTTGCGCGACCTTGACATTACTGGCTGAACTCAGCAGCAAGATGCTACTGACTAGCGAAAATGATCGGTACTACGCCGCCATCATTCTGACTAGTGAGCGCGACGACCGTCAGATACGAAAGGAAATTGACGGTATTGTCAAAACACTACGTGAACACGGCAAACCAGTTACCCTAGACGAGTTATACCGTCTAGTCGGGGGAAACTACGAACACCCCAGCGAGGTTGGGGCAATCGCTAGCATCAGTAAGCAAATTACTAGCCTACGCGATATGTGGGGGCTAACCAAATGGCCATCTGTTAATCCACGCAACATCCGCGACAAAATCTATGTCGTATTAAAGGAGAACGGTCAACCAATGCATTTCAGCGAGATTGCCCGTCAGGTCAAATCGCAAAACTTTCATCGTAACAATGTCACCGAACAGGCTATTCACAATGAACTTATCAAGGACGATCGTTTTGTCTTAATTGGTCGGGGAATTTACGCCTTAGCCGAAAATGGCTATAAAAAGGGTTCGATTACCGATGTTATTGCCGAGTTATTACGCCAGAATGGGCCAATGTATCGCGACGACATTGTTCGCGAAGTACTAAAATCCCGCCAAGTCCGTGAAACAACCATCTTGTTAAATCTACAAAGCAAGCCACAGTTCAAGCGTGTTGCCAAGAATCAATACGCCCTAGCTCAGCCTAGTGAATAGTCCAGGTTTTACCTTGTCGCTACTACTGATTATGTGTTAAAATAATCGTGATGATTAACTGGCTATTTCAGTTTTTTACCCAGTGGTATATATGGCTACCGTTGGTAGCAATTTTGGGTTTTCTAACATGGCGCAATTACCATTCAGCCAAAACAACTAACGATCCCTATGACTACGTCCTACTAGCCCTTGAGATTCCTCGTGACAACGATAAAAAGGAGCTGTCCGCCGAGCAGCTCTTTGCTTCGCTACACGGTATTTTACGCGACAAGCAGGAATTAAAAATGTCTGGTGGTGTCCAGGAGCACCTATCATTTGAGATTGCCAGTGTCAGTAATCAAATTCGTTTTTATGTTAGGGTTCCCAAACATCTACAGAACTTCGTCGAGGGGCAAATTTATGCTCAATATCCCACCGTCCAAATTCACGAGGCCGATCAGGATTATGCCGCCAGCACCGGCAGTCATCCCGTCACGGCTGTCGATGAGCTGGTATTAACAGATAACGAGTATTTCCCAATTAAGACCTTTCAGACCTTCGACGTTGACCCACTGGCTGGTATTACTGCCGCTTTAACCAAGCTGGACAGCAGCGACGAGGAAATCTGGGTACAAATTCTGGCTCGTCCTATTGCCGACAGTTGGCAGCAGGATAGCGCTAAGTTCATCGCCAGATATAAGGATGGCTTTGGCACAGCCACCAAGTCTAGCGCCTGGATCTATTTCCTACAGGCTCTACAGGCCCTATGGCAACCACCCGAGGGTGGTACAACTACCACGGGCAAGGAGATGAGTGACCGTGATAAACTACGGGTTAGCGAGGCAGAGAAGAAGTCCCAAAAACTGGGCTACAAGGTACGCATTCGCATCGCCTATCTAGGTAGCGACCAAAATTCTGCTCGTATCCAGATGAACGCCGTTGCCAGTGCTTTTAAACAATTTAATTCAACCAGTCTAAACGGCTTTAAACTAGCGGCTAAGCCCAGCTATAATCGCGACGACTTAGAGGCTTATGCCAAGCGTTCATTCCCCGATGGCTCTGGCTTTATTCTCAACATCGAGGAACTAGCCAGCGTCTTCCATCTGCCACACATGAACGTTGAAACACCCAATGTTGTTTGGGCTAGTTCTAAAACCGCTGAACCACCCACTAATCTACCGATTCTAAACGGCGACCCCAACCACGATCGTCAAATCAGCGCCTTTGGCCTAACTAATTTCCGGGGGATGCAAAAACAATTCGGCATTTACCGTCGCGATCGCAGTCGCCACGTTTACATCATTGGTCAGACCGGCACCGGTAAGTCTGGCCTATTGGAATTATTAGCCCTGTCAGATATTTATCACAACCAGGGATACGCCATCATCGACCCACACGGCGATTTCGCCGTCGACAACCTAAAATTCATTCCGCCCAGTCGCATCAAGGATGTTGTCTACTTTAATCCAGCTGACACCGAATACCCCTTGGGCTTTAACCCAATGGAGGTCTATGATCCGTCACAGCGTAACAATATTAGCTCGGAAATCATCGGTGTATTAAAGCGAATGTTCGGCGAGAGCTGGGGGCCACGTCTGGAATATATCCTGCGCTATACCATTCTCGCCCTGTTGGAATATCCTAACACCACTATGATGGATATTCCACGCATGCTAACCAACAAGGACTTTCGTAATCAGGTTCTAGCCAAGGTGACCGACACCGTCGTTTTACAATTCTGGCGTGTCGAGTTCGGTAGCTGGAGCGAGAAGTATGCCACCGAGGCCATCGCCCCCGTTCTAAACAAGGTCGGCGCCTTTGTCGCCAACCCAACCATCCGCAATATTATCGGCCAGCCTAAATCAACCTTTAACATTCGTCAAATTATGGACGAGGGTAAAATTCTTATCGTTAATCTATCTAAGGGTCTAATTGGCGAGGACAACGCCGCTATTCTAGGTGCTTTCCTGGTCACCAAAATTCAGCTAGCCGCAATGAGCCGATCGGATATTCCCAATGTTGAGGACCGTCGACCATTTTACCTATACGTCGACGAGTTCCAGAACTTTGCCACCGACTCATTCGCCGTCATTCTATCCGAGGCTCGTAAATACGGCCTGAACTTAACGGTGGCCAACCAGTACATCTCCCAGATGACTGATACAGTTCGAGATGCCGTTTTTGGTAACGTTGGCACAATGATGTCAATGAGGGTCAGTCCCGAGGACGCCCCAGTTCTAGCCCAGCAATTCGCCCCACAATTTGAGGCTCAGGACATTTTACAAATGAATAACCGTCACTTCGTCTGCACAATGATGATCAACGGGGAAAAGATGCCAGCCTTTAGTGGTACAACTTTGCGCTTACCAACAGCTGGTCAGAATTACCTAGACGAAATTATCGCCAACACCAGGGCTAATTATGCTCGCAAACGGACTGATATCGAGCAGGATATTGCTGGAGCAATTGAGGTTCCACTGCAACTACAGAGCAAGACCGCCAGGGAAAAGGCCAAGAAGGCAGCCAAGGAAAATGCTAGTAGACCAGATGGCAACACAATCACGTCGCCGTCTGGTATAGCTGGCCCGCAAAAGCTAGGCGACCTAATGGCACAGATTAAGGCTGCTGCCGAGGCGGGTGACCCCAACAGTATGAAAATCGAGGGAACACGCAATAATAAGCCAGCACCAGCCGACAACCAGACTACTCAGACTACCAGCACTGACGTGGCTACTTCCGTGGGCAACACAGCTGTCAATGACCGGTCATTACCGCCGCTACCACCACTACCGGAAATGGATATCACTTCTGCTGTGAGCAATAATCAGTCGTCATCAACTACGACCGTTCAACCAGTCCAGCTATTGAAACCACAGCCAGCGCCAGTTATTCAATCAGCTGAGCCAGAGGGGCTAAAAGTTGAACACAACAATGACCAGCCAACACAGTCCAGCCAATCCAACCAAACATCATCACGACGCCGTCGCCGTCCACGCAACCGTAGCAACAAACAGCCACAACCAAACAACACCCAAATCGCCAACGAAGGTGAAATTCGCCTACATTAGTGACAGTAATAGGCCGTATAAGCTAGTGTAAATATTGATTTAATATTTTTGACTATTTAACTCGGCCCAACTTACCGCCCGATGCGAGGAACGCTATAGCCCAACTTAGTGGCGTGCCGACAGGCCGCATCACTGTTTAGGTGCATCAAGGTTATTCGTTTGCGCCATTTATCGGCCAGTCTAATATCGTCATCAGCAAACGTCAACAAAGCCTCGTTAAACTCATCCATATCAGTATGACTAATTGAATGGCTAGTATTTGCCTCGTGATAGATGTGGCAATTCGGGAAAGTCTGCAACATAGCAATAGCTGGCAAAAAGTCATCAGTATCCCCAGACCAAAAGATTTGTGACGGATTATCATCGGTCATTTGCATAATCAGAATTGAAAAACAGGCTAACTCGGGGACATGGTGTGTTTTCATCATTTCAATAAATAACGGGGCGCCACCGAACAACTCAACCCGTCGTTCTAGGTTGATTGCATTAGCCCGACGAACTGATACTAATCGATAATGCATTGGTGGAACGCCAAAATTATCTAACAAGCCCTGCAACTCTCGACGCTGACGAATATTGCCGTAGATAATGTTCACGGGTGTACCAGTTCGACGATAAACATACGGCACTAGCGTGCCCAACGAGCCACTATGATCACTATGTGTGTGGCTTAAAACAATTGTCAGGTATTTAATCTTGTTAAAATATCGCACACCCAATAGGGTGCGAAAAACGCTCTCACCACATTCCAGTAATAACATGCCATCACCAGGCAACTTCATATAGGCGCTATTACTGCCTAGTTTAGGATTATGCCCAGAACCATAGCCCAGAAAGTGCAACTTCATACCAGGCAATAGAGACGAGTCATCAAGCGACCCGATAATTAGTTCTTTATCATTCATACACCCAATTATATAACAAGCCACCCATACCAACTATGTTAATTTAGTTGGCACAATAGGGCATCTAGCACTCGATCAAAAACTTCCATTTCATTAGCCGATGCATCAACTATCGGCACATCGAATTGTTTGTTAACATATCGATATCCATCAGCGACCTTAACCATAAAGTAATCGTCATCAGCATCCTCAAAGGCATCCTGAGTAATCTCTTTATCCATATCGTCCTTAGTGCGCAATCGTCTACGCTCGGCCTGGACTGATTCAGAGGTCATCATAATCACACCAGCATCCGGTCGTAAATAACATTCCGGCAACTTACGGCTAGTGCATTCAGTTATCTCGTCCACCGACGCGCCCTGGCCGAATCCTTGGTAGGCAATCGTCGACCACCAGTTGCGATCAGCAATTACGATTTCACCACGAGATAGAGCAGGGGCAATTACCTTGTCAAATAAATCCTGACGCGCCTCAGTAAACAGTTCAATATTTTGCTGGGACGTCAATTGATTGTCTTTATTTTTCACCAGCCGCCTAATCTCATCAGCGCGTTCGGTGCCACCGGGCTCGTCAACCAACTGAATACTTAAATCAGAGTTGTCGCGAAGCAAACGAAGCAAGCTATAACACTGACTAGTTTTACCAGTCAGATCAAGCCCCTCTAATACGAGATACATTCCCTGGTGGCGGCCAACAGTGCGACTAACAACCCTATTAACAAACTGGCGCTGTCGACGTGCCATATCGGATGTAATATGACTCTCTATTGTAATGCCAACATGATTAAAATGCATTTTAGGATAAAACTTCTTCATTGTCGTATTCGGTATTATAAATCACTTGGCAACGGATGCTGACGGGCCAGGGCAATAACTTGATTGTGTAATTCATTCAGCTTAGCTTCATCATGACGGCTAGCAATCGCCTGGTCGATCCAACTAGCGATCTGCGGCATATCCGCTTCAACTAATCCACGAGTGGTTATAGCTGGCGTGCCAAAGCGCAATCCACTGGGACGAAACGCTGGCTCAGGATCATTCGGTATGACATTTTTATTTGCTGTTAATCCAATCCTGTCCAACACTGTCTCGGCAATACCGCCATGAACGCCACGACTTTTTATCATATCTATTAAAATCAGGTGGTTTTCCGTGCCGCCACCCACCAGGCTAAACTGTCGCTGTTGCAGTTCGTCCGCCAGTCGGCTAGCATTATTGATCACCTGCTGGGCATACGTTTTAAATTCAGGCTGCATTGCCTCGTGCAAAGCCACAGCCTTAGCTGCAATCACATGCATCAACGGCCCACCTTGCGTTCCGGGGAAGACACTACGGTCAATTAGGGTTGGGATATTTTCAATAGTTTTAGCCGTTCTCTTTAACGGATTACCGACTTTGCCCATCGACAGAATCATGCCACCACGTGGCCCACGCAACGTTTTGTGCGTCGTTGTTGTCATAACGTGGAAACCATGCTCCAATGGATTTGGGTGAACGCCGCCGGCAATTAAACCAGCCACATGTGCCATATCTGCCATCAACAAACAACCATATCGATTGCCAATTTCAGCCAGTCGATCAAAGTCCGGAATATGCGAATAAGCCGAATAGCCAACTAGTAAAATCTTAGGATGATATTCACGCGCCAACTGCTCAATCTGGTCATAATCAAACAGGCCAGTGTCGGGATCAACCGTGTAATTAACAAAATGGTATATCTTGGCACTTTGGGTTACTGGCGACCCATGCGTTAGATGTCCACCGTAATCCAGCGACAGCCCCAGCACTACATCACCAGGCTCCAGCCATGCGTTATAAACAGCATTATTAGCCTGAGCACCAGAATGTGGTTGAACATTGGCATGGTCGGCATGAAACAGTGCCTTAGCTCGTTCGATAGCCAACGTTTCCACCTGATCAGTAAACTCCTGCCCGCCATAATAACGATGTCCAGGATATCCCTCGGAGTATTTATTGGTAAAGACCGACCCCATCGCCATCAGCACTTCACGTGACACATAATTTTCACTGGGGATTAGCTCTAGACCATCACGTTGTCGCTTCGCCTCGGCCTTGATTAAGTCAAAAACTTGCCGATCACTCACCTCACCAATCATCCGCCTCCTTTACTTAACTATAACCAGTATAGCATCTCTGAAATTACAGGTGAGACATCGACGCTAGAGCAGTATGGCTAATAATTATCAGGAAACTTACGCAGCTTACGTTCATACACAAAATCGACCTTGCGATTCAGTTTCGTCAATGCTTGCTCAATCGT
Source organism: uncultured Candidatus Saccharibacteria bacterium (assembly GCA_944391325.1). Taxonomy (GTDB): domain Bacteria; phylum Patescibacteriota; class Saccharimonadia; order Saccharimonadales; family Saccharimonadaceae; genus Nanoperiomorbus. The sequence continues at coordinate 14,891 of CALXTC010000013.1, read as the reverse complement.
TGACAATGAATTACACACATTGCCCAATGTGTCGCTAATTAGCTCTATGCCTTTATTACCTTTCTCAACAGCGTTGGATAGCGTCTCGACCTTGCTGTCGACTTTATTAATTGCGAGATCAAGGCCATTCAGTCTATCGGCCATAGCATCATTTAAGTCCAATTGTTTATCGAAGACTTGCCCCAGTTTATTGTCGAGGTTGTGCGAACTTTCGCTAATTACGTCGGCAATCCCTTGACGCAAGGCATCAACTTTACTCTGTATGTCGTGCGGCATTTCATTAATTTGTCGCAGAACATTGGCAGTATCAGTCATTGTTGTTGAACTGTTTGCCTTAAGCACTGACAGATCGCCTGAAATAGTCGAAACATCTAGGTTTGACAGCACATTAATTAGATCACCAACCGATGAAACAATTTTGTTCTGTTCATCCACAACGTTAATTAATGCCTCCGATGCAGTTTTCAACGACTGCATTCCGTCGCCATACTCATTAGCTGCGTCATTTAGGGCTTTGATCGCCAAGTCGACATCAGCCGCCTTTTTGGCTATATCATCTAATTGCGGGTATTTTATTTCTTCGTCCATATATTTCCTTCCTTTGCCTTATCTATTACTGGTTTTACAAACGTATACAATTTATTGGCCAAGATAATATTCTGATACCGATCTGGAACTATATTAATCAGCAAGTCGCCATCGTTATGCTCTATGGTTCGCCAGGCCACAAGCTCACCGTAGTCGGCTGGGTCGCTATCGGACAATCCGTGCAGCGAGCTCATTACAGACTGGAGTACATATGCATAATCCATCATATAGCTCTCGCAGGCATAACGAATGATTACGCCGACGTAATTCATCAGGTTTTTAACGCTATCGTACCTGTGCAGGCGAATTATACATACCAATTGTGTCAGCAACATAGACGGAGAATCTGGATACGACTGCAAGGCTCGATTGACCTGGGCCAACAACTTCGGTGTTTGGATTCTAGCGGAATCTACCAATTCCATAGGGATCTGCAAATCTCTAGGATTATCGCTCAGCCTACGAATATCTTTGGCGTAAGTCGTTGACAGGAATTCTAAAACATCATTGCGAATTTGCGCATCCTGTTCATCACCAGATAAGTTACTGGCATTGTTCACAACAGTCAACAAGTTCCTAATCGTCGTTCGGCGAGACTTTTCGACCGAATCATATATAAAATCAGACAACAGTATTTCTACCGCATCAGCAATAAAATCCACCCCATCACTATCTAATTCTTCAAGGGGACGAACTTTCTTCTTAATGAACATTTCGTCACGCTGATAGCCGGACACGTATTCCTTGTAATGTTCAATAACGCTTTCCTTGGTCCATTGCACTGGCCATAGCGAGAACTCCTCGCTGGCGTAGTCTAGCGTATAGTCACAAATAACGCCCAAAGTAATCAGACGGTGCACCGCCTTTTCAATATCACTACGTGGGTAATCTAGAGCTACATTTTGCGGATTGCTATCCGAAAAATCTATATGTTCTACCACCCTTCGTACGATATCCTTATCGCGCTTAATACCCGCATACGACCCATTATGAAAGTACAGAACACGTGTTACATCGTCCTTCATGTTAAACGACTCAGCATCTTTTGTTTGTTGAACCACCTCATCAATTGCGACATTATCGGACACAAGGTGCTCATTGCGGTCCGGATAATCGTTCGAGATTAACATGTAGTTTCTAGCCATTTTGCCGTCACGACCCGCTCGACCAACCTCCTGATAGAACTCTTCTATAGACTGTGGCATACAGTAGTTAATGGTAAATCTAATGTTTGGTTTATCTATACCCATGCCAAACGATTTAGTCGAACAGAGTAGAGTGAACTTGTTGCGCTTAAAATCTTTCGCACTTCGACGTTTATATTCTTCCCATTCCTCATCAGACATACACCGGACAGCCTCCGTCTGGCGACCATAATACTCACGTGCCTGAATCATAGTTCTGTCGTCATTCTCGTGCCAATAATCATGCCGCTCGGTATTACCGCTATTACCCGCAGTGTAGTTAAGCTCATTAATGACACTCAAGGCTCTGACTACACCAAAGTCCCCACCAATATGCGGGCAAAAAATAATCCCGCAATTGCTATTTTTACCTTTCAAGGCGTAAAAATCGTTAAAGTTCTCGTCAAAATCCTCCGGTATAGTATTCTCCAGTAAATCCTTTAGTTTATTTCTTTTATCGGCAGATTTGACCGGGATAATAGAAAAGTGAATCTCTGGCCTATCGAACGATGTTGGCTGAATAACCATGTCGCTGGGTATATCTAAATCCCTAACCATGTCGTTTAGCACGGCATCAGAGGCTGTGCCAGTTAAAGCCATAATCGTGGCCGAACCATGCTTATTCTTGGTTATACTCCTGAGCGTGTTGGCCAGGTTCAAATATGATGGTCTAAAATCATGACCCCATTCTGAAACACAATGGGCCTCATCTATAGCGCAGATACAAATATCATCACTTTGACAGTACATCTGTACACTATTTCGAAATCCCTTAATGACAAACCTCTCGGGAGATGAATAGACCATAATGTATTGCTTCCGCGCAATCGCATTCATCACCTCCACACGATCTTTCGTATTGGCCGTTAAGCCTAGCACTTTATCAATACCCGCTCGATAGAGGTTGTCAACTTGGTCCTCGATAAGAGAGACCAATGGATCTATAACTAGCACAATCCCCGGCATGATAAAGGTCAGCATCTGATATATAGCCGACTTGCCAGACCCTGTCGGCAACAGCACAACCACGTCGTCTCTGTTGATGCCACAAACTATACCAGCCAACTGATTCTCGCGAAACGCTTCGTAACGAAATATATAATTAAATATATAGTGAATATTGCCGATACGCGCACTGGTCAATGGATCAATATCTGCAGTTGGGTGATCCAGCAGCTCCACGTTATCTAGCGAAATCCGTGGCAATTTGTAATTAATCTTTTGATCTTGCCATCTGCCCAACAGTGGATTGTCGATCGGTGCAGGGCAACATACATCTTGGATATAGACGGTTTTGCCAACCGGATGATCAGCAATGTCGTTAACTGACACCAGAACATCCTCATCGCTATACACTTTATCAGACGAATATGCCACAACATCTTTCATGGCCGGCGGCACCATATATAATGACGCCACATTACGCTCTAGCTCCAGCAGATCATCTAGTGCCGCCTTAACAATTGCATCCTGATAATTGACTGGCAGGCTTGGTATATTATCAGACGCAAAGCATATGGCGCTACCGTCTGGATTGCCGATCAGCCCGCTTTCAAATAATGCAAGAATTGTTACTTGTACTTGGTGAGCCAACTTGACAGCCGCCAATGGAATACTAAATCCGTCATTTGCACCGTATTCAGTCCGATCGAACATACTCTTTAACCGTTCACGCAGTTTATCAACCGACTCATTATCGCCACCATTTTCCAGTGTTATCCGATACGTATCATAACCACTCCTGCGCAATTGTTCGTCGCGCATATTATCCTTGTCGCCATGTCCAGCATGCGTCGAATCATCCAGCTCAACAACTATCGCGTCGTCGCCGTTTGATACTAAGAAATCTACGCGTTGCTTTGAGGCTTTATTGGCGCTCTGGCCGGCCCGTCTAACCAGACTGCCCAGAAATACCTGTGGCACAATGCAACGTACATTTTCCGTACCTATCTCATTCAGAATAATTTTCTTATACACATATTCCTCGCCAGACATGCCACCTAGGTAATCACGCGGCTCACCATCATGCCAATGCGATGGTATGTGCGGTGCAGTAAAATTGGCGTATGTGTTAAATATCGTCTTAGGACCAACAGAATCGTCAGCTTGCACACCAAGCTTTAACAATTTTTTGTGTATATTCTTCTCTAGATTAGGCGACAGTCGTGTAATAGTACCACGATTAATAATTTTGTTAACAACCATCAAAACAGCCTTCTGCCCGTCTGTTGGCAAATTATTAGGGTTAACAGTTGGAATATCCAGACGCCATTTTGAGAACTTTAACAGCTCATTTCTACCGATCTTTCCGTCGCACATAGCGCCGAGCACTTTGTTCGGTAATGCCATGGTGTCAAAGAACACCGCGCCATACCCATCGGCACGAGCACGTGCATCTAGAGGCGTGGGGTAGTCATTCTGTGATATAGTTTTGTTGTTTCGATTTGCCTGTGCTCCATCGGTCTCCGACTGCAAGCGTTCAGAAGTAGACTCCACCTCATCTATTGGGCGAGTTCCGTTGCACCTAGGATAGCGACTACACCCATAAAAATACCCACCCCCATTCGGCCCGCGCTTCGCCTGACGCTTCCGCATTACTGCGCCACATTTTGGACAGTATACGCTGAATGTATTCGTCTCAGTATCCATTGTTTTAACTTAGCATAATTGTATCACATTAGCATTTACCCACGCAGTCAGCGTTATTAATTAGCACTCGACCAATCCGACCATTGCCGTCACTAAATGGGTGAATTGTTTCAAACTTAGCATGAATAAATGCTATTTTACGATAAAGTTCACGGTAAATAGTCGCTTATTCAACCAAAATTTATTGATCGCTATTGATTTTCGAGACGATAAAGCCCGCCAATTTGTCGATTTGTTCATCAACATTATCCGTGGTATCAATGGCAAAATCCACTAACTCGTCAGGAACATGGGCAGGGTAGCGTGAATTTAGTTCAACCGCGGTATCATAGTCAATAACCGAGTATTCACGGGGTGGGTCAAATCGGCGCGCCTTTAGCCTTTGCGTCCAGACATCTTTGTCGCAATCCAGGCGCACAACAATTATCGGAACACCCAAATTACCATAAAAATCCAGCTTCTTTTGGTAATTAATCGGCAAACACTCGTCAATAATTAAGCTGTTGCCATTTGCCAATAACGCCTTGATTCGTTGATGTTGTAGCTCGTGCCATTCCTGAGCATGTTGGTCATCATAGTCATTCAAGCGATAGCGCACCTGATTATTGCAAATAATTATTGAACCATCAATATCAGCTAATCGCCTCGCTACATAGCTTTTGCCGTAGCCAATTAGGGCGTCAAATAGCACCAAATAGGGTCTTTCCTTATCACCCATTACAACGGGGAAGTATTTATCAAAAGTTTCCTGCATATCCATACCGATATTATATAGTTGTCACCCATAGATTAACAGCCCCTAGTTAGGGGGCTGTTAATTGGCTATATTAATTAGCGACTATTTATCAGACTTTTTACCATCGCCAATCGCAATCTTGCGAGCTGATGGTAGCGGTGTCATTGGAATAGTGACAACCAGCTTGCCATTGACCATATCGGCACTAATGTTGTCCTTGTTGGCACGCTCAGGCAAGGAAATAGTGCGATAGAAGTTGCTGGAACTCTCGCGAATGATGTATTTCTTACCCTTGTCTTCTTCCTTTTCATGGCGCTCGGCACTGATGACTAGATTATCACCATCAACCTGAATGTCTACGTCGTCACGGGCATAGTTTGGCAAATGAGCCTCAACCACCAAGTTGCCGTCCTTTTCATAAACGTCAGTTGTCGGAATATTCACAGCGGCATCGTGTAGGAACAGGTCATCACCAAAGAAGCGACGCTGCAGGGCATTCAGCTCGGCAAATGGATCGTATTTAATTAGATTACTCATTTTTTCCTCCTTTTCTTACCCCGATAGACTTGAATTCCCTCAATCTATCTACCATTAATATAGTTCGTTAGCACTCTAACGTCAAGAGTGCTAACATAAGAAGTTTCATTTTATTCAGTTAATCACTAGATACTAGAGCGCAGTAGGTATCGGCGTATTTATTTAGCACCTCATCAACGTCAAACGAATAAACTTTAGTCAAAACACCATCCGATGGGTCAACCTCGTTGCGTAGTAGTCTACCGCCCAATGTCTGCATAGTTTTATCTGACCCAATGTTTGATGCCTCGCAGCTAATCACACAGCTATCCAGCCCCAGCTTCTTAGCTTCGATTAAACCGAGGTATAGATTAATTTTGTTATATCCCTTGCGTCGCTCAGTCGGGCGAATGCTATATCCAATATGTCCAGTAAATTGCAACATCTCGTCAGTTACATCCCATCTGACTTGAACATTGCCAACTATTCGATTATCGCACTCCCGAATCAGCAAGAACACTTTATTAGGGCAGCGGCCATGTGTCCACGAATAATCGCCATCCACCATCTTTAGACATTGTTCCAGCGCTTCCTCGAAACTAAATTCGGTTGATATTCTAGCTAGCATGCCAAAACCATTTAGGTCTGATTTGTACTTGCGAAATTCGTCCAAATAATCAATAATATCTAGCTTACGTTCAAGCGATGGCGTCTCTAGGTGAAATTTATCCATACCTTTAGTATATAGACAGCCGTGCAATGATAAAATACATACATGCGTATTATGACAGACATTGACGGTTGCATTGGCGACTTCTGCGCCATGGCTAGCGACTTTATGGGTATCGACAATCTACCAGAGCCAGACGCCTTTGACTTATTCGAAGCATCTGGGTGGAAAGAATATTTTCCAACCGCTAAAGTCTTTGAGGACTTCTATATTGACTTAGTCAAACATAGCCAGTACCTACTAGAGCCAGCCAACAGCGAGGCAATAGAGGCACTTAATCGACTGCGTAGCAATGGCAATACCATCGTTGTAGCAACGCATCGTGGATTTAAGAGACTAGTCGGAACACCGGCAGAGTGGGTTAATAAGAAGGCTTATGACGATACTGCGGCATGGCTAAGGAAAATTGGTTTGCAATTTGATGAACTAATTTTTACCAAGCACAAAACTGACGCTAAAGCCAATGTCTATATCGATGATTCACCGCAAAACATACGTGAAATCAAAAGCTTAGCTGACCCAACCGCTGTCATGATCAAACAAATTTATAACACAGATTGCCACGAAGCTGACCTAGTTACCGACAACTGGGATGAAGTATATAGGTTTATTAGCGAATTATCACACATATAACATTAGCCTGCTGTTCATTGCATAACCTCACGTAGACTACTCGTTATCTCATCTTTTATTATTTTGTCAATTTACACATCAGTTCGGTTGCTTATTGCCCCCTTTAAGTCTCATGATAATTGCCCTAAAAACAAGCGAAGATGGCCCCGCGCACGAAACGCGGGGCCCAGAGAGAACATAGTATCAACCAGCCAGAGAAATCGCAGGCCTAGCCCCAATCTCGACCCTACAGTTGATCTTAGCCAAGCTGAACATGCGCTTGACACAGTCGGATGTCATCTCGATGACCTTGTCTGACGTCAGATCACCGCCAGGCCAATCATTGGTAACGACAATGCGATAGGATCACCCACACAGATTATGTTTAAGTCTGCGTTATATATTGCACTAACGTGATAATTTGTCAAGAGTTCACATCTTAGAGTGATACAAAATACGCCCCATATGGGGCGTATAGTAGCTACGGATTGCTGTATCTCTGCTAATTAACTACTTCCTAGCACTAGCAAAGCGGGTTGCGTATACAGCAGTTAGAACTGCAACGGTAATACCGGTTAGTACTAAAGCGAAGTTAGCGATAGTAGTACCAGTGTTTGGTGCAGTAACGTCTGCTTCGTCGGTTGCAGCTTCCTCGTCGTCAGTCACTGGGTCGGTAGTATCTGGCACTTCTACCTCTACCTTATCAATGACATCGGCGTCATTCTCGGCAACAATGTCAGCCGCATTATTGGTGAAGGTGTTAGCGTTAGTCACAACCTCAACCTTTTCACCTTCAGCAACAGCATTTTCCTGAACGTAAATTGCTGCTTCAGTAGCATTACTGATAGTATTGCCACCCGCAATCTCAACTCCTGAGTTAGCCGTGTTATCCGTAGCAGCATACACGCGAATGCCGTACTTGCCGCCATCGATGGTGTTGCCAGCAATACTAACATTACTAGTGCCACCAGCCACTGACACGCCTGCGCCAGTCACACCTGAGACAGTATTGTCCGAGATATTTACGTCATCGCTAACTGCGTCGGCAGTTGCAAAGTACCTGCTAGTCCACGACGAAATACCATTCAAGAATCCACTAATAGTGTTATCTGTGATGTCGGCATTGCTAATACCGCCATTCAACGAAATAGCATCGCCAACTGGCGCAATGGCACCAGCGCCTAGAGTAGCTTCGTTGCCGTGAACAGTCAGACCATCAACATACATTGCCATTAACATAGTATGGCCAGTATTGTCGTTGGCTACAGTTTGGAACACGTTGTCGCTCATGTCGACATCAGCCAGTCGAGCATCATTGGCATTACCGCGCAATTGGACAATACCATCCAAATGGTTGCCAGTAACATTTACGCCACTACCGGTACCTTGAATGTAGATGTCATGACTATCGCTGATTGTCGCGCCACTAAACGTATTGTTTGCAATATTCAAATTGCTGACCTCAACTGGATTCCCCGATATTGCTCGCGAGAAAGCTCCAGTAAATTTGTTGTTCTGAATAGCCACATTTGTGGCGCTCTTTAGAACAATGGCGTTACCACTCTCAGTCTTAAATGTAACACCATCAATGGTGACATTGTCACCCTCGACAGTGACTGTGCCTGCAATAGTTGCGCCATTACCGACGACTTTGGTGTCGGCGGGAATAGCACCACCATCATATGTAGCACCCGCCTGTAGCGTAATCGCCCCATCAACGGCTTCAGGGATTGCGACTGCACTAGCTGGTACGGCAGGCGCAACGACAAACGCTACGGCAGCAAAACTCGCCAGAATTTTAGCAAGCTTTTTCATTGCCTATTTTCCTTTCGTTTATTAAATTAACCCATAGTAGCAACCCGCTACTGGTTAAAGTATAAAACACCCACCCCTATTGGTCAATACGCACCAGATGATGATGTGGTTAAAATTACATTCCCAACAATGAAAAGGGCGCCCACGAATGGGCGCCCAGGTAAATAGGGTAGAGTAGCAGGCTAGGGAAATGTAAGTGCAGCAGTTGGCCTAGTCGACCCTTGATAGGCATCATCCGGGCGCTTGCCGTAACGCTTGTCGGGCATGATGTCGCACTGCTCAAAGATAATTTGAGCAATCGGTGCATCAATCGGCAGTTTAATCGGAACGCATCCATGATTTTCAATCATGAATGTCACCGTATCGTGGTAGCCCGGATCAATGTGGTCATTGGTCAAATGGACAGACAGGCCATCTAGACCAGTCGTGCTACGACCCGTCAGTCGACCATACACCAAGCCGGTAAGGTTGACGCTTTCAACAGAACTAGCCTGAATCAACTCGCCTGGATGAATGATAATCCAGCCATTAAAGGCACGCTTATCGATCCACTGCTTGTCCCATGGCTCAACCGGCTCAACACATCGCAACAGACGTCGCCACCACGGCGGCTTTTTCTCGACCTTGTAGTCCCAACCCAGTCGCAAATCGTATGAACACGGACGAACGAGGTTCTCGTTGAACGGAAAGACCAGATCCGACTCGTTGCCAGCTCGACACCGAGCGACGATCTGCTTGTCACACAAACTACTCATTTTGCATCCCCCCAGACACAAAAAATTTGACCACTATTAGTGGTCGCGAACCGATTATTAATGAACAGCCCGTATCTACCCTAAAGCCATTCTATCACAACAACAAGCCGATAATAGTTCTAATGGCTAAGTTTTTCCTTGGGCGGTGGACAGGGGCCGCCCTCCTCACAAACACCACCAATGTCAAAATAAGGGCGAGGTAAGTTGAATACCTTTGATGGTGGATTACCACTAACAAACATCACCTGGATAGCCATATAGACAACAAATAGCACGACCGTACCAATATTCAACAATTTGCGCCAATGCTCATCCAGCCAGTTGATCATATTATTAACAACTGGAAAGGCCCAATAGACTCCCGGCACCGATGCTACGCCAAAGGCTAGGCAATTCTTTAGACAGACAAAACCAAATAGGTTAAACGGTTGGTCGCTATAATCCCAGAACACATTAGTATGGTCAGGCGACACCGCCACGATAGCCGCTGCACAAATAAATTCGACAATGCCGCCTAGAAAACAACTAATTACAAAAACGGATAATGCGCTAGCCCTATTATCTCGAACTAACGGATAGACCACCCAAATTAGAGCCAAAGCACCGAAGCCGTATGGCGCAGCCACGACAAATAATGGTAATACATTAGTTGGAGGTTGCCCAACCAGCAGAGGCAGGTTGACCCAGATAAGTTCCAATACATGACCAACCGCCGAAAAGATCCAATAAATCAGGAAAGCGTTGCGCCAAAACTTCCACGACCTAGGATTGCTATCATAATTAGTCGCAATGGGACGGATTAGTCGTTGCTTGACTTTTCCAGTAGTAGTGACGACCTTATCGCCGGCCGGTTTCAGCTCCATAACACATCTATTTTAGCATAGCCTGAATGGCATCATATATTTTTCGATCCAGCGGATAGAGTATCTGCGTTCGATTCTCCATTCGATAGTAGTATCCCAGATAACATCCCTCTAGAACCGTTAGAATCGCCACTAGGGCGATTAGCAACCAGGTGACAATATTATACGCACTAGATACAGCCATCAGCCAGCCAAACAGCGCCGCCCAGGCTACTAGCATAATCACACCAAATATAATTGTCACATATAAATGAATCTGACGCTCGTGTTGAAAATTCCACGTCTGCAGGGCATGATAATTGGCTAATTCACGATACGACGCCAACCTAGCGTCATTATTAGTGATATGCTTGATTCGATTTAGTTCACTTTGCACATAATCTCGATGACGATAGATTTCCTTATCCATAAGCAGATTATAACACCGACACGGCAAATACTCATCAAGGCTCATCGGCCCATTATTTTTATTGACGTTACGCATTATGCACTGATAGAATGAGCACAGTTACCCAAAGCCGTTGGGTGGCAAATCGACCGAAAGGTGATACCTATCATGTGTGCAGCAGATGAGCACCTGGACGAGCAGGAGGCCACGACCAACGACGAGCAGGAGACCACGGCAACTGACACTATCAAGGAACAGGAGGTTGCGTCCGACGAGGACGAGAAAGCCTAGCGTTGTCTGCACCAATGACCCCATCCACCAGGGTGGGGTCCATCTTTTAGTATTGACAAATTAGACTATTATGTAATAAAGTTACCATCAGGTTTTCTGGACAGGCCAGAAAACAGCGACTGAAAGGTGGCAAATATGCCCAAGTCCAAGATCAATGTTGTGGCAACCCTGCATGTTCTGGACGACAAGGTGGTCGTTGAGATGTCTTTCAACACCAAGCTGGCGCCCAGGCATGAGTTTGGCCTGGGGCTTCGCATCGCCGACAAGAGCAACAACGTCGACATGCTTGCCGTCAGCGACCTGGATTCTAACCATCAGGATCAGATCCTGAACGTGGTCGACGAGATCGGCAAGCTGGAGTTCATCGACGCTAACGAGCCTATCGTCCTTGCTGACTCCATGGTTGCCGTTGCGATCGCCATCGCCTACATTGAGGATCACGACAGCGTCAACAACATGGTCAGGCAGATCGTCAACACGATTGTCAGCATCGTCAATCCTGGCTACGAGTCCGATGACATCAACCTGTCCATTGGCCTCAGCAGAAGCGCAACCGCCGAGATCGCACTCGACTTCATCACCAGCCTGCTTTGCGAGGCACTGGAGGAGAGCGATGAGGATGAGACTTCTTCCCAGGACGACGGCGAGAGCGACGACGCTGCCACCGACGAGTAGCTAGGCTCGTCAAAATCAAACCTAGTGGCTCCATGCGGCCCTGCATTACACGTGCGGGGTCGCTTTTCATTTCACATCTTGCTTATGTTACACTGAATGTATGGATAGTGATATTAAATCAGGCAACGGGCAGAATCCAGCCCCGGCCGCGGGTGGGGAAAATCCATTTGGTAATCCACCAGCCAGCACAGACCAGTCAGCGACAATTAATTCTAGCGAGCCGGCGACCGCATCAACTAGCGTAGAACCGCCAGCAACGCCAGCCAGCCCGGAACAATCGACAACTCAATTTAGTCAAAACACGCCACCGGCCACTCAACCAACATTTGGTGGGGCGCTATTTCCAAGCTCATCCAGTCAGCCGACCAACTCTAACCCAGCCGGCTTTGGACCAGCTAACACTGGCACATCCAATACACCAACAGCAGCCAACAAAAAGTCATCGCCACTAAAGTGGATTCTGATTATTGGCATTCCACTAATCATTATTGCTGGTTTACTAATTTGGTATTTTTGCGTTGTTTGCAATAAATACAACATCGTCCGCAACGCCCTATATAGCGTAATGAGCAATCGCGAGAATTCGTTAAACTACGACGTATCTATGTATGATGACGAACATAGCATTGCTGTCAAGGGAGCCGTTAGCTATCTAGCCAACAGTAATGCTAGTGGCGATATTAGCATTAACATCAAAGATGGCAACAACAGTATGGATATAGGTCAGATTGCTTTCGTCAGCGATGGGAGTAATCTGTACCTAAAACTAAACGCCTCTGACGATATCAACACCATGCTAAGCGCCAGTGGGGTGGACTTAGATACACTAGGCGTCAACGATCAATGGTTGACCATCGATAGCGAAACCCTGAGCAGTATGACCACCGTGTCCGCCACTGACTCCAACGGCAACGCCGCCGACCCAGACGATGTACTACAGTGTTTTGACATCACCCAGGACGAGCTAGATAATCGCGCTAGCCAGCAGCAGATTGTTGACGCTCTATTGGACACTGGCTTTCTAGTTATAGATGACACCAACAGCGACCAGGATGGCAAGATTTATCAGATTAGCCTAGATGGCAGTCGCTACGGCGACTTTGTTCATCAACTAGTCAATTCCAATGTCATTCAAACATTGTCTAGCTGTCTAAACGATAATGGCATTGAGGCCGACTTTACAGATTTAGACGACGATGAATTAGCTGAAATCGGCGAAGAAATTGACGATACTGGCCTAGAGCTAAAGTTCTGGATTGAGGGTACTTTCAGCCCACAGTTGAACAAGGTCGGCATATCATACGCTGCCCAGGGCGATAATGAGCCAAACATTGATATTACTATCAATCTGGCCAACCAGACGCCAACTATAGATATTCCATCGGACAGCAAGACTATCCAGGAATTCATCCAGGATAATCCACAGTTGTTACTACAGTCGAGCACACTGTTAAATAACAACTTAACTCAGGTTGGTACTACTGTTAACGTAACATCGACTAGCGATCCAGAAATGTACCAATATTTAGAGATGATGAATCGCTCTGAACAAGGACAGTTACTAGACAACCTTTCAAACTAACTAAAAACTAAATTTTACAACAATAGCCCGCCAAATCTATGGTAGCGGGCTATTGTTTTAGTTATACTAAAAACGCTATGACAAAACCTAATCTAATAAACAGGGGGGGGTAGTGCCTACAACTAAGTCTCGGCCAATTGTTGACATCAGCCACTTCCGCATGGTGTTTGGCGACAAGGAGGTCGTCAAGGATCTATCATTTACTGTCAATCGTGGCGAAATATTTGGACTGTTAGGCTCTAACGGTAGCGGCAAGACTACCACGTTGCGAGCTTTGCTAGGTATTTATCAGCCAACCGACGGTCAATTACTAATCAACGGTCAGCCATTCCGAGTCGATGGTGGCATTAATATTGGCTACCTACCCGAGGAGCGTGGCCTATACAAAAAGGAGCCAGTTCTAGATGTTATGGTTTACTTTGGCCAACTAAAGGGGATGAGCAAGACCGCTGCTAAGGAATTCTCGCTAAACTATTTACGCCAGGTTAGATTAGATGAATATTCCCACACCATTGTTGACAAACTCAGCGGTGGCCAGCAACAAAAGATTCAGCTAGGCATCGCCATCATGAATCAGCCCGAGCTGCTCATTCTTGATGAACCAACCAAGGGCTTTGACCCTGTTAATCGTCGCCTGCTGATGGATATCATTTTTGGTCTACACAAACAGGGCGCCACTGTTATTATGGTTAGCCATCAAATGGACGAGGTAGAGAAAACCTGCGACCGAATTTTATTACTAAAGGACGGTATTGCCCAGGAATACGGCACCGTTGCCGAGATTAAGAAAAAGCATAACGGCGCCAGTATTGACGATATTTTTGTTGAGATTTATGGTCGACCCGACGAATCAGGTATCGAGCAGTTGATTGATTTTGCAGGGGAGGGGCATCATGAGTAAATCACCTAACAATAATCGTCGCCATCTTCTAGGCCATAACTTTGGCATCGTTTATCGCTTCGAGGTAATACGCATGCTAAAAAAGAAGAGCTTTTGGCTTAGCATTATCGCCTTTCCACTACTACTAGCCGGCATCTTTGCCATCAGCTTCTTTGCCAATGCCTCATCAGATGATTTGACAGATAAACTAGCTGATCAGTCCTTTAGCATGGCTGTCACCGACGACAGTCAGTTAATTAATGACGAGTTATTGAAGCAACTGAACATTCAAACTGTCGACAATACCGAGCAGGGTATCGAGATGGTCAAATCAAACGAGGTCGAGGCTTACGTGTATTATCCTGCCGATTTGAGCAAAAATAAGATTGAGGTTTACGGTCAACACATCGGTCTATTCGACAATGGTAAGTACAGCACCGTCGCCACTCAGTTATTACAAAATAGCGTCCAGGCAGATGTTGACGCCAACACTATGGCTGTATTGTCCGACAAGGTGTCTAGCGACTCGCATTACTACCGCGACGGCAAGGAGTACAACATGCTCGGTGACATGGTGGTTCCGATTGCCTTTCTAGTACTGTTTTACCTAATCATCTGTATATTTAG